>CACCNJ010000023.1 GCA_902547295.1 uncultured SAR86 cluster bacterium | reverse complement strand
TGATAACGCTGTTTGTTTCATTAGGAATAATTTTTTTAAAATGAATGTTAAATCCATGAGCAAAGGCTAGAATTGCATCATTTTTTAAATTAGGCTTGATGCTCTTTTCATAAATTCGTTTCTGAAACTCATCAGGAGCAAGAATCATTACAAGGTCTGCATCTTTTGTTGCCTCATCAACAGGCATGACTGTTAAACCAGCTTCCTCTGCTTTTTCCCAAGAGGATGAACCTTCTCTAAGTGCGACAGTAACATCAACACCAGAGTCACTTAGGTTATTTGCATGCGCATGACCTTGAGATCCATAACCTACAATAGATACTTTCAATTTTTGAATTATTTCAATATTTGCATCATCATCATAAAAAATTTTCATTTAACTTCCTCTGCAATTAATACATCAATTAATTTATTTATTTGTCTTAAAATTTGTCGAAGCAAATTATCATTCACCGTCGTCGCAATTATCAAATGAGATACTTCACCCACTTTTAACTTGATATTAAGTTTATCTTCTACAAATTTATACTCTTTTAAATCTTCAACTGGATCAACATGGAGACTTTCAATGTTATATCCTCTCTGGTGAAATAAGCCAACCACTCTAACAAGAGATCCTGGTTTATTTTCAAGAATTATCGACAGTTTTCTTTGAATCATGTTTTAGTCTCTTTATCTAGCCACATATCTTTTAGACTACCATTTGGCGCAACAAGCATTGGATATACATGCTCGTTAGGATCAACATAAACATCTACAAATACTAATCTATCTTTCATAGAGAGTGCTTTCTCAAGTCCGCTTTTTAATTCAGAGTTTTTTTCAATTTTTATTCCAACATGTCCATATGATTCTGCTAGTTCAACAAAGTTAGGTAATGAGCTCTGATAAGTGCTAGCTGAATGGCGTCCACCATAATTCATGTCTTGCCATTGTTTAACCATACCAAGAGCCTCATTGTTAATATTAATTATTTTTATAGGTAAGTTATATTGAGTGCAAGTAGACAATTCCTGAATACACATTTGAATACTACCCTCGCCTGTAATACAAATTACTTCATCATTTGGGTGTGCAAGTTTTGCTCCCATAGCAGCAGGTAAACCAAAGCCCATTGTTCCCAAACCTCCAGAATTGATCCATTTTCTTGGTTCATCGAAATGATAATACTGAGCGGCAAACATCTGATGTTGTCCTACATCAGAAGTAATAAATGCTTTTCCCTTTGTAATGTTGTATATATGTTGAACAACTGCTTGTGGCATTATTGGTTTATCGTCAGTTTCAGATAAATACATTTCATGATTTAAACCATGTTGTGATTTCCAATCAGCGATTTGTTTTTTCCAAGGGAGTATCTTTTTTGGGTCAATTAATTCTTTTTTAACTTCTAATAATTTAATCATTTCTAATAATGAGTTCTTGACTTGACCAAATACTGCAATGTTTGCCTCAATAATTTTAGATACTGATGAGTAATCAACATCTAAATGTATTATTTTTGCATTAGGAGCAAATAATTTTGGTGTATTAGTAATTCTGTCATCGAATCTTGCTCCAATTGCAATTATTAGATCAGCATTATGCATTGCCATATTTGCTTGGTATGTACCGTGCATGCCAAGCATTCCCATAAATCTTTCATGAGTTGCAGGATAAACACCTAGACCCATAAGTGTATTGGTGACTGGAAAATCTATGATTTCATTTAATCGAATAAGCTCTTCAGAGGCATTACTGTTTATTGCACCACCTCCAGCATAGATAACAGGTTTATTTGATTCTATGATTGCATCTACAGCTCTTTCAATTTGATTTGGATCAGGATCAATTGGTGGTTTATAAGATCTGATATCTACATCGTTAGGATATTTAAATTCAAATAACTTATCTGGCGCAGTGGTATCTTTAGGAACATCTATTACAACAGGGCCAGGTCTTCCAGAAGTTGCAATATGAAAGGCTTGTTTAACAATTTCTGGAATATTTTCTGCACTATCGACAGTGAAGCTATGCTTTACAATCGGACGTGAAATACCAATCATATCAGTTTCTTGAAATGCATCAGTTCCTATAAGATGTTTTGCAACTTGGCCTGATATAACAATCATTGGAATAGAATCCATAAATGCAGTTGCTATTCCAGTTATAGCATTGGTCGCACCAGGACCAGAGGTAACTAAAACTACTCCTGGCTTTCCTGTTGCTCTTGCATAACCATCAGCAGCGTGAGTAGCGCCTTGTTCATGCCTAACAAGAATGTGTTCCATTTCTTTTTGCTTAAAAATTGAATCATATATGTGAAGAGCTGCACCCCCAGGATAACCAAAAATATATTCAACTCCCTCCTCTATAAGAGACTGAATTAATATGTCATTTCCTGCCAATTTCATAATATTTACCTAAGAAAAAGGTTTATACATTAATCTTACTTATAAAAACAAG
>CACCNJ010000022.1 GCA_902547295.1 uncultured SAR86 cluster bacterium | reverse complement strand
TATTCGCATTAGTAAGAACAGGTCCTAAAGAACCAAAACATGATGGTATAAGTTTTTTGTTAATAGATATGGCTACCAAAGGAGTTAGCACAAAGCCTATTACACTTATATCAGGAAAATCTCCATTTTGTGAAACATTTTTTGATAACGTTGAGGTGCCAAAACAAAATTTAATAGGTGAGTTAAATGCTGGTTGGACTATTGCAAAAAAACTTTTACAACATGAAAGAGCCTTCATTTCAAATTTTGGTCTTGCTGCTGGTATGGGTAGTAAAAGAGATATTGTATCAATTGCTAAAAAGCATCTTGGTGAAGAAAATGGGAAAATTAGCAATGGCTTTTACCGATCTGAAATATCATCACATAAGATTAAAGAGCATGCTTTTGGTCTTACTTTAAAAAGAGCTGGAGATGAGGGAGGTAAGGCAAGTGCAACGGCGTCTATGTTTAAACTTTATGGAACAGAACATAATAAAAGAAGGCATGAGCTTATGGTAGCCGCTTCAGGGATTAATGGAGTTGCGTGGGACGGTGACGAATTTGATGATAACGATAAGAATCTAACAAGAGCTTGGCTAAGAACTAAAGGAAACTCAATTGAAGGTGGAACCTCAGAGGTTCAACTTAATGTAATTTCTAAAAGAGTACTAGGACTTCCAAGTTAATAATCTCAGATGAAATTAGTACTATCAGAAGAGGAACAGTTCCTTAAAGATACTGCAAAAAGCTTTGCTGAAGAAAGATCTCCAATATCACATTTTAGATCCTTGAGAGATAATAATGATCCTAAATTATGGGATAAAGATATTTGGTCAGAAATGGTAAAACTTGGCTGGCCTGGAATATTAATTCCTGAAGAATTTGGTGGTTCTAATTATGGAGTTACCGGTATTGGTGTCATATTACAAGAGTGTGCAAAAACACTAACGCCCTCTCCACTTTTTGCAACAGGTGTTTTAGGTGCTTATGCTATTTCTAAGTTTGGAAATGATGAACAGAAAAATAATTATCTGCCTAAAATTGTAAATGGAGAAATCACTACAGCACTTGCTGTAGATGAAACAAGTCATCATGACCCATATGCAACTGAATTAATTGCTAAAAAAAGTAACTCGGGTTTCACTTTAAGTGGTAAAAAAATATTTGTTATTGATGGAGCCAGCGCTGATCTTCTAATTGTTCTAGCAAGAACATCTGGTTCAAAGGGTGATTCAACAGGTTTATCTTTATTTATTATGGATTCGAATCAATCTGGTATTGAAGCAAAAAAACTTGATATGGCAGATTCTAGAAACTATGCAAATATATATTTTAATGATGTGAGTGTTGATAAGTCATCGCTACTAGGAGATCTTGAAACTGCAGGAGAAACTGTTGAGAGCATTCTGGATATTGGGAGAATTGCTATGTCTGCTGAAATGCTTGGAAATGCAGAATCCGCCTTTGAAATAACTCTGGATTATTTAAAGCAAAGAAAACAATTTGGTGCATTGATAGGTTCTTTTCAAGCGCTGCAACATAGAGCTGCTGAAATGTTTTGTGAGATAGAATTAACAAAATCTTCAGTATTAGCAGCTATGAGAGCAGCTGATGAAAATTCAAATGAACTTCAAAGACTATCTAGTCTTTCAAAAACAGTTGCAGGAGAAACTCTCCACTTAGTATCCAACGAAGCAATTCAGATGCATGGTGGTATTGGAGTAACTGATGAATATGATATCGGCTTCTTTCTCAAAAGAGCTAGAGTTACTGAACAGATTTTTGGTAGTGCAAAGTATCATACTGAGAGGTATGCAAACTTAAGCGGTTTTTAGAGGGTCTTTATATAGTGGTGAGGACAATCAAATCAATTTTAATTGGTTTAATTACGTTTATTTTAATATTATCAGAGCTTATATTAGGGTTTGGTACTCTTGCAATAATTAATATACCAAGAGCAATAATTCCTATAAAAGCATTTAAAATTCATCTCAGTAAAGTATCAAACTTCATTGGAGACACCACTGTTTATGGTCTAAAGATTATTATGCTTATCATGCATGGTGACAACATTAAATTAATTGAAAAGAATAAAGAGTTTGCTCTAGATGAATGGTACATGGCCATGTCGAATCATCAATCATGGGCAGATATTTTTGTATTGCTAGTTGCTGCAAATTATAAGATTCCTCTTTTAAAATTTTTTATGAAAAAAGAGTTGTGGTGGATACCTTTTGTTTTTTTAGCGAACAAGACATTAAACATGCCTTTTGTAAATAGGCATTCAAAAGAGGACTTAGAGAAAGATCCCTCCCTAAGAACAAAAGATTATGAAAATACTCTTAAATCTTGCAAACGTTTTCTAAGATCTCCATCTACCATATTTAGTTATGCTGAGGGAACAAGATTTACAAAAGAAAAACATAAATTACAAGAATCGCCTTATCAGAATCTACTCATTCCAAAAATTGGAGGCATGGCAACCGCTCTATCTGCAATGCCAAAAATCAACACATTAATTGATTACACCCTGGTTTATAAAAGTGATA
>CACCNJ010000021.1 GCA_902547295.1 uncultured SAR86 cluster bacterium | reverse complement strand
GGTGAAGATAAACAAACCCAGTTCTATAAAAAGGAACAGACAACTCCACAAAAACTTGAAGTATCAATAGACGCATCTGGTGTCATTGAGGCCATTTCATCAGTTGAAATTAAATCCAAGGCATCTGGTGAAGTACTTTTTCTAGGAGCTGAAGTCGGAGATTTTATTGATAAAGGCTTTATGTTAGCTAAAATTGATCAAAGAACTGCTAATAATATTGTTGATCAGACGGAATCTGATCTTGAGGCTGCAAAGGTCCGTCTATTAAATGCAGAATCACAATACGAGAGAGGAATTGAACTTCACAGAAATTCTAGTATATCTGATAAAGATTTTGAGGATATTAAAGAAAATTTTGCTCAGGCTAAATCAACTTTAGTAAGGAACGAAGTATCATATGAGAATGCAAAAATTGCTTTAGATGATACTGTAGTGAAGTCTCCAATAGATGGGACAGTAATATCAAGGCCTGTTGAAGTTGGACAGGTTATTTCATCGCCAACATCTGCCTTTGGTGAGGGAAGTATAATAATGACAATGGCTGACTTATCTAAAGTTAGGGTAAGAGCTTTAGTAGATGAGATAGACGTTGGAAAAGTAAAAATTGGTCAAGAGGTATCTATTAAAGTTGCTGCGTATAGAGACAAAGAATTTATTGGAACAGTTTCTAAAATTGAACCAAAGGCTTATGTTCAACAAAATGTTACTACATTCCCTGTACTAATTGATATAGATAATAAAGAAAATCTTTTGTTAATTGGAATGAACACAGATGTTGTAATACAAATTTTAAAAAAGGATGTCAGTTTAAGTGTTCCAACAATGTCACTTAGAACCAGAAAAGATATTTACACAGCCGCTGCAGTTTTAGATATTGATAAGGGCGAAATTGATACATTTCTA
Source organism: uncultured SAR86 cluster bacterium (assembly GCA_902547295.1). Taxonomy (GTDB): domain Bacteria; phylum Pseudomonadota; class Gammaproteobacteria; order Magnimaribacterales; family D2472; genus SAR86A. The sequence continues at coordinate 1,847 of CACCNJ010000021.1, read as the reverse complement.
GAAGAAAAAGTTGAAGGAGAAAACTTTGATAGATTTATTGTTATTAAAGATTCAAAAAAAGGTCCTAATCTCTCATGGGTAAAAGTTGGTGTATCTGATTTATATAATGTCGAAATAATTGAAGGATTGTCCAAAGGAGACGTTGTTTATATTCTTCCGAGTAAAAGTCTTTTTGATTACCAAAGCCGTTTTAAAGAAAGAGTAAATGCCACATTTAGTATTGGATAATGTTAGTTGAAGAATCTATAAAATCTGCAGTGTCGTCAATCAAAACTAATGGCGTTAGATCATTCTTAACCGCACTAGCAATAATTATTGGAACTGCTGCTGTCATTACAGTAATTGGAATTGGATCAAGTGCTGAAAAAGCATTAGAGGCTAGTATTGATGATCTAGGCCCTAGAACTCTATCAATATTTCCAAGTCAACGAAAAAGAGGCGGTGTTTCCCAAGGTTTTAATCCTCTAGTGATAAAAGATGCAGAAGCATTGGCTGAGAATACAGAACATAACTGGATGATTGCTCCAGCAATGAATGGTAATCGGCAAATTAAATTTCGAAACTCAAATATCAGTGGGAATATTAATGGATATTTACCAATAAATTTTAAAGTGAGAGGTTTTGAAATAGGCCAAGGACGAATATTTACTGAAAAAGAAAATTTAGGAAGAAAAAGGGTGATCATTGTTGGCTCGAAAGTGCCTGGTGAATTAAAAACATCAGCAAGACAGTTATTAAATAATGAAATACTTGTTGCAGGTACTTCATATAAAGTAATTGGAATCCTTAAAGAAGAAGGGTCTACTGGCTGGCAAAATCCAGATGACGATTTATATGTACCTCTTTTAACAGCATCTCAGAGAATATTTGGAACTGATAGACTTGGATGGATTAACGTTGGAATTTCAAATGAAACCAATGTTGATTACGTCATGATGACAATTGAACAAATTCTCAGACAGAAGCATGATATTGGACCTGGAGGCGATAATGATTTTAGAATCAATGACTGGAGTCAATATTCTGACTTGCGAAGACAAGCAACTGGTATATTTACGGCTTTAATTGCTGGCATAGCTGGTATAAGTTTAATTGTAGGTGGAATTGGTGTTATGAATATAATGCTTGTATCAGTTACAGAAAGAACTCGTGAAATTGGATTAAGAAAAGCCCTTGGCGCAACTCAAAAATCTATAATGATGCAATTCATAATAGAGGCTGTTCTTTTATGTATTTTAGGTGGAATATTAGGCATTATAATAGCAACATCATTACTCTTTCTATTTACATCCATAAATGACTGGGTTTTCTCCATGCCTTTCAGTGCAATTATAGGGTCGATAACATTTTCAGCACTTGTAGGTTTATTCTTTGGTATATGGCCTGCAAGAAGAGCAGCTAAATTAGATCCAGCTGTCTCTTTAAGATATGAGTAAACTTAAAGTAATTCAGCTTTTACCAGAGTTAAATATTGGAGGTGTTGAGAGGGGAACAAAAGATTTTTCAAGCGCACTAGTCCAAAGAGGTCATGAATCTATTGTTATTTCAAATGGAGGATTATTTGAACATGATATTGTTAAAGATGGTGCGAGGCACATTAAAATACCAATTCATAAAAAAAGCTTATTTTCATTACTATTATCTAAGAATTTACGAACTGTATATGAAGAGGAAAAACCTGATATTGTTCATGTAAGATCTAGAATGCCAGCATGGATAAATTTTTATGCTTTTAAAGGATTGATAAAAAAACCAATTCTAATATCGACATTTCATGGCTTATACAGTACACCAGTTTACAGTCAGGTAATGTCTAAAGTTGATCATATGATTGCTATATCTAATAC
>CACCNJ010000020.1 GCA_902547295.1 uncultured SAR86 cluster bacterium | reverse complement strand
GAATTCAATAGTTTTTGCTCCCAAAATTGCAATTATAGGATTAGCGCCTGCTGGTGGGTGAATAGTTTTAGTAATTATCATCAGAAATATTGCAAAAGATAACGCTAATGATATTGAAATAGGCGAATTACCCAAAAAATAAAACATTAAAACACCAGATGAAGCTGAGAGAATATGACCAAAAAAGACATTTCTTGGCTGGGCTAATGGGCTATCATGCACAGCCATAACCAATACCAAACTTGCTCCAAATGGGGGTATCAACCAAATATTTGTTTCATCAATAGAGTTAAAATAGGATATAAAAAAAATACATAAAAAAGCACCCAGACAAGATATTAAAGTATTTGTATTATCCTTAAAAAACTTTTTAAATTTCATACTTTATAGATTTCCTGCTTTTTAAATAAACATAATTTATCCATCTAAAATTGATTGATTGTCCAATCCTTCAATTTCTTTGATAACCTTTTCCCACTTTACCCATTCATCATTGTTAAGTTCTGCTGCGAATTCTGCAGCCCTCAACATAGCAACAGTTTGAGCGTCATCTCCGTATTGAGATACCAGTGCTGTTGCTATTGATTTAATAGTTTTCTTTTCATCCATATTTTTAGGTTAACCAATATTGAGCACTTTATCCAATGTATAATTAACTTACATGAACATTTTATGGGTTAAGGACAATAATATTGGACATGAAAAGCAAGTAAAAAATCTACTTGATGAAATTTCCAAGAAAATTGATCTACATATTGATGAGAGACTTGTAAAAGGGTTTTTTCCCTTTTTCACATATTTAGAAAACGTTGAAGAAAAAAAATACGATCTAATCATTGGAGCTGGTCATAAAACTTACTCATTAATATTAGACACTAAAAAAAATCAAAAGGGGGATACAAAATCAGTAGCGATTCTTTCTCCTACTTTCAACAAAGACAAGTTTGATCTTATTTGTGCTCCCAATCATGATAGAGGCAAATTTAAAAAAACTGATAATGTTATTTTCTTTGAGGGATCAATTGCAAAAGTATCAGATAGTGAGACTGATGAAAATATAGTTTTAATTGCGGTTGGTGGTAAAAATAAACATTACTATTTTGATGAAGACCATATCATTGCTCAAATTAATTATTTTATATCTGTTCATCCAAATAAAAATTGTTATATATTTAATTCAAGAAGAACGCCCCCCTCTACAAATGAAAAATTAAAGTCATTACAAGATATATACAATAATATTAAGTTTTTTGATTTCAATCATGGCTCAAGTGATTTTGAAACAACTTTAAAAAAAGCAAACTCTAAATTGATATCTAGGGATAGCGTTAATATGGTTTTTGAAAGTCTCTCTTGCAAAGGTAAAACATACCTAATGGATATGAAAAAAATTAGAAACTCAAATAAGGTAGTAAAAGTCATTGATAGTCTTGTTGAAAATAAAAAAATTGGTTTTATTGATTGTAGTGATATCACAGATGGTGTGTCTAAAATGAGGCTTCAAAAACAAAATATTCATAATGAAATTTATGCTGAAGTTGAAAAAATTTCATATAAATTATTACAACTAATATGAAAACAGTTCATTTTGTTATGAGTGAAGCTTTTGCTGGAATTGAGCAGCATGTAGACGAACTCTTATCAAATAATCTTTTAAAAAATCCTATTCTTATTTGTAATGAGTCTATTGCACATAAATTTAATCAGAATATTGAAATTTTCAAAATTAAAAATTATGGAAGAAGATCTCTAGTAGGTAAATATCAAATAAAAAAATTATTAAAAAGAATTAATCCAGACATTGTTCATACCCATGGAGCTAAAACAACTGCAATAATTTCACGCATAAAGAAAAATGATTATAAGCACATATCTACAGTTCATGGCATTAAAAAAAATAAGTCCATCTTTGAAAAACCTGACTTTGTAATTGGAGTTAGTGAAATAGCCATACAAGATATCAAAAATAATGCAGAGATTGTTTCAAATTGGTGGTATCCAAACTTATCTAAATTTCAAACTAAAAAACATAAATATGCTTTAGCAATAGGAAGACTAGAAAAAATTAAAGGTTTTGACCTTTTAATTTCATCATGGAAAAACATTGATAAGGAACTTTTAATAATTGGATCAGGTAAAGAAAAAGAAAACTTGATGTCACTTATAGAAAGATATGGACTTTCGAAGAAAATAAAAATACTTGAGAACATCAAAAGAGAAGATCTTATAAATTATTACAAAGATGCTTCTGTTCTAATCGTTTCATCAAGGGACGAGGGAGGACCAAGAGTAGCTCTAGAAGCTCTATTTCTTGAAGTTCCTGTGCTTTCAACAAATGTAGGACATATGAGCAATATTCTTCCTCAAGAATTATTAGCTAACAAAAATGATCAAAAATCCTTACAAAAACTTCTAGAAAAATATGTAGATAATATAGATATACTGAATCAAGAAGCTATTTTTGATTTCGTTACAAAAGAATACTCCATTGAAAAGAAAATTAATGAAATACAAAAAATTTATTACTCTGTGCTTAATAGCTGATGATATAGGTTTATAGTTTCATTAGTCATTCTTTCAGAGGTAAAAACATTTTCTTTTGGAGTGAGGTAGTTTTTATCAGATACTTTTATTACTTTCTCCTCTAGAGCATTAACATTTCCAAGAGGAACTAAGCCGTTCGGAAATAATTCTTCAAGTATTTCTTTTGTTCCTCCATGATCCCAACCTATAAATTTTGCTCCACAACTTATTGCTTCTATAGTTGTTCTTCCAAATGGTTCAGGATCAACAGAAAGATTAAAAACAATATCAGATATTTTATAAATATTGCTAATATCATTTCTTGAACCAGTAAACGTTATACTTTTATTAATGCCAAGTTCTGAAATTTTCTTTTTAAGGGAATTTAAATATCTTAGTTTAGAATTTGAAGTTGGCCCTACAATCAAACCATGAAAAACATTACCATCTAATCTAGAAATTAACTCAATAAAGCTATCAACCCCTTTCCATTTCGAAATTCTTGTTGGCAATGTAAGAATAATCTTATTTTT
>CACCNJ010000019.1 GCA_902547295.1 uncultured SAR86 cluster bacterium | reverse complement strand
ATCGGAGCTGGGATAGCTGGATTAGCACTTGGAAATATATTAAAAGTCAACAATATTCCATGCGTTGTTTTTGAAAAATCTAATAATGTTAAAGAACAAGGAGCTGGCATATCTATCTCATCGAATGGATTAAGGGTTTTAGATTATCTGAATGTTCTGGAAGCCTTTAATAATGTTTCTAGGCAACCGAATAAGGCTATTTTTTTTTCAAATAATAATGTAATTAATAATATTTCAATTGATGTTACTACCGCATCTCGAAAAAACTTATATAAAGTTTTATTAGATAATTACCTATCTTTAAAAGGAGAGATTTTTTTTAATCATGAGTTACAAGATATCAATCAAGACAGAAATAAAATTTATTTTTCTAATAACAACATATATCGTGTCGGTCATATCGCCGCCTGTGATGGAATAAAATCAACTTGTCAAAGTATATTATCTACTTCATTTGATAAGCCAAAATATAGTGGATATTATGTTTGGAGAACAATATTTGAATCCGATCAAGAAAATATTCATTTTTATCTTGGCGCAAATTTTCATGTTGTTACATATCCGATTGATAAAAAAAGAATCAGTCTTGTTGCAGCTATTAAAAGTAAAAATAAAGAAATAGAATCCTGGAAACAAGAAGGCACCCTTGAGGATTTATTAACTGAAGTGCCTCATTCCATATCAAATAGATATCAATCTATTAAAAAAAATGATGGTGTTTACAAATGGGGAGTATACATTCGACCAAATACAACAACTCTAATTGATAAGAATATTTCTTATCTTGGAGATTCTGCTCATCCAATGGTTCCTTTTATTGGACAAGGTGCTTGTATGTCCTTGGAGGATGCCTATACATATGGTTATATGTTGAGTAAATATAACAACGACTTACCAAAAGCACAAAATGAATATAATAAATTCAGAATAAATAGAGTTCAGTCAATTTATAACAAATCTTTAAATCAAGGTAAGTTAAATCACTTAAGTAATCCATTCTTGGTTTATTTAAGAAACATATTGATGAAATATACTAACGTTATTAAAAACCAAACCAATCAAATATGGTCATATGATGTAACATCGATGTTAAAAAAGTAAATTATTTATAATTGGTATATTTATTGAAATTGTTATAATTCAAAAATGAATCTCTTTTCGAAATTTTTTAGACCTTCTAAACATTCTGCTAAAGAAGTTAATTTAAAAATATCTTCATCCCTTGAAGATTTCGTAAAAAATGAAGTTCTGCCTGGTCTAAATATTTCACCCCATTATTTTTGGAGCTCTTTTGAAAATCTTGTTGAGAAGTTTTCTAATCGAAATAAAGATCTATTAATTAAAAGAAGTGAAATGCAAGAAAAAATTAATGATTGGCACATTCAAAACAGAAATAATAAATTCAATTTAGATGAATATAAAAATTTTTTAAGTGATATTGGTTATTTATATCCTAGAGCAGATGATTTCAAGATTAAGACTTGGAATGTAGATCCAGAGATTAGAAAGATTGCTGGTCCTCAATTGGTTGTACCTGTCATGAATGCAAGATTTGCCTTAAATGCTGCAAATGCAAGATGGGGAAGTCTTTATGATGCTTTATATGGAACAAATATTATTACTGAAGAGGATGGTGCTGTAAGAGAGGGGGGTTATAACCCAATAAGAGGCGATAAAGTAATAAAATTTGCTAAAAAATTTCTCGATGAAACAATACCAATGCAGTCAGGCTCATATGATCAGGTTATTAAGTTCCAATTCATTGATAGCGAACTATCAATGAAATTAGAGGATGGAAATAAAGTAAATTTAAAGGATATTGACCAATATGTTGGTTATAAAGATGAAGGTGAGGGAGCATATGGACTACTATTTAAAAACAATAATCTTCACTTTGAAATACAGATTGATAGATCGCATCCAATAGGTCAAGATGATAAGGCAGGTATAAAAGACATTTTAATGGAATCTGCTGTTACTACAATTCAGGATTGTGAAGACTCTGTGGCTGCTGTTGATGCAGAAGATAAAATAATTGTTTACAGAAACTGGCTAGGCTTAATGAAAGGAAATTTAAAAAGATCATTTGATAAAGGCGGTCAGTTTATTACAAGAGAACTTAATCCTGATAGAAAATATTTACTAAAAAATGGAAAAATGATATTACTTCCTGGAAGAAGTCTCATGCTGGTGAGAAATGTTGGCCATTTAATGACAAATCCAGCGATCAAAGATAAGAAAGGCAATGAAGTGCATGAAGGAATTATTGATGCATTCTTTACAATATGTATTGCCATTCATGACATTATCGGTAATGGAGTTTACAAGAACTCAAAGACAAAAAGTATTTATATTGTAAAACCAAAAATGCATGGACCAGAAGAAGTTCAATTTACTTGCGATTTATTTTCTGAAATAGAAAAAATATTTGATTTGCCTGAAAACACTGTCAAATTAGGAATAATGGATGAAGAAAGAAGAACAACAGTAAATTTAAAAGAATGTATAGAGGTTGCAAAACATAGAGTAATTTTTATTAATACAGGATTTCTTGATAGAACAGGTGATGAAATTCATACAAGCATGGAAGCTGGACCAATGGTCACAAAAGCAGACATGAAAATGCAAAAATGGATTAATGCATATGAGAATTGGAATGTTGATATTGGCTTGGAGACTGGATTCAAAGGTAATGCTCAAATTGGTAAAGGAATGTGGCCAATGCCAGATGAAATGTTGGATATGTACAAAACTAAAACAGTTCATCCTAAAGCAGGAGCTAACTGTGCATGGGTGCCGTCTCCAACAGCGGCAACAATCCATTCAATGCATTATCATCAAATATCAGTTCAAGATGAGCAAGATAAAATTTTAAAAAGAGAAAAAGCAAAACTAGATGATTTACTTATGATTCCATTTATGAAAAAAAATGAATTGCCAACAGATGAAGAAATTACAGCAGAGCTAGAAAATAATGCCCAAGGAATCTTGGGTTACGTTGTTCGATGGGTAGATCAAGGTATTGGGTGTTCAAAAGTTCCTGACATAAATAATGTAGGTTTAATGGAGGATAGAGCTACTTGTAGAATTTCAAGTCAACACATTTCAAATTGGTTACATCATGGACTATGCTCAGAAGTTGAGATTGTAGAAATAATGAAAAAGATGGCAAGAGTTGTTGATAATCAAAATAAAAACGATGTTAATTATCGTAAAATGTCACCCTCATTTGATGGCATTGCATTTAAAGCTGCATGTGAACTTGCCATTAAAGGGAAATACCAACCAAGTGGTTATACTGAACCAATACTTCATGAAATGAGATTAAGAAGAAAATAACATGAGTAAAGGTTATTGGATTGTAAGAGCAAATATTAATAATCAAGAAGAATATTTGAAATATATAAAAAAAGCTACAAAAGTTGTTGAATCATTTAATGGAAAATTTTTAGTAAGAGGTGGTAAGCAAAAGGAATTTGAAAATTCTGGTTATGAAAGAACGGTTATAGTTCAATTTGATTCATATAATGATGCTCTTAAATCTTACAATTCTTCAGAGTATCAAGATGCTTTGAGCCATGTTAAGCAATCTGCAAATAGGCTATTTGCAGTTGTAGAAGGAACTTAGACTTTTTGTTTTTGTGTTTCGTCTCTATGCTTTTTTAAGTATTTCATAAATGGTGTTCCGCCAGTACCTCTAATTGTTGATCCTCCAGTTCCAAATGGATTTTTGATTTGAGCTTGCTTATGTATGTATGAAGCTGCATATTCCAAATGTTGAGCTCTAAATTTTCTAATTTCTTCCAGACAGCTATTATATTCTTTCATTAGAATTTTTGATCTTGAAATAATTTCTTTAGCGCAGGATTTTTTTTCAACATATTCAATCATTTTTCTATGTTTTGTCGGCATATAATCTCTCATCTCATTTAAATAGTGTCTTAAATTGTCATTTGAATGATATATACCTAGAGCTCCATCTAAAAAAGGAATGATACTGCTTTGTGCACCAGTTTCACCTCTAAAAAATTGAGGTTTATTATTGTATTGATTTTCATATATTAAACCTTCCTTTAGGCCAGGATTATCTTTGGTTCCAAATATATATGGCCTAACTCTATGATAATAAACATAAGGATCACATTTTTCAGGCATTTTAGAAAATATAAAGTTTACCTTTTTTAGAGACTTAGAAATTGTTTGTAAATATTTTAAAAAATCATTATTTTTATTATGTTCTTCTAATCGAGAGAGTTTATATGCTGCATCAATTGCTTCACTGGCAGCATCCTCAATACATACATGAACTGTTACAAACCAATCCTCATCAACACCACCAAGAAAATTATTAATCAAAGCAACATTATCAAGAGATATTGGCTCGCTTTTATTAATTTTGTACCAATTATGTAGGCAATAACTTGCATAGCTTAAAATTGGTGGCCTCTCTAAATAATTAGCTAATTTAACCCAGGGCTTAGCTATTACTTCTGGGAGGATTTTTTCAGGTTTATGACCACCCCAGATGAACGCATGCGCAATAAAACTTAAATGTGCCATTGCTAGATTAATTTCTTTATCACTTTTTTTGTTAATCAAAACATCAATAGAAAAGTCTTCTTTTTTTAAATTATTAATTGTTGTTTGAACTTTATTGGTTAAAAGCAGTTTTGGCAGTTCAGAAGCAACTCTAGTTAAATTAGATAACGATTTTGCCTTAGTTTTATAATCACGAATTGGTGGAGTCTTTGGTAAAAAAGCATGCATATACGTATAT
>CACCNJ010000018.1 GCA_902547295.1 uncultured SAR86 cluster bacterium | reverse complement strand
GAGAATTTCTTAGATATATTTTAGTCTTCGTAAAAGTCTTCAGATTTAGCAGGCCTAGATATAATATTTTCTTCATTTGCCCATGTACCAAAGTCAATTAATTTACATTTTTCTGAGCAAAACGGCCTATATTCATTTTGTTTACTATTGGAACACGGTTGTTCACATCTTGGACATTTAATCATCAATATTAATTCCTAATAATTTCTGATGGACTTTTATTACCTGTTTTTTTAAATCATCCAATGATGAATCATTTTTGATAACCTCGTCTGCAATAGACATTCTTTCGTCACTAGAAGCCTGATTTTTCATAATATTGATAATATCATTTTTTGTTTTATTATCTCTTTTACTTGCCCTAATAATTTGATTTTCCTCTTTACAATCAACAACCACAATTTTATCGTAAAAATCTTGTGAATTAGTCTCGTAAATTAATGGGACCATTATGATTTTATATACGCTATTTGAGTTTTCTATAAAATTAAAGATTTCCTCTCGAACAAGTGGATGAATTATTGATTCAAGTGCTTCTTTTTTATTTTCATTCTTAAAAATTTCATCTCTTAAAAGAGCTCTATCGACATTGTTATTTTTATCAATAAATTTTTCACCAAAGTGTTCTAGGAAAAGTTTTTTTGCGCTTTCATTATCATCAAGAATGTTTTTTGAAACATGATCTGCATCAATTACGTCGATTCCTAATTCAATAAAAAAATCTCCAGCAACAGATTTTCCTGAACCAATTCCACCAGTAAGACCTACAATCATTGATTAATTATAGACCTAGACATAAAAAAAGGCTCTTAGTAATTACTAAGAGCCTAAAATAAAAAAAGCCTGACGATTTCCTACTCTCACACAGGGAGACCCTGCACTACCATTGGCGTTAACTCGTTTCACTTCTGAGTTCGAAATGGGATCAGGTGGTACCAAGTTGCTATTGTCATCAGGCAAACTGGTATGTAATTTTTACAATCACTGTAAATTTATGAATTTCATACAAACCTTCTTAAGGTTACATGATCAAGCCTCACGAGTTATTAGTACAAGTTAGCTCAACGCCTCACAACGCTTACACATCTTGCCTATCAACGTCATAGTCTATGACGACTCTTTAGGAGACATAAAGTCTCTGGGAGATATCATCTTGGGAGAGGCTTCCCGCTTATATGCTTTCAGCGGTTATCCTTTCCGAACATAGCTACCCGGCAATGCCACTGGCGTGACAACCGGAACACCAGAGGTTCGTCCAATCCGGTCCTCTCGTACTAGGATCAGCTTCCCTCAAATCTCCAAACGCCCACAGCAGATAGGGACCGAACTGTCTCACGACGTTCTAAACCCAGCTCGCGTACCACTTTAAATGGCGAACAGCCATACCCTTGGGACCTGCTCCAGCCCCAGGATGTGATGAGCCGACATCGAGGTGCCAAACACCGCCGTCGATATGAACTCTTGGGCGGTATCAGCCTGTTATCCCCGGCGTACCTTTTATCCGTTGAGCGATGGCCCTTCCATACAGAACCACCGGATCACTAAGACCTAGTTTCCTACCTGCTCGATCCGTCGATCTCGCAGTCAAGCATCCTTCTGCCTTTATACTCTGTGCACGATGTCCGACCGTGCTGAGGATACCTTCGTACTCCTCCGTTACTCTTTGGGAGGAGACCGCCCCAGTCAAACTACCCAGCACACACTGTCCCTGATCCAGATAATGGACCTAGGTTAGAACTTCAATTTTACAAGGGTGGTATTTCAAGGACGACTCCACTAGGACTAGCGTCCCAGCTTCAAAGTCTCCCACCTATCCTACACAAATAAAGTCAAAGTCCAGTGTGAACCTGTAGTAAAGGTGCACGGGGTCTTTCCGTCTAGCTGCGGGTACACTGCATCTTAACAGCGAATTCAATTTCACTGAGTCTATGGTGGAGACAGTGTGGCCATCGTTACGCCATTCGTGCAGGTCGGAACTTACCCGACAAGGAATTTCGCTACCTTAGGACCGTTATAGTTACGGCCGCCGTTTACCGGGGCTTCGATCAAGAGCTTCGCCTAAGCTAACCCCATCAATTAACCTTCCGGCACCGGGCAGGCGTCACACCCTATACGTCCTCTTACGAGTTTGCAGAGTGCTATGTTTTTAATAAACAGTCGCAGCCACCTGGTATCTTCGACCACGTTCAGCTCTAAGAGCAAGTCTTGTCACCAAACGCGGCGCACCTTCTCCCGAAGTTACGGTGCTATTTTGCCTAGTTCCTTCACCATAGTTCTCTCAAACACCTTGGTCTACTCGACCTAACCACCTGTGTCGGTTTAGGGTACGGTTTCTTACAATTTGAAGCTTAGAGGTTTTTCCTGGAAGCATGGTATCAGCCACTTCCCACTTAATAAGTGGTCGTCGTCAATTCTCAGCCTTAATATTCCGGATTTACCTAAAATATCAGCCTACAATCTTAAACACGGACAACCGTCGCCGTGCTGACTTAACCTTCTCCGTCACCCCATCGCAATTGTAAAAAGTACAGGAATATTAACCTGTTTCCCATCGACTACGGCTTTCGCCCTCGCCTTAGGGGCCGACTCACCCTGCCTCGATTAGCGTTGGACAGGAACCCTTGGTTTTTCGGCGAAGAGGTTTTTCACCTCTTTGATCGTTACTCATGTCAACATTCGCACTTCTGATACCTCCAGCTCGCCTCACAGCTTGCCTTCAGCGGCTTACAGAACGCTCTTCTACCATCTTGAAACAAGATCTGTAGCTTCGGTTTATGATTTAGCCCCGTTATATCTTCCACGCAGGCCGACTCGACTAGTGAGCTATTACGCTTTCTTTAAAGGGTGGCTGCTTCTAAGCCAACCTCCTAGCTGTTTGTGCCTTCCCACATTGTTTCCCACTTAATCATAATTAGGGACCTTAGCTGACAGTCTGGGTTGTTTCCCTCTCGACTACGGACGTTAGCACCCGCAGTCTGTCTCCCGTGCTCATACTCATAGGTATTCGGAGTTTGCATCGGTTTGGTAAGTCGGGATGACCCCCTAGCCGAAACAGTGCTCTACCCCCTATGGTAATACACGAGGCACTACCTAAATAGTTTTCGAAGAGAACCAGCTATCTCCGGGTTTGATTAGCCTTTCACTCCTATCCACAGCTCATCCCCTCATTTTTCAACATAAGTGGGTTCGCGCCTCCAGTCGATGTTACTCGACCTTCACACTGGCCATGGATAGATCACCCGGTTTCGGGTCTAATTCCAGCAACTGAGCGCCCTATTAAGACTCGGTTTCCCTACGCCTACCCTAATTGGTTAAGCTTGCTACTGAAATTAAGTCGTTGACCCATTATACAAAAGGTACGCCGTCACAGAACAAGTCTGCTCCGACTGCTTGTAAGCACAAGATTTCAGGTTCTATTTCACTCCCCTCGCCGGGGTTCTTTTCGCCTTTCCCTCACGGTACTGGTTCACTATCGGTCAGCATAGAGTATTTAGCCTTGGAGGATGGTCCCCCCATATTCAGTCAAGATTTCACGTGTCCCGACCTACTCGATTTCACTTAAATTAGTCTTTCACATACAGGGCTATCACCTACTATGGCTAAACTTTCCAGAATATTTTGCTGGACTAAAATAAGCTTAAGGGCTTTTCCGATTTCGCTCGCCGCTACTGCCGGAATCTCAATTGATTTCTTTTCCTCTAGGTACTTAGATGTTTCAGTTCCCTAGGTTTGCCTCATGTACCTATGTATTCAGTACAAGATAATATACTTATGTATATTGGGTTTTCCCATTCGGAAATCCTCGGATCAAAATTTGTTTACCAACTTCCCGAGGCTTATCGCAGGTTACCACGTCCTTCATCGCCTTATGCTGCCAAGGCATCCGCCTTGTGCTCTTCCTTTACTTGATCATATAACCTTAAAAAGGTTATTTTTCATTTTGAGAGTACTTAATAAAATATATTAATTACTTTTTAATTTGCAGTGATCTCATGTATACAAAATGTATACACTAGAAAATTACATACCATTTATTTTACATAACATTAGACTTCAATATTTGATTACTCGTGTGGGCGTTTAAAACACATTTTTCGTTAAGGAGGTGATCCAGCCACAGGTTCCCCTACGGCTACCTTGTTACGACTTCACCCCAGTCATGAAGCACACCGTGGTAAACGCCCTCCCTAAGGTTAGACTATCTACTTCTGGTGCAATCCACTTCCATGGTGTGACGGGCGGTGTGTACAAGACCCGAGAACGTATTCACCGCGACATGCTGATTCGCGATTACTAGCGATTCCGACTTCATGGAGTCGAGTTGCAGACTCCAATCCGGACTACGAAGAACTTTATAGGATTAGCACCACCTCGCGGCTTAGCGTCCGTCTGTATTCCCCATTGTAGCACGTGTGTAGCCCTACTCGTAAGGGCCATGATGACTTGACGTCGTCCTCACCTTCCTCCGGTTTATCACCGGCAGTCCCCTTATAGTTCCCGACCGAATCGCTGGCAAATAAGGGTAAGGGTTGCGCTCGTTATCCGACTTAACGGAACATCTCACGACACGAGCTGACGACAGCCATGCAGCACCTGTATCTTGGCTCCAAAAGGCACGCTCTCATTACAAGAGCTTCCAAGTATGTCAAGAGTAGGTAAGGTTTTTCGCGTTGCATCGAATTAAACCACATGCTCCACCGCTTGTGCGGGTCCCCGTCAATTCATTTGAGTTTTAGCCTTGCGGCCGTACTCCCCAGGCGGACAACTTAAAACGTTAGCTGCGCCACTGAAAGACATTGTCTCCCAACAGCTAGTTGTCATCGTTTACGGCGTGGACTACCAGGGTATCTAATCCTGTTCGCTACCCACGCTTTCGCACCTTAGTGTCAGTACAGATCCAGGAGGCCGCCTTCGCCACTGGTATTCTTCATAATATCTACGCATTCCACCGCTACACTATGAATTCTACCTCCCTCTATCGTACTCTAGTGAGTTAGTTTTGGATGCAGTTCCTAGGTTGAGCCCAGGGCTTTCACATCCAACTTAACAAACCACCTACGCGCGCTTTACGCCCAGTAATTCCGATTAACGCTTGCACCTTCCGTATTACCGCGGCTGCTGGCACGGAATTAGCCGGTGCTTATTCTGCAGGTAACATCACGGCAATAAGGTATTAAC
>CACCNJ010000017.1 GCA_902547295.1 uncultured SAR86 cluster bacterium | reverse complement strand
AAATGAAACAGTAATCGTTACTTTATCAAATCCCAGCAATGCAACATTAGGCAGCGATACCGTTCATACCTATACAATCAATGACAATGACAATGCTCCAGTGGTTGACTTTAATAGCACTAGTTCGAATGGTGCTGAATCCACTTCATCCAAAGCTCTCACTGTTGATTTATCTGCTGCGTCAAGTAATAACGTAACAGTTGATTATGCAGTTACTGGAACCGCCACTGGGTCGGGTACAGATTACACTTTAGCTAATGGAACACTGACAATAAGCGCTGGTAACACAAGTAACACTATTACCATTGCAAGCATTGTTAATGACTCACTTGATGAAACAAATGAAACAGTTATTGTTACTTTATCAAATCCTAGCAATGCAACGTTAGGCAGTGACAGTGTTCACACATACACCATTAATGATAATGATGATGCACCAGTAGTTGATTTTAATGCTACTAGTTCTAGTGGAGCTGAGTCAGTTTCTTCTAAAGATCTCACCGTCGATTTATCAGCAGCATCAGCACAAAATGTTACAGTTGATTATGCTGTAACTGGAACCGCCACTGGGTCGGGTACAGATTACACCTTAGCCAATGGAACACTCACAATTAGTGCTGGTTCAACATCTGGGACTATCACTATTGCAGGCATTGTTGACGATTCTATTACTGAGGGTAATGAAACTGTGATTGTAACTTTATCAAGTCCAAGTAATGCAACTCTTGGTAGCGATGATGCCCATACTTATACTATTACTGATAATGATAGTGTGGTGGTCGATTTTAATTCTACCAGCTCAAGTGGAGCTGAATCCGTATCTTCAAAAGCACTTACTGTTGATTTGTCTGCTGCATCCACTCAAAATGTAACAGTTGATTATGCAGTTACTGGAACAGCAACTGGATCAGGAACTGATTACACTTTAGCTAACGGAACCCTTACGATAAGTGCTGGTGCAACATCTGGAACTATTACAATAGCTGGGATTGTCGATGACGGTCTTGATGAAGCAAATGAGACTGTAATTGTTACTTTGTCGAATCCAGGTAATGCAACTCTTGGCAGCGATGACGCTCATACTTATACCATAACTGATAATGATGATGCACCAGTAGTTGATTTCAATCTCACCAGTTCGAATGGTGCTGAATCCACTTCATCTAAAGCACTTACTGTTGATCTGTCTGCAGCATCCAGTCAGAACGTTACAGTTGACTATGCTGTTACAGGAACCGCAACTGGATCCGGTACCGATTACACCTTAGCTAATGGAACCCTCACAATTAGTGCTGGTAACACGAGTGGTACTATTACGATAGCTAGTATTGTTAACGATTCTCTAGATGAAGCAAATGAGACAGTCATTGTTACTTTATCGAATCCTAGCAATGCAACTCTTGGTAGTGATGATGTTCATACGTACACTATTAATGACAATGACAATGCTCCAGTGGTTGATTTTGAAGCGACCAGTTCGAATGCAGCTGAATCCAGTTCATCTAAAGCTCTAACTGTAGATTTATCAGCAGCATCAGGACAGAATGTTACAGTTGATTATGCAGTCACAGGAACTGCAACTGGATCTGGTACCGATTACACTCTAGCCAATGGAACGCTAACAATAAGTGCAGGATCAACGTCTGGAACCATCACCATTGCAAGCATTGTTGATGACACACTGGATGAACCAAATGAAACAGTAATCGTTACTTTATCGAGTCCCAGTAATGCAACATTGGGAAGTGACGATGCCCATACTTACACTATAAACGACAATGATAATGCCCCAGTAGTTGACTTTAACCAAACTAGTTCAAGTCAAGCTGAATCCTCATCATCCAAAGCTCTCACTGTTGATTTATCTGCTGCGTCAAGTAATAACGTAACAGTTGATTATGCAGTTACTGGAACCGCCACTGGGTCGGGTACAGATTACACTTTAGCTAATGGAACACTGACAATAAGTGCCGGAGCAACATCTGGCACCATAACTATTGGCAGTATTGTAGACGATTCACTAGACGAACCAAATGAAACAGTAATTGTTACTCTATCGAATCCAAGTAATGCAACTTTGGGAAGTGATAAAGTCCATACTTATACAATAACTGATAATGACAGTGCGCCAGTTGTTGATTTTGAAACGACTAGTTCTAGTGGAGCAGAATCAGTTTCCACTAAAGCTCTAACTGTAGATTTATCTGCAGCCTCAGGTCAAAACGTGACAGTCGATTATGCCGTAACTGGAACAGCAACCGGATCAGGAACCGATTACACCTTAGCTAATGGAACATTAACAATAAGTGCTGGATCGACAACTGGAACTATTACAATAGCAGGGATTGTTAATGACGGTACTGCTGAGGGAAACGAGACTGTTGTTCTGACTCTATCAAGTCCCAGCAACGCAACTATCGGCAGCGATGACGTTCACACATTTACCATTTTAGATCCTATAGCTGCTCCAGATATAGAATTTGCAAATGCTAGCTCAAGCGGAGCTGAATCAGTATCCTCTAAAGATTTGACTATTGAGCTTGATACATCAAGCAGTTCTAATATAACAGTTGATTATGCTGTAACTGGCACAGCCACAGGATCAGGCACTGATTTTACACTTGCTAATGGCACTGCAACTATTTCAGCTGGCTCAACATCAACTACAATCACTATTGCTGGAATTGTTGATGACTCTCTGGATGAGGTGAATGAAACTGTAATTGTTACTTTATCTAATCCTTCTAATGCTAACCCGGGTTCTACTCTTGTTCACACTTATACGATCACTGATAATGATAGTGCACCAGTAGTTGACTTTAATGCTACTAGCTCAAGTGGAGAAGAGTCGGTTTCTTCTAAAGATCTTACGGTCGATTTATCTGCAGCTTCAGGACAAAATGTTACAGTTGATTATGCTGTAACTGGAACTGCAACTGGATCGGGAACTGATTTCACTCTTGCGAATGGTACCTTAACCATTAATGCAGGTTCAACAAGTGGAACAATCAATATATCAAGTATCATAGATGACTCAATTGACGAAGCAAATGAGACGGTTATTGTTACCTTATCAAGTCCAAGTAATGCAACTCTAGGTAGCGATGATGCTCATACTTATACCATCAATGATAATGATAGTGCACCAGTAGTTGACTTTAATGCTACCAGTTCAAGTGGAGCTGAGTCAGTCTCTTCTGCAGGTTTAGCTATAGATTTATCAGCAGTCTCAGGACAAAATGTTACAGTTGATTATGCTGTGACTGGAACTGCAACTGGATCGGGAACTGATTACACTCTAGCTAATGATACTTTGACAATTAATGCTGGTGAAACCAGCGGAACATTAACTATTGCTAGTATTGTTAATGATTCTCTAGATGAAGCTAATGAGACAGTCATCGTCACTTTATCAAATCCAAGTAATGCAACTCTTGGTAGTGATGATGTTCATACTTATACCATTGCTGACAACGATAATGCTCCAGTAGTTGACTTTAACGCAACTAGTTCAAGTGGAGCTGAGTCAGTTTCATCTAAAGATCTTACGGTTGACTTATCTGCAGCCTCAGGTCAAAACGTAACAGTTGATTATGCTGTGACTGGAACTGCAACCGGTTCGGGCACTGATTACACTCTAGCTAACGGTACTTTAACTATTAATGCTGGCTCAACAAGTGGGACTATTACAATCGCAAGTATTGTTGATGATTCGGCTGACGAAGCAAATGAAACAGTTATCGTTACATTATCAAATCCAAGTAATGCAACTTTGGGAACTGACAGTGTTCATACTTATACCATTACTGACAATGATGATGCTCCAGTTGTTGATTTTAATGCTACTAGTTCAAATGGAGCTGAGTCGGTTTCTTCAGCAGGTTTGACTGTAGATTTATCTGCTGCATCAAGTCAAGACGTGACAGTTGATTATGCAGTTACAGGAACCGCAACCGGGTCAGGAACCGATTACACTTTAGCTAATGGAACACTAACAATTAGTGCTGGATCAACATCTGGAACTATTACGATAGCCGGAGTTATTGATGACTCTATAGAAGAACCGAATGAGACAGTCATCGTTACATTATCGAATCCCAATAATGCAACTTTGGGAAGTGATAAAGTTCATACTTATACCATTAATGACAATGAAAGTAGCCGAATAATTGATTTTAATACCTCAAGCTCAAGTGGAGCAGAATCCGTATCATCAAAAGTCATTACGGTAGATTTATCCGGTGAATCCAGTCAAGATGTGACAGTCGATTATGCTATAACTGGAACTGCGACTGGCTCAGGCACTGATTTCACTCTATCTAATGGAACCCTCACAATAAGTGCAGGATCTACTAGCGGTACCATCACTATTGCTAGCATTGCTGATGATTCTCTAGATGAAGACAATGAGACCGTTATTCTGACACTATCAAGTCCCGGAAATGCAATATTGGGTAGTGACAGTGTTCATACTTATACAATTTTTGACAATGACGATTCTCCAGTGGTTGACTTCAATGCTACTAGTTCGAATGGAGCTGAATCTGTTTCTAGTAAAACTATCACAGTAGATTTGTCTGCTGTTTCAGCAAAAAATGTTTCTGTTAATTATGCTATTACCGGAACAGCGACTGGATCTGGTTCAGATTACACATTAGCTGATGGAACACTTACTATTAGTGCTGGTGCAACATCTGGTACGATTACTATCGCTAGTATCATTGATGATTCTATCGACGAAGCAAATGAAACTGTAGTTCTCACATTATCAAGCCCAAGTAATGCGACCTTAGGAACTGATAGAATTCATACTTACACAATTACTGATAATGACAATACCCCAACGATTGACTTTAACACCACCAGCTCAAGTAGCGCTGAATCTGTTTCCTCTAAAGCAATTACGGTTGATTTATCTGGACCTTCTGGAGAAATAGTAACAGTTGATTATGCAGTCTCTGGTTCAGCTACCGGATCAGGTGGAGATTATACTTTGGAAAATGGAACTTTAAGTATTGCTGCTGGTGATACAACAGGCACTATTACAATTGCAAATATTGTTGATGATACTACAGACGAGTCAGATGAGACGGTGATCATTACCTTATCAAGTCCTAGTAATGCAACATTAGGTTCCGATAAAGTTCATACTTACACAATTACTGATGATGATGATCAACCTTCAATCAGTTTCAATGTAGTAAACTCATCTGGATCTGAATCTATTTCCTCAACAGCCATAACTGTAAATTTGTCTGCAGCCTCCAGTAGTGATATTACAGTGAATTATGCGGTTACAGGTACAGCGATAGGTTCCGGCACTGATTACACTCTTGCTAATAGTAAGAGTTCCATTTGCTAAAGCATAATCTGTGCCTGACCCGGTTGCTGTTCCAGTTACAACATAATCTACAGTTACATCCTTACTTGATATTGCTGATAAATTCACAGT
>CACCNJ010000016.1 GCA_902547295.1 uncultured SAR86 cluster bacterium | reverse complement strand
AACTGCAGTATTAGATTTTGGTTTAAAAGCTAGATTACTTGATGGTGCAATGCTACTTAACATGAACCTTTATAGAAATGACAATGAAGGTATGTTGCTTGCAACGATTAGAGATACACAATCATTTAACAATAATGTTGATGCTGAAATCACAGGTTTTGAAGGCCAAATGGCTGTATTTTTATCTGAAACAACTCAATTAGAATTTTCATGGTTAATGGTCGACGCAGAAATTACTGATGCACCAGCTACGATAAATTATCTTAATCCATGGAATGCTAACGGAGTTGCACGATACTTAGGGCCAGTTGATGGTAATGGCACAGGATTCCAAACTGGCGCAGTTATGGATAACGGAACTATAGGATATAAGTCTGCTGGATTTAACTGTAGTGTTCCGTTCTTTGCTCCTGCAGCTAATGTTCCTTGCCCAGCATCATTAGGTGTTCCAGTAAGTGTTGCTGGCAATCCTTTACCTGGTGTGGCAGATCTTTCATATAGTCTCTCTATGACACAAGTATTCCCAACAGAAAATGGTGAAACTTCATGGAGACTATCATACAGATATAGAGACGAGGTTAATGGCGATCCATTTAATTACTCAAGATTTGATGTTCCTGAGCAAAAATCATGGGATTCGCTTATTAGATTTACTCCAAACAATGGAGATTGGTATGTTGGTCTTTATGCTAAGAATTTAACTGATGACAGAACAATTAATAGCATAAGATCCGGAAGTAATATTCAAGGTGGCCAATTATATGCAAACTTCACAGATCCTAGAACTTGGGGTTTACAGTTTGGCGCTGAATTTTAATTAGTATTTTACTATTTAAAAGCCCAGTACTATTCTGGGCTTTTTTTTATTTATAATTTAATTATGGAATCATTACCTTACGTCCACAATACTATAAAAGTTACTAAAGAAATGTGTGATCATAATGGCCACATGAATGTAAATTATTATTACAAACTCTTTGATAGTGTGTATACATCCTTTTATATAGATGAACTAGGCTTTGGTGAAGACTATTTAAAAAGTGGCTTTTCTACCTTCACACTTGAAGACAGCATTAGGTATTTAGATGAATTTACATTGGGAGAAAATGTTTATCCATCTTTCACCTTATACAAAGCTAATAAAAAATTGTTACACTTTATTGGTATTTTACAGAATGAAAATTCAAAAATAGCAGCTATCTTTGAAACAGTTCTAGCTCACATCGATCTCAATAAAAGGAAAGTTGTAAATTTTTCAGATGAAAAAATTAAACATTTACAAAATGTTTACTTAGAACAAAGAAAAATGATAAAAATACCTTTTGACATCAAACTTCATATTAAAGATATCAATGAGTAATTTCATTAAGACATTCTTAATAGTATTAATGACTATGCCTTCAATAACTTTTGGTTACGAATTTACTGCTATGACATTAAATGTGGATAATTTATTTGATACTTTAGATGATTTAAAGAAAGATGATAAAGCTTATCTTCCAATTGAGTTTAAACAATCTGAGGTTCATAAAAAATCATGCAACCGAATAAAAGTAAAATCATGGAAAAATGAATGTTTATATTTAGATTGGAATGAAGAAACAAAAAACACCAAGTTAAGAAATATTGCAAGTAGTATTATTTCGTATGGTCAAAATGGACCAGATATTATTGCCCTTCAGGAAGTTGAAAATACTAATATTCTTAGTCAGTTATTTAATTTATTAAAACCATATGGATATATTGACTCTATATTATTAGAGGGAAAGGATTACAGAGGTATTGATACTGCATTGATAACAAGATTTAATATTATTGATTCTAAATTGCACTATATAAAGTTCTCAGGTGAATTTGAAGGTAAAGATACTAGACCAATTCTTGATGCTACTTTAGAAATAAATGGAGCTAAGCTTAAAATATATAACGTACATTTTCCTTCAGGATTTCATGATGTTTCAATGAGAATAGATTCCTTAAATGTTCTTTCTGGATTACTTAACAGTCATAGTTATCCGACTATTGCTCTTGGAGATTTTAATGTAAATACAAAAGAGGATAGCAAACATAATATATACAAATCTCAAGAAGTTTATTGGAGCGTTGCTCATATTAATGGTTGCAATGATTGCGAAGGCTCCTATTATTACAATTATGGCAAAACATGGGAGTTTTTAGATACTATCTTTTTGTCTAAAGATAGAGGTATTTCATACATAGAGGATAGTATTGAAATTCATAGAACAAAATCTAATGCTTACAATGACACTGGAAAGCCAATTAATTTTAATCCAATAAAAAAATATGGCGTCTCAGACCATCTTCCAATGGTGGCAGAATTTAAAATTATTAATTAGATTTTTCGCTATAGTGACAATCACATTCCATTTGTTTACAAATACTATGATTTTTATAATGAGCGTATGCGACAATCATCGAGCCAATTAGAGTAAGGGCTCTCTCACCAACCTCACCAAAAAGTGTATCTGCAAATAAGACTGCTGAAAGTAATAACATTAATCCTGTAATACCAATTATAAAATATGATGTTTCTTTGTGGTTTTTATATCCAAGCCTCAAAGCAAGAATGCTAATTGGTAATGCAAAGAGCAAGATCAAATAATGCACCAATTCACTATCAACAGAAAAGGATAGAAAACTGTATGACAATACAATTAACGATGGGGCAAAAAAACAATGAATTACACAAGCTGTTGATAATCCTACAGCTAATTTGTCAGAATTCATTTGTGCTTTAAGCATTTATTTTCTCCAGCCACCTCTATCAAATATCCTAAGATAGGTTAGTTGGTCATGTTCAGAATCATTAACAACCTTACAATAGTCACCAGATTCTACCAAAACCACGTCACCAGCCGAAAGCTCATATGAGTCTTTGTGTTCAATACCATAGGAAGGATTTGATCCGTGGCCTTCATCAGAATTCATGTATTCAACTATCTCCATAGTGCCCCGACCATTTGTAATTACGTATACAACATCTGAATCTATTAACTTATGACCAATAGTTGATTTACCAGGCTGAATAACAGTTTTACTTGCAATAACCCTTTGAAGTAAATCATTCGTCCATACTGTATAGTCATCAGTAACTTTTGATGGAGAGCCACCAATTCTAAAATTTGTATATTTTTTGGCCATAATTTAATTTCCTCGGCTCATTATAATTATTTGCTATCAATATACCAGTATATATCCAATAAGGGTGTTGTTATACATCAATATTTACTATACTAATCGAAATATATTTTTTGAATGAGGAGCATAAATAATGAGTAAGACATACACTAATCCAGAGACAATTGGACTTCATGCAGGATGGAGAAAAGATGATTCAACTAATTCTGTTGCTGTGCCAATCCACCAAACATCCAGTTTCCAGTTTGATGATTGTGATCACGCGGCTAATTTATTTGCATTATCAGAATTAGGGAATATTTATTCAAGGATTATGAATCCTACATGTGCTGTTCTTGAAGATAGAATAGCAGCACTTGAAGGTGGAGTAGGTGCTTTAGCTGTTGCTTCTGGTCAAGCAGCATCCGCTTACGCTATTCAAAATATTGCAAGAAAAGGCGACAACATTGTTGCTTCATCTCATTTATATGGAGGAACTTATAACCAATTTAAAAATCCTATGTCGGATATGGGAATTGAAGTTAGATTCGTAGATCCTGCTGATCCAAATAATTTTGCAGAAGCTACTGATGAAAATACAAGGGCGTATTATGGAGAGGTTCTTCCAAATCCTAGTTTTGAAGTTTTTCCTATAAGCGAGGTTGCTGAAATAGGCAGACCACTAGGCATACCTTTAATTGTTGACAATACTGCGGCCCCAGTAATATGTAAGCCATTCGATCATGGTGCGGCTGTTTTAATTCATTCAACAACAAAATTCATTGGAGGTCACGGAACTTCGATTGGAGGTATTATCGTTGATAGTGGTAATTTTGACTGGGAGGCTTTCCCAGAAAGACAACCTGCATTAAATTCACCAGATCCTTCATATGGTGGCGCTGTATGGACTGAAGCTGTAAAACCTTTGGGCCCAATTGCATATATTCTTAAAGCTAGAACAACTATTTTAAGAGATATGGGAGCAGCAATGAGTCCTTTTAATGCATTTATGTTTATTCAAGGGCTTGAAACCCTTGCTTTAAGAATGAGAGAACACTCTGCAAATGCTGAGGTAATTGCTAAGTATCTATCAGAGCATGATTCCGTTGAAAGAGTTATTTACCCATCTGTAATGGACGGTTATGCAAAAGAAAGAGCTGAAAAATATCTTACACGTGGTAACGGAGGCCTAATGGGTTTTGAGATTAAAGGTGGAAGAGAGTCTGGTGAGAAGTTTATTAACGCTCTTGAAATGGTTTACCATGTTGCAAATATAGGTGATTCTAGAAGTTTAGCTATTCATCCAGGTAGCACCACTCATAGTCAATTATCAGAGGAAGAATTACTCTCTGCCGGTATAACACCGGGTTTTGTAAGGCTTTCAATTGGACTTGAGCATACTGATGATATTATCGCTGACTTCGAACAAGCTTTATCGAAAATTTAATAAATTTTGAGCCAAGGATTAGTAACTTATATAGTTCTTGGCTCTGAAGAGAGGCTAAAGACATTAAAGCTTCCCGTTTCTAACAAAGAAGAAGAGTATTTATTTGCGAATTTTTCAAATAATATTTCTTATGAAAAAAAGTTAGATGAATTGGTAACTAATTCAAGTGGAAGTTTAATAGTATTTTTACCTCCCTCTGCGTTCCCAAACCTGAAAGCTAAGAATGCATTAAAGAAGATTGCTATGCTTGATCTTTCAGCTTGGGGTTGGTTTCGATTTAAAGAGAAAAAGAATTTTTTACAAAACATAAAAAAAATATCTACAACTTTAAGAAACATACCTAAATTAGAACAGGGTATTTTTTTTAGTAAGAGGCTATATTTTTCAGTTGGTGGAATTGGAGATTTTGGTTCTGATCCCTTTAAGGAAATCTCAAAAAGATTTTATACAAGAATTGATCCACAAAACCCCTTACCAGCACTTATAATAAGAACTACAAATCTTGAAATTTTCTAATGAATAAAAACTCTTTAATAGTTGCACAAAATATTGGTTATAAAATTAATGAAAATAAACTTTTTCATAGTATATCTTTTGATATCGAGCATGGAGAGGCGCTGCATATTAAAGGTAGAAATGGATCGGGTAAATCTACATTAATTAGAATTATTTTAGGAATTACAGAACCAGTTAAAGGAACTTTAGAAAATAAATCAACAAAGGAGATATGCTACCTAGGACATAAAAATGCTTTAAAAACCTACTTAACTCTTGACGATAACATTAACTTAATGCAGCTAACTAATTGTGACATGCTTAAATCCTATCTTGATAAATTAGAACTCAATAAATATAGAGATGTCACCGTATCTAATTTATCATTTGGACAACAAAAAA
>CACCNJ010000015.1 GCA_902547295.1 uncultured SAR86 cluster bacterium | reverse complement strand
ATGAATCAAATTGTAGTTCAAACAGTATTGCTACCACCTGATAGAAGAGATGAAACAGTTTTGAATCAAGCTAAAAATTTACTTTCAAAATCATTATCTCCAGTAAATGATTTTTTAAATGGTAAAGATTACTTGATTGGTGAATTTTCAGCAGCTGATTGTATGTTAGGACATTCTTGTTATATGGCAAACAGGTTAGGTTGTGTAAGTGAAGAAATGGTCAATATTAAAAAATATGTTTCTAATATTGAATCTAGAGAAGCATTTCAAAAAGCAATTAAACTTGGAGATGAGGCTGGAAATCCAATAGGATAGAATCTAATGACAGATCCTATAAAAGTGTTCGGAAATGTAGGATCTCCGTATACACAAAAAATACTATCTCTTCTAAGATATAGAAATATTCCATATTCAGTTTCATGGGGTGACGTAGCTCAGAATTTATCATTTCTTAATATTGAACCTCCTAAGCCTGTTTTATTACCCACCATGGTATTTAAAGATGATAAAGGTTCTGATATTTGTAGGACTGATACAACACCAATAATAAGACACCTTGAAGATTTGTATAAAGAAAAATCTGTAATACCTCCCTCACCTATCTTAAGTTTTCTTAATTACTTATTAGAAGATTTTGCAGATGAGTGGACTACTAAATATATGTTTCATTACAGATGGTATTTTAATGAAGATGCGGATAATGCAAAACAAATGTTAGTACTTCAAAATAAAATAGATATAGATGATGAATCTTTAAATCAATTTGGTGACATTATTGCAAAAAGACAAATAAATAGGTTATGGGTTGTTGGATCAAATGACGATACAGCAAAACTAATTGATCAAAGTTATAAAAGATATTTAGCATTAATGGAAAATCATCTTAAATTTTTACCTTTCATGTTTGGAAAGCGACCTTCGTCATCTGATTTTGGTTTATATGGTCAACTTACCCAACTAGTTGGATTTGATCCAACGCCCAGAAATATTGCATATAAACAATCACCAAGAACAGTTTCATGGGTAACTATAATGTCAGATTTATCAGGTTTACATGATAGTGGAGGAATTGGTGAGTTTTTTGGAGTGACATCTAACGAAGCAAAAAATGAAAATAAAGTAAATTACTTTAAGGATAATAATTATGGATGGCTTGATATAGATAATATTCCTAATACATTAATTGAAATATTTAATGAAGTTGGAAAAGTTTACATACCATGTCTAATTGCTAACGCAAATGCATATGAAAATGGTGATGAAGTTTGGGAAACATCAATAGATGGTGAAATTTGGAAACAAAAAACATTTCCATATCAAGTAAAGTGTCTAAATTGGATAAAAGATGAATTTAATAAGCTATCACCCGATGATAAAAAAATAACACTAAATTTAATCAGTGGTAGTGGTTGTGAAAGAATTCTAGACTGATCTCTCAGATCTATAGTGATAAAAGAAAAATATTGTAGATACTGCAGTTAATATATGCCATATACCATGCGCCTGAATGAGAGAATCTGGATTACAAAATTCAGAATTTGGATTAATAGTTAAGTTACCTTGAAGCCATATTAACCAAGCAGCAATATATGCGGTCATTCCTGCAAAATACCATATATAGGTTCTTGATCCCTTAGGTTTTTGAACGGCTAAAATTCCAGGTAACCAAAAAAATATAATCCACCAATATTCAGCAATATTCTCAAATACCTCAGAAGGAAATATTCCGAAGATCATTAACACCAAGAAACCAACAAAACCTGAAACAAATCTCATACTCGGAGACCAAAATCTATATAAAAATTCACTTATGACCCATAAACCGATTGAGACACCAAATAGATCTAAGCCAATACCCATACCGTAACCAAATAAGCCTCTCATAACAGCATAAAACACAACAATTGATATATAAACTTTTAGAAATGTATTAACTGACCACTCAGACATTTTATATATGTTATACAGCCAAGGAATTATTATGTACATGACCATACTTAAGTTATCAGCCCAACCTCCCCATTCTGTATTTGTTCCATGCATCATCATAGAGCCAGGTCCCAAATAGACTACAGCTACACCATATAGGATAGTTATTTTGTTTAAACCAGAAAAATCATTAAAAGATGTTTCATTTGTTAATGTATATAAGATGTATAGCCCAGCAACCATAAATCCTAAGTTAGTCAAAGTGTTAATAGGTTCTCTGAAGGCTCCGGCACTAATTCTTTCACACCATCTAGAAGCTTCGCCGATAAAACTTAAAGATTCTTTGGATTGAATAAGTTGGAAATAACTTAGAACGTAAAATACTATTAAAAAAAGGATACTTACAATTAAAGTAATTATAAAAGCATTGTCTTTTTTAAAAATATTTATCAATTAATTATTTTAAAGAGCGCCCTCAAGTTCTGGTAAGGCATTAAATAAATCTGCGACAAGTCCGTAATCTGCTACCTGAAATATGGGTGCATCTTCGTCCTTGTTAATAGCAACAATTACTTTTGAGTCTTTCATCCCAGCTAGATGCTGTATAGCACCAGAAATGCCTACTGCAATATATAAATCTGGAGCAACTATTTTACCAGTTTGTCCAACTTGATAATCGTTTGGAACAAAACCAGCATCAACTGCAGCTCTAGATGCACCAACAGCCGCACCAAGTTTATCCGCTATCGAATCTAACAAATGGAAGTTATCCCCAGACTGCATTCCTCTGCCACCAGAAATTACAATATTTGCAGCTGTTAACTCTGGTCTATCACTTTGAGCTAACTCTTCACATACAAACTTACTAATATTTGATGAACCTTCGTCATTAATTTCTTGAACATCAATACCTGAATTATTTTTAGCTATTGCATCAAAAGCAGTAGATCTAACAGTTATAACTTTTACGCTATCATTTGATTTAACTGTCGCAATACAACTGCCAGCATAAATAGGTCTTTTAAAAGTGTCATCAGATTCTACAGAGATAATATCTGATATCTGTTGTGAATCTAATTTAGCTGAAATTCTTGGCATAAGATTCTTACCAAATGTTGTTGCAGGTGCAAGTATGTGAGTAAATCCATCGCAATTAGCAAGTACTAGTGAAGAAAGATCTTCTGCTATTGCATTTACATATGTTTCACTGTCACATTTTAAAATCTTAGATACGTTATCTAAGGTTTGACATTCACTTACAACAGCATCGATGTTTGAACCAGCAACTAGTATTGCGACATCACCTGATAAAGAAGTTGCAGCAGTTACTGTATTTAAAGTAGCCCCTTTGAGGGAATTATTATCGTGTTCAGCTATTACTAATATACTCATTGAATCACCTTTGCTTCATTTTTTAATTTATCAACTAAATCATCTACTGTCTCAACCATAATACCTGCTTCTCTAGATGGAGGCAGTTCTACAGACAATAATTCAGTTCTAGAGCCTAAATCAATTCCAAGATCGGCAGCAGGTATAACATTTAATTCTTTTTTCTTAGCTTTCATTATATTAGGTAAGGATGCATACCTTGGTTCATTTAGTCTAAGATCTGTTGTAACTATTGAAGGAATTGTAAGTTCTAGTGTTTGAAGGCCTCCATCAATCTCTCTAGTAACACTAATAGATGATTCATTTATTGAAACTTCAGAGGCATTAGTGGCTTGAGGGTAATCAAGCAAGGCTCCCAACATTTGGCCAGTTTGATTATTGTCACCATCAATAGCTTGTTTGCCTAATATAATTAAATCTGGTTTTTCATCTTCAATAATTTTTTGAAGAACTTTAGCGATTGCTAAGGGCTCTAGTAGAGAATCAGTTTCAACAAGAGTAGCTCTGTCAGCACCAAGTGCTAGTGCAGTCCTTAGTTGTTCTTGTGAATCAGTCTGACCAACAGAAACAGCAATAACCTCAGTAGCTTTACCTGATTCTTTTAACCTTACAGCCTCTTCTAGGGCAATTTCACAAAATGGATTAACTGCCATTTTTACATTATTTAAATCAACATTAGAGTTATCTGATAAAGGTCGAACTTTTACGTTATAGTCGACAACTCTTTTAATCGGAACTAAAATTTTCATAGTAAATATTTGTTTTAAATTAACTTGTAAATTGTACTTATTTATATGTATATTTAATATAAGTTTTAATTATTTTTAAATATTTTTAATATAAATACTACTTATAATATAGTATAATTATAATGTATTTTTAATTACGAATACAACACGAAAATCTTATGCACAGAGAAGTAATGGAATATGATGTTGTCATTGTTGGTGGTGGACCTTCTGGTCTTGCTGCTGCCATTAAATTTGCACAACTGAATAAAGAAAATAATACAGATTACAGTATTTGTCTTTTGGAAAAAGGATCTGAAATTGGAGCTCACATTCTTTCTGGAAATGTTTTTCAGCCCAATGCGCTAGACGAGTTAATACCAAATTGGAAAGAATTAAATGCTCCTCTTAATGTTCCCGTTAAAAAAGATAAATTATTATTTCTTTTAGAGAAGATTGGTATACCAGTACCCTCTTTTGTCATGCCTCCAATGAATAATCATGGTAACTTTGTTATTAGTTTAGGTAATTTATGCAGATGGCTTGGTGAACAAGCTGAACAGATGGGTGTTGAAATATTTCCTGGATTTCCTGCTAGTAAAATTTTAATTGAAGATGATAAAGTTGTTGGTGTTCAAACTGGTGATATGGGTATTTCAGAATCTGGTGAAGTTAAACCAGGACATGAACCTGGTATTGAAATTAGAGCCAGATACACTATTTTAGGAGAAGGTTGTAGAGGTCATCTTGGTAAACAAGTAATTCAGAAATTTAACTTATCTGATGGCAAAGATCCACAGCATTATGGAATAGGTTTTAAAGAAGTATGGAAAATTAAGCCTGAACTTCACGAAGAGGGTTTAGTTGTCCATACAAATGGCTGGCCTACTCCGTTTGATACTCCGTCGGGCTCATACTTATATCATGGTGAAAATAATGAAATATATCTGGGTTATGTAATACCCTTAGATTACAAAAATCCACATCTCAGTCCATTTGATGAATTTCAGAAATGGAAAACCCACCCATCAATAAAAAAATATCTTGAAGGAGGAGAAAGGATTACATATGGTGCAAGAGCCCTAATTAAAGGTGGATTACAATCTCTACCAAAAATGGAATTTCCTGGTGGCCTTCTTATTGGATGTAATGCCGGTACACTTATTTTTTCTAAAATTAAAGGTTCTCACACAGCAATGAAATCTGGTGAAATAGCTGGTCAACATATTTTTGAAGAACTACAAGAATCATCTAACGAATCATATGACTCAAGAATTAAGAACTCATGGATTTATGATGAACTTTATAAGTCTAGAAACTTTGGTCCATTTTTCCATAAGTATGGTGCTCTTATCGGAGCTGCATTTAATGCAGTGGACCAATTCATCTTCAGAGGAAAATTGCCATTTACTCTCAATCATCCGACTCCTGACTATGCATGTCTTAAAAAAGCTGATGAAATGCCAAAGATAGAATATTCAAAACCAGATGGGATATATTCGTTCGATAAGTTATCATCAGTTTATCTATCCAATACAAATCATGAAGAGGATCAACCGTGTCATCTTCAACTAAAAGATGCATCAATTCCTATAAGTGTTAATCTTCCAATGTACGATGAGCCAGCACAAAGATACTGCCCTGCTGGTGTTTACGAGGTTGTAGAAAAAGATAACCAGAAAAAATTTGTAATTAATGCCCAAAACTGCGTTCACTGTAAAACTTGTGACATTAAAGATCCGTCTCAAAATATTAATTGGGTTTCACCTG
>CACCNJ010000014.1 GCA_902547295.1 uncultured SAR86 cluster bacterium | reverse complement strand
CCCCATTTCATGAAACAAAATCAGCGCTGAATTAGATAAACTTGTCAACTCACCTCTAAATTTTACTTGGCCATTTTCTTCTACAGTACATTTGATTGATTTATCTTTTGCAAAAGTGAGAGTTTCGCCAACCTCAATACCCAAAACATTAAAATAATTAATCCTGTTTGTTCTTCTTCTCGCTACAGTTAAAGCATGTTCATCCTGTTCTGAATCAACAATTACCTCTGAAGGTGTTACATTCTTTCCTCCCATTGTTTCTGCAATTTTAAGTGCAGACTTTGCCTGCTCAGGACTGCAATTAAAGAATTCTCTACTTTGTCTTACTCTTTTATCGTCAAAAGCTTCGTGAAGAAGAGCTTCAATAGGTTTTGCATCTTCAACTTCAACAGCATAAAAACACTCAAATGGAAGAGGTACTGGTGTTACATCAAATTCTTTGATTCGAGTAGCAAGATCTCTCTGTGAACCCAATCTTAATCATATCAGGCATACTTTCGTTAGTTAATATGTATACAATTGGCATAATTATTTTTAGTTTAAATTATCTAAAAGTTCTTTCAATATCAAATTAACACTTTTAGGATTTGCTTTTCCTTGCGTTTCTTTCATAACTTGTCCAACAAAGAATCCAAATAATTTATCTTTTCCACTCTTGTATGTAGCAACCTGGTCTGGATTTGCATCAATAACTTTGCTGGCTATTTCTTCAAGCAAAGATTCATCCTGTATTTGAATCAAACCCTTTGTTTTAATTATTTCATCAACATTGGATCCGTTTTCCCATATCTCTTCAAGCACTGATTTCGCAATTTTTCCAGAAATTGTATTATCAGATATACGTTCAATTAGTATTCCAAAATTCTCAGCGGATAGATTTGATTCATCGATCTCAATGTTATCTTTGTTTAATAGAGCGCTTACATCTCCAACAAGCCATTTAGCAATAAGTTTTGCATCATTTGTTTTTGACGAGGCTTCTTCAAACATATTTGCCATAGCTTTAGAAGAGGAGATAATTTTGGCCTCAGATTCTTCAAGACCAATTTCTTGAATGTATCTCATTTCTTTTTCCTCAGGAAGCTCAGGAAGATTTTCCTTAATTTCTTTTAACTCTTTGTCTGAGATTATTACAGGTAAAAGGTCAGGACATGGGAAATATCTATAATCATTTGCTTCTTCTTTAGATCGCATTGATCTTGTTTCATTTTTCTCACTATCATAAAGTCTTGTTTCTTGAACAACACATTCACCATTTTCAATTAATCTTATTTGCCTATCAATTTCAAAGTTAATAGCTTTTTCAATAAATTTAAAAGAGTTAATATTTTTAAGTTCAGCTCTTGTTCCAAGTTCCTTGTCCCCACTTTTCTTTATTGAAACATTAACATCACATCTCATTGAACCTTGTGCCATATTTCCATCACAGATATCTAAAAATGTAACTAATTGCCTAATGGCTTTAAAGTATGCAACCGCTTCTTTAGCACTTGAAATTTCAGGCTCTGATACGATTTCAAGTAGTGGAGTGCCAGCTCTATTTAAGTCTACTCCAGTTTCTCCTTCGAACATGTCATGAATTGATTTTCCTGCATCTTCCTCAAGATGTGCTCTTGTTATGTTTATTTCCTTCTCATAATCATCGACAGCAATTTTAATTGAACCTTTTTCTACTATGGGTTGAGCCATTTGAGTTATTTGATAGCCCTTTGGTAAGTCAGGGTAAAAGTAATTTTTTCGATCAAATGATGATGTTTGATTAATATTAGCTCCTGTAGCTAGACCAAATCGTATGGCTTTATAAAATGCTTCTTTGTTTGCAACTGGGAGAACTCCAGGTAATCCCATATCTATCAAGTCAACATGCGTATTAGATTCCGCTCCGAATTCTGTTGAGCCACCAGAAAATAATTTTGACTTAGTTGATAGTTGAACGTGTATTTCAAGTCCAATTACTGTCTCCCAGCTCATTGTATTATTCCTTCGGGTGTATACATATGCCAATTGGTTTCGTTTTGAAACATGTGAGCGAAGTTAAGAATGGTGTTTTCGTCTAAAAAGTTTCCAATTATTTGGAGTCCAATTGGTTTATTTTCAATATTTCCATTTGGAAGAGACATAGCTGGTAATCCTGCAAGATTTGCAGATATTGTGAACAAGTCCTCTAAATACATTTGAATAGGATCATCACCTTTGGATCCTATTTTGAATGCTGGCCCTCTAGTAGTGGGCGTCATTATTACGTCAATATTTTTAAATACATTCTCAAAATCATTTTTTATTAATCTTCTTACTTGTTGAGCTTTTTTGTAATAAGCATCGTAATAACCAGCAGAAAGAACGTAAGAACCAATCAAAATCCTTCTTTTAACTTCATCTCCAAATCCCTCAGAACGAGTTTTTACATATAATTCCTCAAGATCTTTTGCATCTTCTGATCTCATACCAAATTTAACTCCATCAAATCTTGATAAATTTGAAGAACACTCTGCTGGCGCAACGACATAATAAGCTGGAACTGATAATGATAAATGTGGTAAAGAAATATCAACCAATTCAGCTCCCATGGATTCAAATTCTTTCAATGAATTTTGATATATTTCCACGACATCATCATTAAGACTAGATAGGTCTAAATCTTTTACAATTCCTATTTTTCTTCCCTTTAAAGAGCTATTTAAATTTTCTTGAAAATCAGGTATTTCATTATCTAAAGAGGTTGTATCTTTTTCGTCATGGGAGCACATTTCATTTAACATAAAAGCACAGTCTTCTGCAGTTCTTGCCATTGGACCAGCTTGATCAAGGCTAGATGCAAAAGCAATCATTCCCCATCTAGAAACTCTGCCATAAGTTGGCTTTATACCAGTTATTCCACAAAGAGAAGCTGGCTGTCTAATTGAGCC
This sequence comes from uncultured SAR86 cluster bacterium, assembly GCA_902547295.1. GTDB lineage: Bacteria > Pseudomonadota > Gammaproteobacteria > Magnimaribacterales > D2472 > SAR86A. The sequence goes on along the minus strand of CACCNJ010000014.1, from coordinate 3,694 downwards.
TCCTGTATCTGTTCCTGTAGCAGCAGGGACTAATCCAGCAGCTACAGCAGAAGCTGCTCCGCCTGAACTGCCGCCTGGAACTAAATTTTTACCCCATGGATTTTTAACATTTCCAAAGAAACTTGTTTCATTTGAAGAGCCCATGGCAAATTCGTCCATATTAGTTTTACCAACTGAAATACATCCTGCATTTTCAAGATTTTCAATAACAGTTGCTGAATATGGAGGTATGAAATTATTTAATATATTTGAACCGCAAGTTGTTCTAAGACCTTTTGTGCAAAAAAGATCTTTTTGAGCAATAGGTATGCCTGCAAGAGGCAAATCAGAAGGATTATTATCTAACTCTTCAGCTTTTTTTATTGAATTTTCTTCATTAAGAGTGATGAATGCATTTAAGTCTTGAAACTCATTTATTAGAGAAAATACCTCTTGAATAACTTCTTTATTAGAAATTTCTTTGTTTGAAATCATATTTTTGATTTCTTTAATTGACTTATATTTTATTGTCACTCAACAACCCTTGGCACTAAAAAGTAGTCTTCATTTGCTGAAGGTGCAACATCTAATAGCTCTTTTTTTAGATTTTTAGCTGTAACTATGTCTTTTCTGGTCTTAGCTGTTTTTTCAAGAGGATTTGCCAAAGGAGCTATCTCAGATGTATCAACATCATTTAGTTGATCGACAAATTCGATAATGTTACCTAAATCGTTAATAATTTTTTCTTCTTTTTCATCATCGATTTTTAGTCTTGATAAGTAAGATATAGTTGTTACTGTTTTCTTGTCCATATATAGGATATTATTATAGTTTAGTGGGGGGATATTAACCTAACTCGCAAATTATTTAAATTGTTTTATTAGAGGATAGCTTGTGAAATTTAACTTATTCAAAATGGTTGGAGGATACTTCTCTAATGATTTATCTATAGATTTAGGTACTGCAAACACGTTAATTTATACCAAAGATGTTGGAATAGTTCTTAATGAGCCATCTGTGGTTGCTATTCGAGAAAGTAGAGGACAAAAAACTGTAGTTGCAGTTGGCACTGAAGCAAAAAAGATGCTTGGAAGAACTCCTGGAAATATTAAAGCAATTAGGCCTTTATCAGAGGGTGTTATTGCTGATTTCCAAGTAACTGAAAAAATGTTACAACACTTTATAGCAAAAGTTCATGAAAAATTATTTATAAAACCAAGCCCAAGAGTGCTTGTATGTGTGCCATGTAGATCAACACAGGTAGAAAGAAGAGCTATAAGGGAATCAGTACTTGGAGCTGGAGCAAGGGATGTCAAACTCATAGAGGAGCCTATGGCTGCTGCCATCGGTGCAGGACTGCCTGTTGAAGAAGCTTCAGGAAATATGGTTGTTGATATTGGAGGAGGTACCTCAGAGATCGCGATTTTATCTTTGAATGGTGTTGTCTACTCAGAATCTGTAAAAATTGGTGGAGATAAAATGGATGAATCAATCACTTCATGGACAAGACGAAATTATGGATGTGTTATTGGAGATTCAACCGCAGAAAAAATAAAATATACAATCGGTTGTGCTACTGATGAATCAGAAAAATTAGAAATGTCTATCACGGGAAGAAACCTCGCTGAAGGTATTCCTGAGACTTTTACTATTAACAGCGAACAAATTTTTGAAGCAATGAAGGACCCTTTATATGGAATAGTTAGAGCTATTAGAAACGCGTTAGAGTTATCACCACCTGAACTTGCTGCTGACATCGCTGAGAGAGGAATAGTATTGACTGGCGGCGGCGCATTACTGAGAGATCTTGATAGATTAATATCAAACTCTACAGGCATTCCTGTAATTGTTGCTGAAGATCCATTAACTTGTGTTGCTAGAGGAGGTGGCCAGGCGTTAGAGATAATGGACAAATATAATATTGATCTTTTATCATCTGAGTAATTCGAATGGCTAGGGCAGCGCCAACTCCTGGTCAAAAGTTAAGATTTATTTTTTTTATTATATTAAGTTCATTAATTTTATATATTGATATAACTTCAAATAATTTTCAGAGTATTAAAAATGAATTTAAATCATTCAAAATTTCATCCTTTTATATTGCCAAAGAATTTTCAATAGAACCTCTTAAATCAATAGTCAATCTTTCAAAGTCAAAAATTAAGTTAGTTGAGGAAAATAAAGATTTAAGGGAGGCCTTAGAGCTAAGTTATTTAAACAATTATTTAATTTCTAAAGAAAACATTTTTTTTAAAGACAAAGAAATTATAAAAAAAGCACATAATGAGAATAATTATAAATATGAATATGACATTGGATATCTAAAAAGTATTGATCCCAATATGTATAAATGCTGTGATAAACATAGAATGTTTATAGAGATTAAACAAAATTCTGATAATACATATGTTGAAAGTATTGTCTTTAATACACAAGGGCTAGTTGGTCAAATTATTGGTGTAAGCAAATTTTATGAAGTGCTACTTCTAACAGATATTACTCACTCTTTACCAATAAAATTAAATTCAAGTGAATTCTTTTGTAATGCAAAAGGAAGTGGAAGATCTGAATATATTATTTGCACTTACAATCCTCTTGTGTGGACCAAAGAGATAAAAGAAAATCAAATTTTTTATACATCTGGTCTTGGTGGCGTTTATCCAAAGGATATTGAGGTAGGATATGTTAGCTCAATTGAAAACATTGATTCAACACAAACTAATATCAAAATTAAATTACTAGCCAATCCCCTGAATGGAAATATGTTTGGAGTATTAAAGTACTGATGGTAAGTATATTTAAAAGATTATTCCTAATTATTTTTATTAATTTTATTGATCAAAATATTGCCCTTTTATTTTCAAAAATTTTCATAATTATTCCTTTAACTTTTTTAGCATTTTCCTTTTACGTATATAAATCAGATAAAAATATTAGTTCTTTAGAGGCTTTCTCTTTCGGTTTCTTCGTTGATTTAATTTCAGATTCTTATTTTGGTTTGAATACAATTATTTATTGTTTAACAACATACCTTATTAATCAAAATGCAAATTCATTTAAATTATTTAGTTATTTGCAAATATGTTTATTTTTTGGACTATCTGCTTCGGCATATGTTGGATTTAGTCAATTAATTATTAATTTATACGATTTCTCTTATACAACGCTACTTCTAAGCTTATTTGCGAACATAATATTTTGTTTTTTTATTGCTCTAGTTGCGTCATACTTTCCAAAAAGGTTAAGTATCAAACTTTGAAATGTCAGTTCTTAATAGTTTTATAAAATCGCTTTTAATATTAATAACTTTTGTTTTCATATTAATAGGTTCAGCTTACCTTCTTATCGCAACCAAACCAGAAAGCATTATTTTTGTAACCAATAAGTTATTAAACCAAAATTATTCAATACAATTTAAAGAAGCTAAATCTGATATAAGTCTTCTATCACCCATGATTGTTTTAAATGATATGTTCATAAGAGATATTAATGACAACGAGATTTTCAAATCTGACGAAGTTAAGATACGGATAAAAATATTTAAATCTATTTTTAATGGACATATGCATTTAAATAAACTTTCTTTAACTAATGTAGAGTTTTTAAATGAATATAATTCATCGGGAAATAACGGAACATATAAATTAAAAATTAATAACATTTACATATCATCTAAACAATTCACTTTTGCTTCTAGCAAAACTCAAATTTTAAG
>CACCNJ010000013.1 GCA_902547295.1 uncultured SAR86 cluster bacterium | reverse complement strand
TCACTAACTACATTTTCAACAAGGCCAGACACTATTTTTGGAGTATCTTTTCTTGCTATATCTCCCAATCATCCTCTTGCAACAAAAATTTCTGAAGGTGATAAAAAAATATCAAATTTTCTTGAAAAATGTAAGGAGGCTAAAGCCGCAGAAGCAGATATAGCAAAGGCAGAAAAACTCGGTATTGATACAAACCTAAGAGTAATTCATCCATTAACTGGAGATAAATTACCAGTATGGATTGGAAATTTCGTTTTACTTGACTATGGAACAGGCGTCGTTATGGGAGTACCAGCTCACGATTCAAGAGATTATGAATTTGCAAAAAAATATAATCTTAATATCAAAGAAGTAATTAAAAATAATGAAGAGGTATTACCAAGAACTGAAAATGGAATTTTAATAAATTCAGAGAAATTTAACGGTCTTTCGTCAGAAGAGGGGTCAAAAAAAATTATCGAAGAATTAGTCAAATTAAAATCTGGCAAGCAGCTCATTGAATATAGGCTTAGGGATTGGGGAGTAAGCAGGCAAAGATATTGGGGCTGTCCAATACCAGTCATTTATGAAAATGGCGATCCGAAAGTTATTGATGAAGATGATATGCCTGTTGAACTTCCAAAACTAAAAGACAATTCGTCGCCAATTCCATTAAGTCAAAACGAGGATTTTATAAATTTGGGCAATAATCTTTACAGAGAAAGTGACACATTCGATACTTTTATGGATTCATCTTGGTATTACGCAAGATTTACATCTTCTAACAATAATAATGAAATTTTTGATGAAAATACTAAATATTGGCTTCCAGTAGATTTGTATATTGGTGGAATAGAGCACGCTATATTGCATTTGCTATATTCAAGATTTTTTCATAAAGCTCTCAGAGATATTGGACTTGTTGAAGGTAATGAACCATTTAAAAGGTTGCTTACTCAGGGAATGGTTCTTAAAGATGGTGCAAAGATGTCGAAATCTAAAGGCAATACTGTTGATCCGCAATCATACATTGATAAATATGGTGCAGATACGGTTAGGCTTTATATGATGTTTACATCACCGCCTGAACAAAGTTTAGAATGGAGTGAATCATCTGTTGAAGGTGCTTCAAGATTTTTAAAGAGAATTTGGAGTCTTGTTGAAGGAAAAAAATATATTAAACTGGACATGGAATTTGAATTCTCTAAAGAAGAAATTGAGTTAAGAAGAAAGTGTCACTCTACATTAAAAAAAGTAGAGAATGATTATGAATCAAGATTTTCTTTTAATACTGCAATTGCAGCAATAATGGAGTTACTAAATTTTATTCCAGATGAATTCAAAAAAGATAATGCTACTGATGCTCAAAAGTTTTGTCTAAATGAAGCAATTCTATTTTCACTAAAAATGCTTTTTCCAATATCTCCCCATATTTGTGAATATTTATGGAGCAGTTTTGTAAATGATGGATCCTGCATCGAGTCATCTTGGCCAAAGTATGATGAAGCTATTATTGAATCAGATGAGTTCGAATTAATCATACAAGTCAATGGTAAAGTTCGTGGAAAGTTAAACATTAGTAAAAATTTAGATGAAGAAACTGTTAAAAATCTATCATTAGAAGTCGAAAACGTTAAAAATAACATAGCAGATAGTGAGATTAAAAAAGCTATCTTTGTTAAAGACAAACTTATAAATTTTGTAATTTAAACAAAAACATAAAATATAATATCTTAATTAACACTTTAGGCTATGAGATACAAAAAAGGATTACTTCTAATATTGATAAGCATTGCAATTACTTCATGTAACTTAAATGAATATCAAAAATTACAGCTTGATGAAAATAAATATTATTTTTCATTTGATCAAGGAGTACCTAATAACTTTCAATTAAAAATAAAAAAAGTTTTTGGTGATAATTTTAAAAAAGTTGATAATGAAAAAATTCATGTAAATATAAGTAGCTTTGACATAAAGAAATATGATGTTTACTCAGGAAAATCTTTGAGAGCTATGGAAATCGAACTCAAAGCAAAATTAAATTTCAGCATTGATGATTCAAAATCAATGAAAATGGATCATTCCATGCATTCTAATCACTCTATGCAAATGAATCATTCAAATAAAATAAAAACCATCAATTCAATGAAAAGATTTAGTGCAATAGAACTTAATCCTTTAGCGGAAAATCAGATGAGCAAATTTATGGAAGAGGAAATTATGAGTGATGTCATTGAGCAACTAATACTAGAGGTTAACTTAATTGATTTGTGAGTCTACATCATTAAATAAATATATAAATAAATCTTTAAATATATTTTTTGTTTTTGGCTCAGAGATTGTTTTAAAAAATAACTCAATTGATCAAATTAATTCGTTTTTGAAGGAACAGAACTTTACCGAAAAGAAAATTATTACTGAAGCTGACTACTCAAAAATTGAAAATACGATAATTGAGAATGCCTCAGGCTCTTTGTTTGGATCTAAAATAATTATTGAGATTGTTCATCAAAAAGGAAAAATACCAAAAGAAATTATTAATATCTTTGAAATGGAGAATATTAAAGAATTTAATAATATTGCATTAATTATAAAATCTTCTACTGAAAAGATTAATAAAAGCACCAAATGGGTGAAATTGATGGATAGTCATGGATTGATGGTTGAATGTAACAAACTTAAATCATTTGAAGAAAAGACATGGGTTAAAAATCAATTAGATTTTATGAACGAATCAGATGCGAAAGAGTTTTCAATAAGAATTACAGATATTTTTTCAGGCAATTTGATTGCTCAACAAAATGAGATAAATATTCTTAAGCTAACTTATCCAGAAAATAATAAAGATAAGAAAATAGGCTATGATAATGCAGAATTTTTACCATACCAGCTAGAAGATAAAATTGTTGAGCTTAATACAAAATATGCTTTGCGAATAACCAAATCAATCAAAAAAAATGATGATCACTATGGTCCTCTCTTAGTTTGGATTATTGGAAAAATTATAAATACTTGTATTGGATCGCTTCAAGACAATGTTAATTTAGAAAAAGCTGGAATATGGAAAAATAAAATTCCAAACTATATGAATTTTATTAAAAAGAACCCGCTCAAAAAAATGCTTTTACTTCAGAAAAAAGTTTATGAATTAGATTTAGCCTCAAAAGGATTGGGCGGCATGACAAAAGATCAATTTTGGCAAGAGCTAGATAATATGGTAATTAGTCTAACTTCTAACTAAGAAAGTTATTTTTAAATATTTTCTCACACTCTAAAAATAAAGGATGATCAACGACAATATTTGTTTCTTGATTTGTAATTTCTATTACTTGAGCAAGCCCCTTCGTAGAACTAGTTAACCATATTGATTTTGCATCTGTAAGATCATCAATTTTAAAGCTGCCCTCCTGAACATTAATTCCAGATGCTTTGATTTTTTCAATTAAAAGTTCTCTGGTAATACCAGGGAGAATATTTTTAGACAAATTGGGTGTGTAAACACAATCATTGCTTGCAAAAAAAACATTTGAAGCTCCGCCCTCAGTAATTACTCTGTCTTTATGCATAATTACTTCATCACATCCACTATTTTTGGCATTATTCATACTCATTATGTTACCCAATAATGAAGTAGATTTAATATCACACCTCTGCCATCTTACATCCTCACATAACATCACCTTAAGTGATTGTGCTTCAAAGGTATGTTCTACGACATAACCAAATGTTTCAGTTGAAATATCTGCATTAAACATATGTGATCGAATTTGATCAACTCCTCTTGAAACCTGATAGTAAACATAACCATCTTTAAATTTACTTTTATTAATAAGTTCAATGATCTCTTTCGAAATTAAGTCAATATTTGCTAAAATTGATAACGAATTACAACTTTTTTGAAGTCTCTTTATATGTCTATCAAAAGCAATACCCTTTGCATTATGAAATGGAATGACTTCATAAACACTATCTGAAAAGGTATAGGCTCTGCTTAAGGGTGATATTTTTATATTTTCTAAGTTATCAAATGTTCCATTGAATACAGCATGAACATTTTCCATCTATGCTAATCCAAATAAGCTCATTATCCAGAGAACGAATTTTGACCAAATCCTTCCAAAAAAGCCTTTAGCATCAACGTCATTCAATGCAAGTAAATCAGTTGTTAGAACAACCTCATCATTACTAATAATATCTAAAGTTCCAAGCTTATCGCCTCTTTTTATAGGAGCTTGAACATTATTTTTCACATTAAAATTAACCTTGACGTTCTTAAAACTTGTTCTAGGTAAAGTTATTGATATATCTTCAACTACACCTAAGCTTATATTATCGTTCTTACCACCCCAAACTTTTGCAGTTGTATATTCTTTATCTGCATCAAAGTACTTTTGAGTAGCATAAAATCTAAATCCATACTCTAGAAGTCTTTGCGTATCTGAGAAGCTATTATTTGCAGTATCACTTCCAGCCACAACTGTGATTAGTCTCATGTTACCCCTTTTGGCAGATCCAATAAGACAATATCCAGCTGAGGATGTATGACCTGTCTTAACTCCATCAGAACTCTCATCTCTCCAAAGTAATTTGTTTCTGTTATATTTATTTCCTGTAATACCCCCATATTCAAATTCTTTTTCTTTAAAAAGAGCATAAATGTCTGGAAAATTTGTCATAAAGTTTGAAGTAAGAGTTGCAAGATCCCTTGCTGATGTTAAATGCCCTTCATTTGGAAGACCTGTGGAATTTATAAAAGTTGTATCAGTCATCTCCAAAGCTCCAGCATAGGAATTCATAAGATCAACAAATCCAGCTTCAGTACCCCCAACATATTCAGCAATTGCAACGGAAGCATCATTTCCTGACTGAATAATTATGCCTTTTAGCAAATCAAGTATGCTTACCCTTTTTCCAACTTCGATAAACATTTTTGAACCGCCCATTCTCCATGCTTTTTCACTTATAAGAACACTATCATCAAGACTAATGAGATCATTTTTAATCTGGTCGGCAACAACATAAGCAGTCATGACTTTAGTCATGCTTGCTGGCTCAATTAAACCACTTGCGTTTGACTCTGCAATAACAGTATTCGTTTTAGGCTCAATTAACATGTAACTTTTTAAATTTAATTCAGGAGCATTTGGAACAAAGCTCTGTCCAACAACAAGATTTGGTACTAATAATAAAAATAATATAATCCTTTTCATTTTTTAAACTCTTCTGCTAAATAATATACAGCCATTGCATAAAAATGACTTCTATTATATTTGGTTATTGCAACAAAGTTATCATCTCCAATAAAATAATTTTCTTTTCCATCTTCATTAAAACTCAAAGAAATGAATTTTGAAAGAGTATGATGTGGTTTATAGATTTCTCTTACATTATTCAACGAAGACTCAGTAACAATTTTCCCGTTTTTTTTCCAACCATGAACTTTTAAATAATTTGCAATACTTCCAATTGCATCATCAACAGAGTTAAATAAATCAATGCTATTATCTCCATCAAAATCAATGGCGTATGCGCGGTAGCTTGAGGAGATAAATTGCCCATATCCCATGGCACCAGCATATGAACCTTTGACAGAATAAATATCTAAATTATTTTCTCTTGTTAATAGAAAAAACTTTATGAGTTCATCTTTAAAAAATGCAGACCTTCTTGGATAATCAAAACCTAAAGTAGTTAAGCTATCAATAACCCTATAATTTCCTAAAATTTTTCCGTATCTTGTTTCAATACCGAGAATTGAAGTAATAATTTCTTTGGGTACACCAAACTCTTTTTCTGCTCTCTCCAAAGTAACTAAATTATTTTTAATGAACTTTTTACCATTTCTAATTCTTTTTTCTTCAATAAATAGCTTTTTATATCTCTCCCATGTCCATGTAAATTCAGCAGGTTTAGATATTGAATCAATGATCTTTTGTTGTTTTTTTGCATCCTTTAGGACTGTTTCAACATATTTTTTATCAAAGCCATGAATTTCAACAAGCTCATTGATAATTTCTTGAGATTCAGGATGCTCAAAGTAATCTGCATAACTAAAATTAACTAGTGTAAATATAAGAAATAAAAAGTTTTTCATTTTTGCATCAATTTTTTGTGTGTTGCCATAGAGATTATTATTCCAAATGCTATATAAAATGATAACAAAGATGAGCCTCCTTTGCTTATAAATGGAAGTGGCATACCAACAACTGGAATAATTCCAACAACCATAGATAAATTTATGAATACTGTAGACAAAAATAACAAGCTAAGTCCACCAATGGTTAATCTGCAAAATCTATCTCTTGCATCAAAAGCCAAATATAAACATCTTAGTAAGATAAATAAGAAAATAGACAAAAGAATACATACCCCTATAAAACCAAATTCCTCTGCAATTACTGAAAAAATAAAATCTGTCTCAGTCTCTGGCAAAAAATCTAAATGGGCTTGAGAGCCCATTTGATATCCTTTTCCTTGAAGTCCACCTGATCCAATAGCTATCTTTGATTGAGTAATATTCCATCCTGATCCAAAAGGATCTGCATTGGGATCTAGTAAAGTTAAAATTCTTTGTCTTTGAAATGGCTCTAAAAAATTATTCCAAATAAAAGGCAGAGACAAAATAAAAATTCCAGATGAAATTCCAATAAATCTCCAACTTAATCCGGCTAAAAATAAAATATATAGACCCGCTATCAAAATTACTAAACTTGTCCCCAAGTCTGGTTGAATTCTAACTAGATTAACTATTAAAAGAATTAAGACTAATGTAGTAAAGGTATTGAATAAATTTATTGGTAAGGGTTTGTCATATAAATATGCAGCTAGAAATACAGGTAAAGCAACTTTAATAATTTCTGATGTTTGTAATGTAAAGAATCCTAGGTCAAGCCACCTTCTTGCTCCATTTACTTCCTTTCCAAAAAAAAGAGTAACTAAAACAAGAACTAATGAAAAGATTAAAAATATTGCCGAATTATTTTTGTAGAAATCTGGATCTGGCTGACTAACGATAAACATCAAAAACAAACCAAATATAACAAAAAAAGACTGTTTAATGATTGTCTCTATATTCCCTTGAGAGGCGCTATATAGAAATACAAGACCCATTATTGAAAGTAATGTGATTGAAATAAATAAATAAAGATCGATATAGATTTTATCCTTAAGAAAATTTTTAAAATTAATCATTTTTGACTAGGCTATTTAGTACTGCGACTGCTACAGGTCCAGCAACTGATCCACCACTTTCACCGTTTTCAATTACAACACTTATAGCATATTTTGGATTTGGCATAGGTGCAAAAGCAATTATTATAGCGTGGTCTCTTTTGCCCTCTGTTTCTCGTATTATTTGATAATCTTCTTTAGTTTCAGTACTTACTAATTCGACAGTTCCTGATTTTGCAGCTATTACATAATCTTTTAATAATCGAAGTCTTCCTGCCGTTCCTCTTGGACTTTCGATTACGCCTATCATACTCTCATGAATATTATTCCAATCAGTGTTTGTAATATTTTTTGAAGTAAAAATGTTCTTATTGGCACTATTGCTATCTTGAACAAAAGAGAATTTATTTAAATTACCTTTTGTCGCTAGAAAGGCAGAATAATATGCTAATTGAATTGGCGTAGCATTTATATATCCTTGCCCAACTCCTACATTTACTGTATCACCTTTAAACCAACCAAAATTATGGGTATTCATTTTCCATCTTGGACTTGGAAGCAGACCATTATCTGGCATAAAGCAATCATCACAAACATTTCTACCAAATCCAAAATTCGACAAGTGAGCTCTTAACTCTTCTATTTCTGTTCGATAAGCAAGTGAAAAAAAGAAAGTGTTTGAGCTTTCTATAATTGCATCTTTGAGATTAATTTCACCATGGCCACCTTTTTTCCATCCTCGATAGATTCTTCCATCTTCAGGTAATACAAAAAATCCAGGATCCTGAATAGTATATTCCCAATCCAAAATATCTTTATCAATTCCGAATAAACCAATAGCAGGCTTAATCGTTGATGCTGGTGAATATCTGCCTTGAGCTGCTCGATCAAAAAATGGTTTATCATCATCATTTATTAACTCATTAAATTCTTTTTGTGTGAGTCCGTTAGCGATCTTATTTACAGAAAATGATGGAGTGCTTACATAGGTAACAATTGAACCATCATTTATATCTACAGCTACTACTGCACCCCTTCTATTATTTAACTCATCATAAGCAACTTTTTGGCTTGAGAGATCAAGAGAAGTAATAATATCTTCACCTGCAACAGCAGGTATCACCTGTTTTTCTTCTAATAGTCTTCCAGATGCGTCAACTTCATATATTTTTTTTCCAAATAAACCTCGCAATTTATCATCATAAATATATTCAATCCCCGTTTTTCCATCCAAAAAACCATTTGAATAAGTAAAAATTGTCTCATTTGATTTCAGATTTTGAGATGATAATATTTCTTGTAGTTTTTCCTCATCAAGATTGCCAACGTATCCTATGGAATGTGAAAATAGGTATGGATAAAGATTTTGTCTTGAATATCTCTCAGCGATTTGAATATCAGGAAATCTATATTTTCTTACTTCAAATTTTGCAATTTCTTTAGTGGTTAAGTTTCTTTTGAGTACAACTTCTCTATTTAACTTTTTCTTGTTTGGAAAAATGTTGTTTATATTTTTAATTTCAGCATCAGATAAATTAATAAATTTATTAATTTCAAATATCAACTCATTAATATCATCAACATTTTCTGGGTCAAGAATCATGTTATAACTAGGTTTATTGTTTACAATAATCTCACCATTTCTATCGTAAATAATTCCTCTTCTTGGTTGGATCAAAAATTCTCTTGTCTTGTTTTCAAGTGATGCTAGCTCATAATCTGTATAACTTGAGACTTGAAGAGAAAATGTTTTATAAATCAGATACAAAAATAGTACGCCAAAGAAAACATAAACAAAAATAAGCCTATTGAAGAAATTTCTTTTTTCTGAAAACCTTTCGTTTAAATCTATCATTTGTGATATGGCATATTATTTACTATTGTGTGTGCCCTATAAATTTGTTCAACCAATATTAATCTAAACAATCTGTGAGGAAATGTGAACAAAGATGCAGACAATACCTTGTTAGAATTATCTTTTATTTCTGATGACAATCCAAATGAGCCACCTATTACAAAAGTTATTGTTTTATCAGATTCTTGATTATTAAATATAAGATCACTAAATTTTTTGCTACAAATTTGATCGCCATTCATATCAAATGCAATAATAAAATCATCTTTAGATACTTTTGACATTATCAATTGCGATTCTTTTTTTATTACCTCAGATTCAGAATAATTTGGATTTTGATGACTTTTTAAATTTACGAATTCTATTTTTAAATTTTTTGGTAATTGTTTCAAATAGAAATTAATGCTGTCTTGCTCCCATTTATTAAGTTTATTTCCAATACTAATAATTTTAATGATCATTAGCTTTCTTGAGTTAATAGAGTTTTTTCTCCCCAAAGTCCTTCTAAGTCATAAAAGTCTCGTTGCTCTTTTTTCATTATATTAACCACAATGTCTCCACAATCTACCAAAACCCATCCTGAATCAATTTCTCCTTCTACTCCAAGAATATTAAATTTATTTTCTTTTAGCGATTCTACAAGCTTTTCTGAAACAGATAGAGCATGACGATTTGAAGTTGCGGTAACTATAATGATCTTATCTGCAAATGATGAGATGTTTTCTACATCTAAGACAAGTAAGTCTTCTGCCTTGCTGTCAGTTAGACTATTGTTGCATATTTCTGAAAGTGTTTTTTTAGACAAGATTAAATAAAATTGTGGGTCTAATAATTATCTCTACAAATGTTCTTATTGATATACTAAATCAAATTAATGAAAAAAGGTAAGTAATTTATTGGAAATTATTTTTGAACAACTCAGTCAGCAAATTATAAATTACAAGTCATATATTTTTTGGCTTGGAGCTATATCTTTTGCAATATTTATTTTTAGTCTAGTGAGTATTAAATGGCTAGTGTCACTCATACCAAGTGATTATTTTATAAATAAAAAGCCTTCAAAATTTAAATCCAAATATCCTGCAATGTGGCTAGTTTCAATGATAATTAAAAATTTAATTGGATACATTTTAATTATCGGTGGAATTCTTATGCTTGTCCTTCCTGGACAGGGGTTATTCACAATATTTATTGGGTTAATGATGAGTAATTATCCTGGCAAATATTTTATTGAAAGGAAGTTTATAGCAATTCCAAGTGTACTCAAGACCATAAATTGGTTAAGAAAAAGATCAAATCAAGAGCCTCTAAAAGTTTAATCTTATTTTAGCTAGAAGAAATTTCTTCAATATACTTAGATAGAATTGCAAATCTTTGAGAGGCATCAAATGCCTCAAGAAGACTCTGTTTATGAGACCATGGAATTGGTATCAATCCAGCAAGATGATATGCAACGGAATCAGCGGAGTTAAAATCAACCTCAATTGGCATATCAGCAACTCTAGGATGCTTAACAAGCTGATTCAAAATATTACTTATTTCAGGAAATTCTGCTAACAGAGCTTGATCATCAACCTCAGGATCAATTAAAGGGTTAACCTCAGCAACGTTAAGTCCATCTTGAAGCTGAACTAAATTACTAATTGCAACTTTATTGATAGATTTGACAGAGATTCCGAGCAAACCATTAGGCAAGTTATTAAAATCAATAATCTCAACATATGAACCCTTTTTAGATATTTCAAAGTCATTGCCTTCACCAGATTTTTGAAAAACTATCACAAAACCATGATTGTTTTTCATACAGTCTTTAACCATGCTGATATATCTAGGCTCAAAAATTTGCAAATTTTGAATTGTGCCAGGCAAAGCTACCAGGCCTAAAGGAAAAACAGGTAAATTATTTTTTTTCAATGCTATTAATTATTGGATTTATAAACTTTAGACTATCTTTGTTAGTCATAATCAAAATAATATCATAGTCAAAAATTTTTTCTTCCAAATTTTTTAAAAGTTCATTTTCAGAATCAAACGCATTATTAATTTTATAATTCTTGTTAGGATCTAAGATTAAAAATTCGTCCAATGAATCAAAAGAACTTATCAAATTTTCTTTATGGTAACCTGATGACATTGTATTTGAACCTAACTCGATAAGACCAAGAATTTTTTTATCTGAATATTTATTTCGGATTGCGCTGCATGATAATTTTATTGCTGTTGGATGATGAGCAAAATCATCATATATTCTTATGCCTGAAATTTCTTTAATGAAATCCATTCTTCTTTTAACACCCTTAAATTTTTTAAGAGAATTAATTGATTCTGTTTCTGAAATCCCCACAAGCTTAGCTGCTAATATTGAACAAACATAATTTTTAAAGTTGTGTTCACCTATTAATGGAAGTTCGTTCAATTGAAATATTTCATCATCTATTATTAATTCTTTAGATTCAAAGTCAGCTTTTACTCCATTTGAATTTATTCCAATTTTGTTACACCAAATTCCTTTTTCAATTACTTCTTTGGAGGTACTATCATCATCAAAATAAATAATATTGCCTGATGATTTAATAATTTTTATTAGATGGTGAAATTGTTTTTTGATATCTTCGATGTCTTTAAATATGTCCGCATGATCAAATTCGATATTATTTATAATAAGATTAGTAGGAGAGTAGTGAATAAATTTTGAGCGTTTATCGAAAAAAGCAGAATCATATTCATCAGCTTCAATAACAAAAATAGGATCTTTTCCTAAGCATGCTGGATTATCAAAATCATCAGAAATGCCCCCGACAAGATATCCAATTTCTCTTCCTTGATCTAAAAATATATGCGCTAACATATATGAAGTTGTTGTCTTTCCATGCGTTCCAGATATTGCAAAAACATTTCTATTTTTTAATTCCTTTCCTAACATTTCAGGTCCAGAAACGTATGGTAATTTTTGATCTAAAATTTCTTCTACACACTCATTTCCCCTAGATAAAGCATTACCAATTACATAAAGATCAGCTTCAGGGAGAGATTTTTTCTCATAGCCTTCAATTGTTTTAATGCCTATTTTTTTTAAATAGTCAGACATTGGTGGATAGAACTTAGCATCTGCTCCAGATACATCGTGTCCAGATTCCTTAAGAATTTGTGCAAGACCGGCCATAAAGGTTCCACAAATGCCTAGGATATGTATTCTCATATTAGTTATAATACGACACTTGAATTTTATTCAAAGCTAAAGCGGGGAAATAATGAAAAAAAATGCATTTTATGCACAATCAGGTGGAGTAACCTCAGTTATAAACGCTACTGCTGCATCAGTAATTTTAGAATCAAAAAAATATAAATCAAAAATTGGTAAAGTTTATGCTGGAAAGAATGGAATTCTAGGAGCACTAAAAGAGGAATTAATCGACACATCAAAAGAAAGCAAATCTGCTATCAATTCTCTTAAGTCAACTCCAGGAGGAGCATTTGGTTCTTGTAGATTTAAGTTAAAAAGCTTTGAGGAAAATAAAAAAGAATACATAAGATTAGTAGAAGTTTTTAAAGCTCATAATATTGGTTATTTTTTCTATAACGGTGGAAATGATTCTGCTGATACGGCTTATAAGGTTTCTCAAATAAGTAAGAAGCTTTGTTATCCAATCAATTGCATTGCAATACCAAAGACTGTTGACAATGATTTAGCAGAAACAGATTGTTGCCCTGGATTTGGTTCTGCAGCAAAGTATATAGCCACATCAACAATGGAAGCATCTCTAGATGTAGCATCTATGTCTGAAACATCAACAAAAGTTTTTATTTTAGAGGTGATGGGAAGACATGCTGGTTGGATGGCTGCATCATCTGCCTTAGCAAGAATTGATCAAAAAGACGCACCTCATATAATTCTATTACCGGAAATAAGATTTAATCAGATTAAATTTTTAAATAAGGTAAAAGATGTTGTTAAAAAAAATGGATATTGTGTAATAGTCGCTTCCGAAGGCGTAAAAAATAGTAAAGGAAAATTTTTAGCCGAATCAGATAGAAAAGATGCTTTTGGTCATTCGCAACTTGGAGGAGTGGCACCATATTTAGCAGGATTAATTTCACAAAAACTAAATTTAAAAAATCATTGGGCTGTTTCTGATTATTTACAAAGAAGTGCTCGTCATATTTCTTCAAAGACAGATTTACTTCATGCTGAGGCTGTTGGAGTTCATGCCGTAAGATATGCTATCAAAGGATTGAATGGTGTTATGCCTATTATTGTTAGATCTAAGAGCGAAAAATATTCATGGAAGATAATACCAGCACCATTATCAAAAATAGCTAATGTTGAAAAAAAACTGCCAAATTCATTTATATCAAAAGATGGGTTTGATGTAACTGCAAAAGCAATTAAATATCTCAAGCCTCTTATTCAAGGAGAAGCATATCCAAAGTTTAAAAATGGCATTCCTCATTCTCAAAAATTAAAACTAGTCGAGGTAAAAAAGAAACTTCCTAATTGGAAAGATTAGATAAAGAATTTAGGTCTTCAATGATTTCACTTATAGTATCTCTCAATAAGTTTTTATCATCCTCATTAAGAAAATCACCAACATAGACATCTTCGCCTTTTGATCTAAAGCTTAATCTTAAACTTTTATCTTTATTTCTTTTAACCTGAAATGATGTAAAAGTTCGAAATTCCTCCCAAGAATACTCTGCTTTTTTAATACCTTTTTCTATTCTTACAATATCTTGAGAGATATAAATCTGTTCTTTTTTGCTGCTCCATCTAAAGCTTAGATAAAATGCGATAAATAATATAGTCAATTCTAATCCAGCAAATGGAAGAATTAATGCTGCCCCAAAAAAATAAAAAATAGTTGCTATTCCTCCACAAACCAAAGTTATGCTTGCTAGAAAGATGACTCTATATATACCAACTAGTGAGCTATTTGGACTTAAAGAAATTAAATAACTAGAGCTTTCTTTTTTTTTAACTGAAATCAATTTTTTAAATCCTTGTCTAGTAAATTATTGTTCTTCTAAAGATTTTGGTTCTTCTATCAACCTTTCAATATTTATTAATTTACCAACTTTTTTGCCCCTCTTAGCCCTTGAAAGAACATACTCTGACCAATCTTTTGGTTTTAAGGTTACAGATCTTTTACCTACCTCTATTTTGAGAGAACTATCATCTGCAAGGAGTTGAGCATGTGCCATAAATTCTTCTCCAGCAGCAAGCTTATCTTTTGGTATGTTTATTATTTTATTGCCCTTACCTTTTCCAAGTATTGGTAACTCCTCAATATTAAAGATTAAAAGCTTCCCAATATTTGAAACTGCAGCAATATGAGTATGATTATCTTTTACAGGAATAGCTTTCAACATTTTTGCATTATCTGGTAACTTCATGAATGCCCTTCCCGTTTTTTTATTTGAGATCATGTTCTGATATTCAGAAATATAACCATATCCTGCGGTATTCATTATCAAAAATTTATTGCCTTCAACTCCAATAACCGAAGAAATAAATTGGACACCCGAATCAGCATTTAGTCTTCCAGTGATTGGTTCACCCATCCCCCTTGCAGATGGCAAAGAATGACTTTGTATTGAGTACGCTTTCCCGTTTGAGTCAAGAAAAACAGCCAGCTGATTGCTTCTGCCTCTTGCAAAATCTTGCAGAGAGTCATCTCCTCTGTATGAAAGTGTATTTGGATCGATTTCATGTCCTTTTGCACTTCTCACCCATCCAGACTTAAGTTCAGAAATTAGTAAATTTGCAAAATTTGTTAACTTTGATTCTGTATACCTCATTGCTGCAAAGGATTTTGGATCATCTTGAGAACCCCAATTTCCTTGACCATCAACTAATGGATATTTAAATGAAAAGTTTTGTGCCATTAAAACCATAGCTTCATATGCAGCACTATCACCATGAGGATGGAATTTTCCAATTACGTCTCCAACAGTTCGAGCAGATTTTTTATATTTCGAGCCAGCATCTAGTCCTAGTTCTGACATAGCATACAAAATTCTTCTTTGAACAGGTTTTAAACCATCTCCAACATTTGGAAGTGCCCGATCAAGAATGACATACATCGCGTAATTTAAATAAGATTCCTCAGCGTATTTCTTAAGGCTTATTGAATTAGATTGATCTTTTGGCATTCTTATATCCTAACTAGTGAACCTTTCTTTTCAAGCCACTCTTTCCTTGCCGGCGCATTTTTCTTTGAAAGTAAAAGATCCATCATTGCATTTGCATTGTCGGTAGCTGAAATTGATAACCTAACTAGTTGTCTTGATTCTGGATCCATAACAGTCTCTCTTAACTGTGATGGATTCATTTCACCCAAGCCTTTAAATCTTTGTATATTAATTTTTGGTTTGCCCTTTTTATTTTTAAAATCTTTAACTATTTTATCTTTTTGCAATTCATCTAATGCATATAAAACCTCTTTTCCGCAGTCGACTCTGTAAAGTGGCGGCATTGCGATG
>CACCNJ010000012.1 GCA_902547295.1 uncultured SAR86 cluster bacterium | reverse complement strand
ATGATGGTAAGTGGCCCATATAGATTACCAATCGTTACATTTCTTAAGGAACAAGCTGAGGAATCTCTCCTTCATGCTCAACTTGCTGGAGAAAAAATTGCTGGCCTGGATGGACATCCTAGTCAAAAGATTGCAAAGATTGAAGAAACAAATAGACATACTATTAAAGATATTTTGGAAGAAAGTTTAGAGCATGAACTTTTTGCACTAAGTCTATACAAAAAACTTTTAAATTGTGTTGAAAATAAATCTGTATATTTAGAAGAATATGCCAGAGCACAAATCGGAGAAGAGGAACAACATTCATTAGAATTAAAGATAATGCTAAAAGATTTTAGTTAGCTTTTTTAAAATATCTCTCGTGGTGTGCTTCTGACAAATCAAGAAGTTCTTTGTTAATAATATCTCTTATAGTTTTTGGATCAAAGTATTCCAAACTTTCTATCCCAAATCTTTCAAGATCAATTGCCTGGGATCCAGTTGCGCGAAATAAATCAAAGATCCAGGTCAAAGGATCTAAAGAATGATTAAAATTAATTCCCATCTGATCAAGATTATTTGAAAATAATTCTTTATCTGTAATCTTAAATCTGTGTTTTAAAATTTTAATTTTAAATTCTTCTAAACGATTGTTTACGATTTCTCTTTCTTCTTCTGAGTATTTTGTCCAACTAACAATCTCATGAGCAAAACGCTTGCATCCTTTACAAACCTCGTCGCCAAAAGTTGTAGAGCATATACCTAAGCAAGGTGTTGAAGATCGTTTTTTTTGTAATTTTGGCATATTGCAAAATAATAACCGATTTTTAAATAAAATTACCTTATATTTCATCTAATTAGTGGCTATCTTTAGCTATAAGAGTAAAATATGCCCATCGGAGACCAGACGATGTTAGAAAATTACAAAAAACACGTTGCAGAGAGGGCAGAACAAAACATACCGCCCTTGCCTCTTGATGCTGATCAGACTTCTGAGCTTATAGAATTACTAAAAGAAGATCATCAAGAATCAGATTTCTTATTAAATCTATTAAAAGAAAGAGTTCCTGCTGGTGTTGATCAAGCTGCGTATGTTAAAGCTGCATTTTTAGCTGATATAACTACTAGCAAAGCTTCTAGCCCATATATTACCAAAATAGATGCTGTGAAAATTCTTGGAACCATGCTCGGGGGATATAATATTCAACCACTTATTGAGTGTTTAAAAGATAATGAATTAGCTGAAGCAGCTGCAAATGTTCTAAGCAGAACTTTATTAATTTTTGACGCATTTAATGAAATATTTGAACTATCAAAAACAAATGAACATGCAAAGAAAGTTGTTGAAGAATGGGCTAACGCAACTTGGTTCACTGAAAAAACAGATATAGAAGAGCAAATAAAACTTACAGTTTATAAAGTTACTGGAGAGATAAATACTGATGATTTGTCTCCTGCACCAGATGCTTGGTCTAGACCAGACATCCCTCTTCATGCATTAGCTATGTTTAAAATGCCAAGAACAGGTCTTGATGACCCGCTTGGCACAATTGAAAAATTGAAAGAAAAAGGTAATCCTTTGGTTTTTGTTGGAGATGTAGTTGGTACAGGATCTTCTAGAAAATCTGCAACAAATTCTGTTTTATGGCACATGGGAGATGAGATACCTTGTATACCAAATAAAAAAGAAGGTGGTTATTGTTTTGGTGGGAAAATTGCTCCAATTTTTTTTAATACTCTCGAAGATTCAGGTGCATTTCCAATTGAGATGGATGTTTCAAAAATGTTAATGGGTCAGGAAATTATTTTAGAGCCACTTAATGGAAGAGTTTTAGATGCTAATACCAAAGAAGTAATTTCTGAATTTGAGCTTAAGACTGATGTGCTTTTGGATGAGGTTAGAGCGAACGGAAGAATTCCATTAATTATTGGTAGACAGCTTACAGATAAAAGTAGGGAAGCTTTAGGTTTAGATATATCAAAAGTTTTCAGAAGACCTGATGCTAAAGATAAGAGTAAAGCAGGTTTTACTCTTGCGCAAAAGATGGTTGGAAAAGCTTGTGGGGTTGATGGAGTGAGACCAGGAACATACTGTGAACCTAGAATGACAACTGTTGGGTCACAAGATACAACTGGCCCAATGACAAGAGATGAGCTTAAAGAATTGGCATGTCTTGGTTTTTCAGCAGACCTTGTTATGCAATCATTTTGTCATACTGCAGCATATCCAAAGCCAGTTGATATCGAAACTCAACATAACTTACCTGACTTTATTATGAATCGTGGCGGTGTATCTCTAAGGCCGGGGGATGGAATTATACATTCTTGGATGAATAGAATGCTGCTTCCAGATACAGTTGGTACAGGTGGTGATAGTCATACAAGATTTCCTATAGGAATAAGCTTTCCAGCAGGATCTGGTTTAGTTGCATTTGCTGCAACGCTAGGTGTAATGCCTTTAGATATGCCAGAGTCAGTGTTGGTAAGATTTAAAGGAGATATGCAACCAGGAATAACTCTAAGAGATTTAGTTAACGCTATTCCTTATGCAGCACTTCAAAGAGGATTACTTACGATAGATAAGGATGGAAAAAAGAATGTCTTTTCTGGCAGATGTCTTGAAATTGAAGGCCTGCCTAATATGAAGGTTGAACAAGCTTTTGAACTTTCAGATGCTTCTGCTGAAAGATCAGCATCAGGTTGTACAGTAAAGCTTAATAAAGAACCGATAATAGAATATCTTCAATCAAACATTGTTATGTTGAGATGGATGATTGCAAGTGGCTACGGAGATGCAAAGACGCTTGAAAGAAGAGCTCAATCAATGGAAGAGTGGATTCTTAATCCACAACTTCTAGAAGCGGATAAAGACGCTGAATATGCTGAGATAATTGAAATTGATCTTAACGAAATCAAAGAACCTCTCCTAGCATGTCCTAATGATCCAGATGATATAAAACCCCTGTCAGATGTTGCAAATACAAAAATCCAAGAAGTTTTTATTGGATCGTGCATGACAAATATTGGTCATTTTAGAGCAGCTGGGACACTTCTTGAGAAATATAAAAATCTTAAGGCAAGACTTTGGGTGGTGCCACCAACAAAGATGGATGAAAAGCAACTTATAGAGGAAGGTATATATAATATCTTCGGAGTATCAGGAGCAAGAACCGAGGTACCGGGTTGTTCATTGTGTATGGGGAATCAGGCAAGAGTTTTAGCAAACTCAACTGTTGTTTCAACCTCAACAAGGAATTTTCCGAACAGACTTGGCGATGGAGCTAATGTTTTCTTAGCATCAGCAGAACTGTCTGCTATATGTTCAGTTCTTGGGAAAATTCCAACTATTGAGCAGTATCATCAGTATATGAGTGATATTAATCCATTGTCAGGTCAAATTTATAGGTATTTAAACTTTAATGAGATTGAGACTTATGTTGAAAGTGCGAACAATGCTGAAATACCTGCAATTAATATAGTCAATCCCAGTTAGCTCTTAGCTTTAGATTTTTCCCTTTGCATTTTAAGTTCGTCTTTTCTAGAAATTTCTAATTCTTCAAGATAATTTTCAACTAAAGGAGTGAAGTATTCACCTGTAAAAATTGAAGTTTCAAATTCACTTATTTCTGGATTACCCTCCCTCACAGAATCTATTAAGTCTCCTAATGTCTGATAAATTAACCAATCTGCATTAATTTCAGAGGCGACTTCATCATTTGATTTATTTGATGCTATAAGTTCAGCTGTTGCAGGCATATCAATTCCATATAAATTTTGATACTTTATTGCAGGAGCAGCGGATGCAAAATAAACTTTTTTTGCTCCAGCCTCTCTAGCCATTTCTATAATTTTTTTACTGGTTGTTCCTCTTACAATTGAGTCATCAACAAGTAAAACGTTTTTTCCTTCAAATTCTAAATCAAGAATGTTTAACTTTCTTCTTACTGATTTCTTCCTCTCTTCTTGATAAGGCATAATAAAAGTTCTTCCAATATATCTATTCTTTACAAAGCCTTCTCTGTAGGGAACATTCAAGTCAACAGCTAATTGATGAGCAGCAGTTACTGAGCTATCTGGAATGGGTATCACAACATCGATATCGTGATCAGGTCTAGTTCTCTTGATTTGCCCAGCAAGCTTTGTTCCCATTCTCATTCTTGCTTTATAAACTGAAATTTCATCAATCTTTGAGTCAGGTCTTGAAAAATAAACATATTCAAATATACATGGTCGCTTCTGAGGATTATCAGCACATTGTTGAGAAAATAATTTTCCATTTTTATCAATAAATATAGCTTCACCAGGATCTATATCTCTAAGCTTTTTAAAACCAAGAGGTGTAAAAAGAGCATCTTCAGAAGAAACAATGTATTCCTCTCTTTCTTTTCCTTTTCTTACTCCTATAGATAGAGGTCTTATTCCGTTATTGTCTCGAAAAGCAACCAAACCGTATCCATTTATAAGAGCAATAACTGCATATGCTCCATCACATCTTATATGAGTTTTAGTTACTGCCTTAAAAATATTTTTTTCAGATGGGTATATCTCTCTTTGTTTACCAAGCTCATGAGCAAATATATTTAATAAAACTTCGGAGTCGCTATCTGTCCTAAGATGTCTCATTTCTGCGTGAAACAATTGAGTTCCAAGTTGCTTTGAATTAGTTAGATTCCCGTTATGTGCAAGACTTATACCGTAAGGTGAATTCACATACATAGGTTGTGCAAATTCCTTACCAGCACCACCTGCTGTTGGATATCTTACGTGTCCAATACCATAATTTCCTGCAAGTTTATCCATGTGCCTTTGTTGGAAAACATCGCGAACATATCCCATTGATTTTCTTGAGTTTAATTCATCATTACTATTGCAAACAGATATGCCAGCAGCATCTTGACCTCTATGCTGAAGCATTAAAAGAGAATCATAGATTTCAGCAGCTACGTTTGTTTCAGCCGAAATCCCAACTATTCCACACATTAAGAGTCCCCATCTTTAGTGTCTTCATTAATTGGTTCTGGGTCTACCTCTTTTTTTAAAGGTTCGATAATTTCCAGAGCCTCCTCTACAACATTTCTATTATCTATCAATTCTCTAAAATATGCTTCTATTTCTGGCGCATATTTTTGAATAATTGGTGTAATTTTAGAATTATTTATTAAGTCGGTTGTTTTTATTCCAGATGGAAGTAACAAAAATATAACAAATAAAACAATCGAACCTCTTATCAGACCAAATACAACACCAAGAAATCTGTCAAAACCCGAGGCGCCAGACCATTTAATTAACTTACTAATGAATTTAATTATCATTCCGCCAATAAATATAAAAATTACAAAAACAATAATATACGAAATTATTTTTGATATTTCTTCGTTGCCAATAAATTCATTAATTTTAGGGGTCGTAAGATACTCTAAGCTAATTGCTGCTATAAATGCAGCTAACCATAAAAACAGAGATAAAAATTCTTTTGTAAATCCACGAGCAAATGAAATTATACCTGAGGCAATAAGAACTATTAAAATAAACCAATCAGCTGGATTCAATCCTAAAGCTTCCATATAGAAATTTCTCCATTCTTTGATTGGGATAATAGTTTAATTTCTGTAATATTTTTTAAAATATCATCCTTAGATAAAAAAGGTCCAACATAAACTGCTAATAATTTTTCTTTATCTCCATATGGTGAAATAAAAGAAGGATATCCGCCATTAATTATTTTATCTTTAAGCATATTTGCATTTTCAGCGGACGACAGAACATGAGCCCTATATACAAATAGGTCAAAATCTGAATCATTGAAGCCATTAAAATCTTCATCAAGAATATTAAGACTAATTGTTTTTTCAATGTAAGTTGAGGGATAAAACGAAAACATTAGAAAGAATAAAATTCCTATAAATAACAGAAAACCAACAAGTCTTTCAATTTGCATTAATTTTTATGTATTTTTTTTAAAATTCCAGTAATTTTTGATCTTAAATCCTTTCTGTGAACAATCATATCAATTGCTCCATTATTAAGTAAATACTCAGATGTTTGAAAATTATCAGGCAATTCAATCCTAACAGTTTGTTCTATTACCCTTCTTCCAGTAAAGCCACTAGATGCATGAGGCTCAGCAATATTTATATCTCCTAGCATAGCAATACTTGCAGATACTCCTCCAAATATTGGATCAACTAAAACACAAATATAAGGCAGTTTTTCTTTTTTTAGTCTCTGGATTGCAGCAGAGGTTTTAGCCATCTGCATAAGAGCAACCATTGACTCTTGCATTCTTGCCCCGCCACTTGTTGCAAAACAAATAAAAGGTTTTCTATTTTTTATTGCAGCATTAATCCCCTGAACAAACTTCTCCCCAACAACACTCCCCATAGATCCACCCAGAAATCTAAATTCAAATGCAGCCACAACAACATTAATAGAATCTAAGTTTCCTTCTACAATAATTATTGCTTCTTTTTCACCAGTATTAGCCTCTGCCTCTTTTATCCTTGAAGAATAATGTTTTAAATCTTTAAATTTAAGAGGGTCCTTTGTTGTTAAATTTGGAGAAATTTCTTTATATGAATTATTGTCTAGAAAGATTTCGAGTCTTTTTCTTGCTCCTATTCTAAAGTGATAATCGCACTTTGGACAAACGTATAGAGACTTTTCTAATTCTGGAACGTATAAAACTGAGTCACATTTTTTACAGGAACTCCATAAACCATCTGGAACCTTGCTTTTTGACTTTAATGTACCTATAGAAGGAATAAGCCTTCTTAACCAATTCATGATATCGCCTGCTTTATTTCAATAATATATTTTCTTATTCTATCAAATTCTTTAGTTTGTGAGCCTTCGGCAATCATTTGAACTATTGACGAACCAATTATAACTCCATCTGAGCATTGAGATAAAAGTTTTGCATCTTCAGCAGACTTAATTCCAAACCCAGCTAGAGTTGGGACGCTAGCATATTTTTTTATTTCTTCTACATTTTTAGTAATTTCATTTACATCCAGATTTGATGCTCCTGTAACACCTCTAAGAGTTACATAATATACAAAGCCAGAGCTATTTTTTGCAATTAATTCAATCCTATCTTTTTTAGTAGTTGGAGAAATTAGTGAGATATTATTTATATTAGGATTATGGACTCCATAATCTTTTAGTTTTAACTCCCCCGGGATATCAACAACTAAAACTGAATCAATAACATCATTTTTATTATCTTCAATTAGGGCTTTGTTAAAAATAAATGTATTTAGGTACCCCATAAGTACAAGTGGTGTTTTGTTATCATTTTTTCTAAACTGATCAACCATTTCAAAAATTAGCTTTAATGAAACATTATTTTTGAGAGCACGATCATGAGCTTTTTGTATAACAGGACCCTCTGCAATTGGATCTGTGAAAGGGACACCAATTTCTATAATATCAACTCCAGATTCAACGAACAATTTCATTAATTCTATAGTCATTTCAATATCTGGATCCCCAGCAACAAGATAAGCTACAAGAGCTTTTTTATTTTTATTTTTTAATTCATCAAGAGTATTTGTAAGCCTGTTCAAATCTTTATTCCATCAATATTTGCGACAGTATTAATATCTTTGTCACCTCTTCCCGATACATTAACAATTATATTTGAATTTTTATCAAACTCTTTCATTAAAGTGTCTAGATATGCAAAAGCATGAGCAGTTTCAAGCGCAGGGATTATTCCTTCTAGCTCAGAGACCTCATGAAAGGCTTTTAATGCAGCATCGTCACTTACAGCAACATATTCAGCCCGTCCAGTGTCTTTTAGCCAGGAATGTTCTGGCCCTACTCCAGGATAATCAAGTCCAGCAGAAACTGATTTTGTGCCTTTTACTTGACCGCTGTCATCTTGCATTAGGTAACTTAATGCTCCATGGAGAACCCCAGGAGTACCATCATTTAATGGTGCTGCATGTTCTCCTGTTTCTACGCCTTCCCCGCCGGCTTCAACACCTATAAGTCTAGTTTCATTAAATTTTATAAAAGGATAAAATGCTCCCATTGCATTTGATCCACCGCCAACACATGCAACAATTGCATCAGGCATTGAATCAAATAACTCTTTTGACTGTGAAATCAATTCCTCTCCAACAACAGAATTAAAATCTCTAACAATCATAGGATAAGGATGAGGCCCAGTGACACTTCCAATAATATAGTATGTGTCATCTACATTTGTTACCCAATCCCTTAAGGCTTCATTCAATGCATCTTTTAATGTAGCTGATCCAGAATCAACAGAATGAACTTGAGCTCCAAGCAGTTTAATTCTATACACATTTAATGATTGTCTTTGAACATCTTCTGAACCCATATAAATATGACATTCAAGACCAAGCCTAGCAGCAACAGTTGCAGTAGCAACGCCATGTTGTCCTGCACCTGTTTCGGCAATAATTCTTTTCTTGCCCATGTATTTTGCAAGCAAGATTTGTCCAATGGTATTGTTTATTTTGTGTGCACCAGTATGGTTAAGATCTTCCCTCTTCAACCATATTGAGCCTGTACCATAATGTTTTGTTAATCTTTCAGCAAAATATAATGGCGAAGGTCGTCCAACAAATTCTGAAAGATCTTTATAGAACTGTTCTTTGAATTCGTTATTATTTTTTAACTTTTCGTAAGTTGTTTCAAGCTCTTCTAAAGCATACATTAGTGTCTCTGGAACAAACTTACCTCCATATTCTCCAAAAAAACCATTTTTATCTGGTAAATTATTCTTGTCTAATTTCATATGTTAATTTTATCTAATAATTGTTTAATTAGGTCTATGTTTTTAACACCAGGTGAAGATTCAACTCCTGAATTTATATCAAGACACCACGGATTAATATCTATAGCATTATCAACATTTTCACAATTAATTCCACCAGAGAGGATAATTTTCATATCTAAATCTTTTACACTATTTATTAAGCTCCAATCAAAAGATTCTCCAGTTCCTCCTGGTTGATCTTTTTTATAGTTTTCAAACAAAATTCCAGATGCCTTTTCATATCTAATAATCTCATCGACATTAATTTGATTATTGATTCTCAATACTTTCCAAAATTCATTATCAAAAGAATTACAGAAGTCACTTGTTTCATCTCCATGAAATTGAAGGATAGGATCTTTAAAGTATGAAGAAGTTTTTTTGATGAAATCTTGATCAGAATTTACATACACACAAACTGGTCTCTTGTCTTTAAATTCAAATTCTTTTACTTGTTCAAGAAATTCTGGAGAAACATTTCTTACACTTTTTTCGTAAAAAATAAATCCAAGATAATTAATATTATCTATGGAAACTAATTGTTGAAGAATATTAAAGTTATTTATTCCGCATATCTTAATTAATGGCTTCATAAGATTTTATACCTATCAAAGATATTTTCTTCACACGTATTTAATTGCAGTTCATCTGGATATTTTGGACCAAGAAAAAAAAGTCCACATGCGGGCGCAGTTTTACCTGCAATTTTTCTATCTTTCTTATCTAAAATATCATGAATACTCATATTATTTTCGTTTTTTGCAATATCAATCAATGTTCCAACCATAATTCTTACCATATTTTGTAAAAAAGCATTTGCAATAATTGTGATTATTATAAAGTCATTAAATCTTGTTAAATTAATATCTTTTACAGTTTTAATAGGATTTTTTGAATTACAGTTTGAGCTTCTAAATGAACTAAAATCTTTCTCTCCCTTGAATGATTGAAGTTGTTCATTCATTAGGTCTATGTTCAGTGAATTTCTTACCCAATAGGTATTTCTCTCTAAAAATAATGGTTTATTTTTAGAGTTGTAAATAACATATGAATATTTTCTTTCAATTGCAGAAAATCTTGAATTAAAAGTGTCTGGAACTTTAAAAATGTTTTTTACTGAAATTGTTGAAGGAAGATTTGAATTAATGCCATTTATCCATTCTTTATCAGTTCTTTTGACTGTTGTTTCAAAGTCACATACTTGAGATAAAGCATGAACACCGGCATCGGTTCTACCTGAATAATTGATCCTACAATTTTGATTTGTAATCTTTTTTAGTGCTTCCTCAACACTATCTTGGACTGTTGGAACATTTTTTTGACTTTGAAATCCTGAAAATGATGTTCCATCATACTCCAAGGTAAATGCTAACCTCACAGCTGTTTCACTTTTTCAAGAAGATCTTCAGAGGCTTTTCTTATTTCGCTATTTTCCGTTGTTTGAATTAAATTTTTTAAGAGTGCTTCTGCATTTTCTTTATCACTCATTTCATAATATGTAACTGCAAGGTCAAATTGCTGCTGATCTATATCATTTTTAATACTAAGATCAGACGGAAGAGTAGATAAGGTAGATTTATCATCTGATGCTTCTTCAAAATCATATTGAATTTCTTTAGAAGTCCTCATATTTCTAATTTGAATGAAAATTAAAGCAAGTAGAACTCCAGAGGCTAAAGATATTAGAGATATAAAAATTAAATCAAAGGTCTGAAATTTGTTATCTACTTCTGTGATGGTTTGTTTTAATTCAGTAAGTTCATCAAGAATTTCATTTTCAACCTCTAATCTAATTTGTTTAGTATTCTGTTCAATAAGAATCTCAGGATCTGTTTTATTCTCAAAATCTATTTGATTTTGATCTTCCGTTTTTAATTCAATTTCTTTGCCATCATTTATATCTTCAATTACATTTGGCGCTGTCAGAACTAAAAGAGATCTTGTGGCAGATTGAAGTCTGCTTGCGTATGATTCATTCATATCCAATATTGATTCTTTTGCTATTTGAAAAGAAATGCTTTCAATATCATTAAGTGATGGAATTGTTATATCGAGATCTGCTCTAATTAGATTTATATTATCATTTAAAAAAGCCTTCCTATTTCCAAGATAAATTGACCACATTACCTGATAAATAGATATATTTTCATTCTGACCTTTTATTTTTTCTGCCATACTCCAAACTGTAGTAATTTCTGAACTTTTAAAAATATCATTTTGTTGAATTTCGGATTCAATTTGTTCTTTTTTATTTATAACTGAATTTTCTTCTATATCTTCTTTAAGAATATCAGGCTCAACTTGTTCAAGTTTTTTTGTGACCGAGTTTTGATTTTTAGATAGAGAGAATGTGTTTCTAGATGAAATTCTTTCAGGTTTATTTGGTTCTGGATTGTTAAACGTATTTCTAACTTTTGAAGGCAAATATATAAAAATATCTTTTGCAAAGTTTTCTTTAATTAAGATTTTGAAGCTGAAATAGTCTTCTAGATATTCATCATCTAATACAATAGTAAATGTATAATAATTTCCGAAGTCATTTAATAGCGTATATTCAATAAATGACTCATTGATAGGATTATTGGTTTTATATTCATTTAAAGTAATGTCTCCATCATTAATTCTTTCATTTTCAATTCTAAACTCTATTACCCTTTGATCTTGAGCATTAAGTTTTATTTTAGGAGAGGAAAGAAATACATCCGAAAAAACATTTAAGGAGAATACAAGGGATAATAAAAATAAATATCTCAACATAATTTATTATTCTCCAATAAACTTTCAAGAATTTGAACAGTATTTAATGCAGCCCCTTTTCCATAAACATTGTCAGCAACTATCCACATTGAAATCCAGTTTTCATTATTAATAGTTTGAAATCTTATCCTCCCGACAAATACATCTTCAGTATCATTTGCATTCTCAAGCGGGGTTGGATACTCATTGGACTCTGGATTATCTATTACCTTAATTCCACTAGAATTGTTTAATAACTCAATTATTTTCTCTCGAGAGGTTTCTTTCTTTGTTCTTAAAAAGACTGCCTCAGAATGGCCATTAACAACAGGAACTCTTACGCACGTTGCTTGAACTTCAATGTTGTTATCAAGTATTTTTTTTGTTTCCCAGACAAGTTTCATTTCTTCTTTAGTAAAATCATTCTCTAAAAAGATATCGCATTGAGGTATTACATTAAATGCTATTTTTTTTGGATATACTTCATGATTAATAGACTCATCTTTTATCTGATTTTTTAATTCTTGAACTGCTTGTTTTCCAGTTCCAGATACTGCTTGATATGTAGCAATATTTAAAATATCTATTTCATATTCTTTATGAATAGGAGCAATTGCCATTAAAAGTTGAGATGTAGAGCAATTAGGATTAGATATTAAGGATGGTGCATCTAAAAGATTAATCTCATTTCCATTTATCTCAGGAATTATAAGAGGTATATTCTTTTCGTATCTATATTTAGAAGATAAATCTATTACGTAAACTCCTGCATTAACAAAATCTTTTGCATGTTCTTCTGCAACCTTTGATCCAGCAGAAAAGATAGCTAGATTTACCATTGAATAATCAAAATTGGTCAAATCTTCAATTTTATATACATTGCTATTAAACACTATTTCATCGCCTACGGAAGTAGATCCAAGTGGATAAAAATTATTTATTTCAATATTTTTATTTTCAAGTAAAGAAATAATTTTTTTACCAACAACACCTGAAGCTCCAACTAATGCTAAATTTATTAAACTATTCATTTTCAAGAATCTCTATAATTTTTTCAGCAACCTCGGATGTTTTTAAATAATTTACATCCGTGGCAATATCTTTTGTTCGAAAACCTTTTTGTATGAACTTTTTAATTGCTTTATCAATTTTATTTGCAACAGTTTCTTCTTCCAATGAATATCTTAAAGCCATCGATAATGAGCCAATCATTGCTAATGGATTTGCGAGATCTTGATTGGCAATATCAGGTGCACTACCATGACAAGGCTCATACATGCCCTTGAAAGAGCTATCAAGCGATGCAGAAGGAAGCATGCCTATTGATCCAGTAAGTGTCGCCGCAATGTCAGATAAAATATCTCCAAACAAGTTACTAGCAACAATTACATCAAATTGATTTGGATTGAGAACTAACTGCATTGCTGCATTATCTGCAAGTTGATGTGAAAGCTCAACGTCAGGATATTCTTCAGACATTTCTGTTACGATTGATCTCCAAAATTTTGAAACTTCTAAAACATTTGCTTTTTCTACTGAACATAATCTACCTTTTCTTTTTTGTGCTGATTCAAAAGCAATTTTTGCGATTCTTCTAATCTCATCTTCATTATAAATCATAGTATTAAATGCATAATTTGGAGACTGATCATCAACAACTCCTCTAGGCTCACCAAAATATATACCACCAGTAAGTTCTCTTACTATCAATATATCTAGACCTTCAATGATTTTTTCTTTTAATGGGGAAGCATTTGATAGTTCATTAAATAAAAAGGCAGGTCTCAAATTTGCAAACAAGTTTAATTCCTTTCTTAATGTCAACAGTGCATTTTCTGGTCTGTCTTCCCAACTAAGACCATCCCACTGCGGAGCTCCTACAGCTCCAAATAGAACAGCATCTGCTTTCTTGGCTGCTGTTAGAACAGTTTCTGGAATTGGTGAACCAAATTTCTCGTAGGCAGTTCCACCAACATCAAGCTTGTCTATAGAAAAATTCAAGGAGAATTTTTTGATAATAAAGTCAAGAATTTGCAACACGGAAGCAGTTACCTCTTGTCCAATTCCGTCTCCAGGTAAAACTAATATTTTCTTACTCATTTGAATATCCATGGTCTTTCTTCAACTCTAGTCATTTCAAAATCAAGAATCTTATCTTTTTCCTTTAAAGTTATATCAACATCGTCTAGTCCATAGATAATTCTATCTAAAAGGTGTTTTTCAACATGAAAAGAAATAGTTTTTTCACCATAATTAATTTCTTTCTTTTGTAAATTTATTGAGAGTTCAAGAACTTTTTGCTGAGTTTGATCAAATAAGAAGTCTATCTCTTGTTTTTCTAACTTAATTGGCAAAACACCATTTTTAAAAGAATTATTATAAAAAATATCTCCAAAAGAGGATGCTATTACAGCTTTTATACCAAAATCTCGCAGCGCCCAAACGGCATGTTCTCTTGATGAGCCACATCCAAAATTATCTCGAGTTAGAAGTATTTTCGATTCATTGAAAGGATTTTTATTAAGTATAAAGTTTTCATCAATCACTCTTTCATCTTTTGTGACACCTAACTTTCCATCGTCTTTATATCTCCAACCATCAAAAAGATAATCTTCAAAGCCAAACTTTTTAATAGATTTTAAATATTCTGTAGGGATGATTTGATCAGTATCAATATTATCTCTATCTATATATGCAACAACTCCATCTATAATTAATCCCTCGCTGTTAGATTTCATAAGGGTCTCCTATAGTTCCAATAATTGCGGTATAAGCTGCCATAATTGGACTCATTAAATGAGTCCTGCCTAGGTATCCCTGTCTTCCTTCAAAGTTTCTATTTGAGGTTGACGCACATCTTTCATAAGGTTTGAGTTGATCTGGATTCATTCCAAGACACATTGAGCATCCAGGATCTCTCCAAATAAAACCTGCATCAGTAAAAACTTTATCTAATCCTTCATTTTCTGCTTGTTCTTTAACAAGACCAGACCCGGGCACAACAATAGCTTCTGAAATATTTGATGCAATAGTTTTACCCTTAACTATTTCAGCAGCCTGTCTTAAATCTTCAATTCTAGAATTAGTACATGATCCTATGAAAACTTTATCGAATGTTAAATCAGATAATTTTGTTTCATTTTCAATGCCCATATAGTCTCTTGCCAACTCAACATTCTTTTTGTTTTCATCTTTGGTATCAAATACTGTTGGAATTGATTCATCATAATTCAATACCATTTCAGGTGAAGTACCCCATGTAACTTGTGGTTTGATTTTTGATACATCTATAGTTATTTCTTTATCAAATTTTGCATCATCATCTGACTTTAGAGTTTTCCAATACTCTTTTGCTTGATTAAAAGTATCATCATCAAGAAATGATTTACTTTTAACATACTCAATAGTTTTATTGTCTGGGGCAATTAATCCAACTTTTGCTCCTGCTTCAATAGCCATGTTACAAATAGTCATTCTTCCCTCGACAGATATGCTACTTATGTATGATCCTGAAAATTCAATGGCGTAACCAGTTCCACCAGCAGTACCTATTTGTCCAATCAAATATAAAACAATATCTTTTGAGGAAACATGCTCATCTACCTCTCCTTCAAATCTAACATTCATATTTTTTAATTTAGAAACTTTTAGGCACTGGGTAGCAAGAACGTGCTCAACTTCAGAAGTTCCTATACCCATAGCTAAACAACCAAGTGCTCCATGTGTAGATGTGTGTGAATCCCCACAAACAATAGTCATTCCAGGAATAGTAAAACCTAATTCAGGTCCTATAACATGAACAATACCCTGTTTATTTGACTCTATATCAAATTGTTTGATGCCAAATTTATTACAATTCTTATCCAATTCAACTACTTGAATCTTTGAAATTTCATCAGTTATTGATTCAGAATTAAAATTATTACCTCTTGTTGTAGGCACATTATGATCAGGAGTAGCAATGTTGGCATTAAGCCTCCAGGGCTTTAAATTTTTCTTAATTAGTCCCTCAAAAGCCTGAGGAGATGTGACCTCATGCAAATAATGTCTATCAATATATAAAAGTGACTCTCCCGAATCGAGTTGGGTGACGTGATGCTCTTCCCAGAGTTTGTCGTATAAAGTCTTCATTGTTTTTACTCACTAAATGGAAGATTTTGTTCAACATCAGCACATTGAGCTTTATTGATTAATAAATGATCCACTAAAACTAAACTAACCATAGCCTCGGCAATTGGCACAGCTCTGATGCCGACACATGGATCATGTCTTCCAGTAACTTCTATATCAACCTCATTACCTTCTTTGTTTACAGTTTTTCCTTTTGTTTTAATACTTGATGTTGGCTTTATGATAAAGCTTAGGCTTATATCATCTCCGTTAGATATACCGCCTAAAATTCCTCCTGAATTATTTGAAGTAAAACCTGATTCTGTTATTTCATCCCTTGCTTCTGAACCTTTAAGGCTTAATAAATCATCTGCATTGCCAATTGATACTGACTTTACTGCGTTAATAGTCATTATTGCTTTTGCTAAATTAGCATCTAACTTCTCGAAAACTGGATCTCCCAATCCAACTGGACAGTTCTCAACAATAACCCCTAACTTTGCACCTACAGAATTACCCTCTTCAATTAAGTCTTTGAACATTGAATCTAGTTCAGACAATTTTGATTGATCACTGAAAAAGTATTTATTATTTATATTTTTATGATTAATTAAATCAGCCTTCACTTTTCCAATTTCTGATACAAAACCATTTACTAAAACACCTTCGTTTTTAAGAATCTTTTTAGCAATTGCTCCAGCAGCTACCCAGTTTGCAGTTTCTCTAGCACTTGCTCTTCCACCACCTCTGTAATCTCTATGACCATATTTTGCTTGGTAAGTAATGTCTGCATGATTTGGTCTAAAAACATCTTTAATATTTGAATAATCCTTAGATTTTTGATCTTTATTGTAAATTATCATTCCTATGGGTGTGCCAAGGGTTTTTCCTTCGAAAACTCCAGACAAAATCTCTACAGCATCGTCTTCTTTTCTTTGTGTAGTTACATCTGATTGGCCAGGCTTTCTTCTATCTAATTCATACTGAATATCTTCTTTATTTAGCTCAATTTGAGGCGGACAGCCATCTAAAATACAGCCCATAGCAGTGCCATGACTCTCACCAAAAGTCGTAATTTTAAATATTTTTCCAAACGTATTGCCTGACATGGCGATAATTATAGTCCAAAAAGCTAAAAAAGCTTTATTTTATGGGATTTTTGAAAATAATTTCTGGAAATCAGTAACAGAGGTTTCTTCAAGCTTTTCTTGGTTCATGCAAAGTGTGAATATCTTATCAGATACTTCCTCATTAAATGTTATGTCTAAATTATCTTTAAATTTCTTTTCTAAAACTGGAATGCCCTCTTCTCTTCTTCTTTTATGGCCAATAGGATATTCAACCTCAACCTCCTCTGTTGAAGTTCCATCATTAAAATGAATCTTAATTCTGTTAGCAATTGAACGCTTATCTGCTTCAAGATATTCTCTTGAGTATCTTTTATCTTCGTTGATAACCATTTTTTCTCTAAGTTCATCAATTCTTGGATCTTTTGCAACACCATCTTCGTAATCTTCTGCCACTAAATTGCCTTTCAATAAGCCAATAGCAACCATATATTGCAAACAATGATCTCTATCAGCAGGATTATTTAGCTCCCCAACTTTTGAAATGATTCTAATTGCAGACTCATGTGTAGTGATTTCAACAGATTTTATTTCATCGATTTTATCTT
Source organism: uncultured SAR86 cluster bacterium (assembly GCA_902547295.1). Taxonomy (GTDB): domain Bacteria; phylum Pseudomonadota; class Gammaproteobacteria; order Magnimaribacterales; family D2472; genus SAR86A. The sequence continues at coordinate 11,902 of CACCNJ010000012.1, read as the reverse complement.
TTATTTCTTCATGTAACTTTACTGCAGCCTCTACTGCAGTTTGAGCATGGAATTCTGCTGGAAAGCTAATTTTAAATAGAATATTCTCCATAACATAAGTTTCAAAAGGTTGTGGTAAAGAAAGTTTTTCTCCATCGAATGAAACGTCTTCAAATCCCCAAACAGGTGCAGATAATACACCAGGGTATCCCATCTCACCTGACATAGTAATCATTGATAGTCTAACAGCTCTACTAGTGGCGTCTCCAGCTGCCCAACTTTTTCTTGAGCCCGCATTAGGAGCATGTCTATAAGTTCTTAGGCTTTGACCATCCACCCAGGCTTGGCTAACTGCATCTTTAATTTGATCAATAGAACCGCCCAGTAATTTTGTAGCTACTGCGGTTGAAGCAACTTTTACTAGAATGACATGGTCAAGTCCTACCTTATTAAAACTGTTTTCAAGGGCTAAAACACCCTGCACCTCATGTGCCATAATCATTGATTCGAGAACAGTTCTCATAGTTAAAGGATCTTTTGCATTAGCAATATTTTGTTGTGAAACAAAATCACATACCGATAATATTGCACCTAAGTTATCTGAAGGATGTCCCCACTCTGCAGCAAGCCAAGTATCGTTATAATCTAGCCATCTAACAATACAGCCAATATCAAATGCTCCTTTTACCGGATCTAACTCATAATTTGTGCCAGGTACTCGTACTCCAAAAGGTACTTTTGTATTTTTTACTAAAGGCCCAAGCATTTTGGTGCAAGCAGGAAATTGTAAGGCTAAAAGACCACATCCAATAGTATCTATAAGACAATTTCTAGCAGTATCTAATGCTAAATCAGATTTAATTTCATAGTTTGAAACGTAATTTGCAATTTCAGAAATAAGTCCATCAAACCCAGGTCTGACATTCAGATCAACATTTGATGACATATTTTAGGACCTATCAGAAATATCGACCCAATCTGAAGTCTCAACTCCAATATAATCAGCACTCGGTCTGATGATTCGATTGTTTGCTCTTTGCTCCATGCAATGCGCAGTCCAACCAGATACTCTTGACATTACAAATATTGGAGTAAATAGTTTTGTTGGGATGCCCATATAGAAATATGCAGGTGCATGAAAAAAATCTGCGTTGGCAAACATTTTCTTTTCATCAGCCATAACTTTTTCAACCTCTTCAGCAACTTTATATAAAGTATCATTTTCAGCCAACTCAGATAATTCTTTTGCATATTCCTTAATTACAGCGTTTCTAGGATCTCTTATTGAATAAACAGCATGGCCAAATCCCATTATTTTTTCTTTGTTACCAAGCATCTTGATAATTTTTTCTTTTGCTTCTTCTCTTGAGGTCCAGTTTTCAATTAACTCCATTGCTTTTTCATTTGCTCCTCCATGAAGAGGTCCTCTTAAAGAACCAATAGCAGCCACAACGCATGAATGAATATCTGACATAGTTGATGCGCAAACCCTTGCTGTAAAAGTAGAGGCATTAAATTCATGTTCGGCATACAAGATAAGAGAAACATCCATTACTTTTCTATGCAAATCTGAAGGTGTTTTTCCATGAAGAATATGTAAAAAATGACCGGCCATACTATCTTCGTCATTCACAAGATCAATATCTAAACCCTCATGAGAATATTTATACCAATAAGTAACAATCGATGGCATTGTTGCAATCATCCTATTTATAGAATTTAACTGATTAGAAAACTCTCCTTCAGGTTCTAAATTACCTAACATCGATGTACCTGTTCTCATTACATCCATTGGATGAGCTAACGAAGGAATTTTTTGAAGAACTTGTTTTAGTGAATCAGGAAGGTCTCTTTGACTCTTAAGTAGTTTCTTATAATCATCTAGTTCTGATTGGTTTGGAAGTTTATCGTAAAGCAAAAGATATGCGACTTCTTCAAAAGAAGACTTTTCTGCAAGCAATTCGATTTTATGACCCCTATAGGCAAGCCCCTCAATTTGACCAACAGTTGACAATGAAGTTTCTCCAGCAACCTGTCCTCTTAAACCTGCGCCCTCTAGTTTTTTAGTCATGAGCCTTCCTTTTTAGTATTTTCAAACTGTTCATCAAGTTGTTTTTCAAAATTGTAGTAATCAAGAACTTCATACAACTCTTCCCGGGTCTGCATTATATCTAACAGAGGCTCTTGTGTCCCGTCTTTGATAATTGAATTATAAATTTTTTCTGCCGATAAACTCATGGCTCTAAATGCTGTAAGAGGATATAAAACAATATCGACTCCAACATCACTAAGTTCTTTTTGAGTAAATAATGGAGTTTTTCCAAATTCTGTAATATTTGCTAGTAATGGAAATGAAAAATTTTTTTTAAATTCTTTGTATTCATCTAAAGATAAAGCTGCTTCAAAGAAAATTCCGTCAGCACCAACTTTTAAGTATTCGCCACATCTTTCAATTGCTTTTTCAATTCCCTCGGATGCAAGTGCGTCTGTTCTTGCCATAATAAAAAAGGATTCATCTTTTTTCGCATCAACTGCAGCTTTTAATCTATCTTGCATTTCTGCGACACTCACTATCTGTTTATTTGGCCGATGTCCGCATCTTTTATCATAGACCTGATCTTCAATATGAACTGCAGCAACTCCAGCATTTTCCATTTCTTCAATCGTATTTGATATTTCTTCAGAACCACCCCAGCCAGTATCTATATCAACCAAGAGAGGAAGATCAGTCGCATCTGTTATTCTCTTAGCGTCAATTATGACATCTTCTAATGAAGTTACACCCAGATCAGGAAGGCCATATGAGGCAGCAGCAACTCCACTTCCAGAAAGATAAATCGCTTTATGATTTGCTTTTTCTGCTAATTTTGCTGAATAAGCATTTATTGCTCCTGGAATAATTAGAGGACTGCTATTTTTTATGGCATCTCTAAACTTCTTACCTGGCGTCATATTAGTAAAATTTAATTCCTCTTATAATTCTATCTTTATTATTTTTTCTTCTCCACCTATTAGTGTCTCGAAGACTATAAACACAGCCACAATATTCTTGTTGGTAAAAATGCTCCCTTTTAGAAATTTCTATCATCCTTGATGAACCACCATTTTTTCTCCAATTAAAATCCCAATAAGATATATTTTCATACCTTGAAGCGGCTCTGTGGCCTGAATCATTGATTTGATCCATATCTTTCCATCTAGAAATGCCGAGTGTAGTTGCATAAACATTGAATCCATTTTCATATGCAAAAAGTGCTGATCTTTCAAAACGCATATCAAAACATTTTGTGCATCTTTCACCTCTCTCTGGTTCATTTTCTAATCCTCTTATTCTCTCAAACCAATTATCTTTGTCGTAATCACCATCAATACAATCAAATCCAACTTTTTCGCAAAATCTTCGATTTTCTTCCTTTCTTATTTCATATTCATCTACAGGATGAATGTTTGGATTATAAAAATAAACGGTGGTCTTAATTTTTGAAGCTGCCAGCCCTTCCATAATTTCTCCAGAACATGGAGCACAACAACTATGAAGGAGAAGATTTTTTTCCCCATTAGGCATTTTTAATTCTGGTCTTTTATAATTTTGTAACTTTAGATTATCACTCATTTACGAATACCGAATTTTGCATGATTGCCTTTTCAAGCTCATTATAATTATGAAAAGATTGAATTTCAGGAAATTTAGAAGAAATCTTATCAGGTGCATTCATAAAAAATCCTTTATCTGCAACCTCAAACATTTGAATATCATTGTGTGAGTCACCTGCTGCAAAGCATCTATATCCTATATCTTTAAATGCATTTATTGCTTGTTTTTTTGCCTGCGGATGTCTTAGTTTATATGAAACAATTTCATTATTTTTTATCTCAAGGTTATGACAAAGTAAAAAAGGAAACCCAAGCTTTTCCATCAGTGGCTTAGCAATGTCGTGAAAAGTATCAGACAAAATCACAACTTGAAAATTTTTTCTAAGGTTTGACACAAATTCTAATGCTCCTGGGAGAAGTTTAACTGAAGAAGCAGCTTTTTGAACATCTGATAAGCCTATGCCTTCCTTTGACATAATTTCTATTCGCATATCTAGAAGATCCTCATAACTAGGAATATCTCTAGTAGTTTTTCCTAGATCTTCAATGCCGGTATCATGTGCAACTTTTTCCCATATTTCCTCAGTGAGAGTTCCTTCCATATCTAAACATACAATTTCCATAATTTAATTATTTTTTACTCCGTATGGGACATGGGCCGATGCAGTTGTGTCTTTTGCGCTCATAATATGTTTTTTTTGATCATCAAAAAAGATGTCAGCATCAAAGGATTCTAAAAATTTAGCTTTCTCCATTCCACCCAAAAACAAAGATTCATCAATACGAACGCCCCATTTTCTTAGAGTTTTGATAACCCTCTTATCTGATGGAGCTGATCTAGCAGTGACCAAAGCAGTTCTTATTGGACATTCATTTATTTTAAAATCATTTTGAATTTTATTAAGTTCCACTAAAAAAGATTTAAATGGTCCCTCTTTAAGTACAGTTAATGAATTCACCTCATTTTCGATAAAAGCTTCTAGCCCTTTTTCATGAAAAACTTTTTCAGATTCGTCTGAAAAAATTACTGCATCTCCATCAAAAGCTATTTTTAGAATATCAGAATTTGATTTCTTACTTTTTTCTAATGAACGAGACATAATTGTTGCAGCAGCTACATTACTTTTTATAGCTAATTTTACGTCTTCAATGCTGCTTGATAAAAATAGATGCACTCCAAAATCTTTAACATACCTATGAGGGCTCTCACCTCCACAAAAGGCAGCTCTTGATATATTTAAATTATGATCTTCAATAGAATTTCTAATTCTTAGACCTGTATCGGATGTATTTCTAGATAACAAAATTACTTCTACTCTGTCATCGCCATCATAAAGATCGTTTATATTTAAGATTTTGTTTACAAGGCTAAAAGCTTGTCCAGGTTTTAAAGTTTTATCTTCATTATCAATTTGATATTCCTCATATGATTTAAGGCCATGTTTTTTATATATTTCATGACTTTCATCGAGATCAAAAAGTGCTCTTGATGATATTCCGATAATTAACTTTGAATCCTGCATACTAACTTAATTTGTAAAAACACATTGTTTTGTATTATACTGTACATATATTCAGTATTTTTATTATTATGAAAAAAATAACATCACAACAACAAAGAGTATTAGATTGTATTCAAATTTACCTAAAGAAAACAGGTTTTCCTCCAACAAGGGCAGATATTTGTAAAGAATTAGGATTTAAATCTCCAAATTCAGCTGAAACCCATCTTAGAGCGCTTGAAAAGAAAGGGTTTATTTCAATTGAAAGTGGGACTTCTAGAGGTATCTCTGTTAACAATCAAAACAATTCATTTGGAGGAGATGAGTATCCAGTTATTGGCTTAGTGGCTGCTGGATCACCTACTTTAGCTGAGGAAAATATTGAAAGAACAATTAATTGTCCAAAATCTTTTTTTGAATCAGGTTTTGATTATTTTTTAAAAGTTAGAGGACTAAGCATGAAAGATGCTGGCATCATGGAAGATGATTTGATTGCAGTCAAAAAAACTACTGATGTAAAAAATGGTGACATTGTTATTGCAAGACTTGATGATGAAGTAACTGTTAAATTCTTTAATAGAAAATCTTCTAATATTGTGGAGTTAGAGCCTGCAAATGAGGATTTTGAAAATATCATAATAAATTTAGAAAATGAACAACTTCATATTGAGGGAAAAAGCGTAGGATTGTTAAGAAAGAATTAATGAACAATATTTTGTTTTTTTGAAAATCTTTCTCTTTGCTTCTCAAAAAATTCATCTAAATCGCTAACATTTCCACTTACACTTTCAATTCCTGCTCTTATCATTTCTTTTGCAACAGATAATTCTTGGCCTCTTAAGAAATCCTTAGACTCTTTTGAGAATTCTATTTTTACAATTGGATTATCGTGATCGTCTGATCTTCTAAGTACTATACTTCCATCGGGTAATTGTGCTAACTCTAGATAATTTGCCATGTTTTTCCTTTAGTTACAGCTTAACATTCATCAAGTAATTTGCGAAGTAGCTCTTTAAATGATTTATATTTATTTAATATCAAAGAAAATTTTTTCAAGTCATTTAATTTATTAGTTGAAATTATATTTGTATCTGGAACAGAAATAGCTCTTTCTTTTGAGTCATGTAAAATTGGTAAAAGACCATCTGAATCAAACTCACTATTTACTATATTTTTTATGGTGCTTATTTCCATAAGTTTTTTCCATTTAGATTCATAATTAAAATCTTTGATAGGCTCAAGATCATTTTTATAAATCTCATAAATATTATTTGCTTCACAATCAAGACTATTCTCAATACACGAAATAAAAAGAAGTTGCTTGTGATTGTCTTTTAGTGAGTTATCAAAATTAATATCTTTCAAAATCTCTTCTGACAGATCTATATAAAGGTTTGATAATTCTTTATATTCCACTAACTCTTTAAATTCTCAACCCATTGCCCATTAGAATATGTGGCAGTCCATTTCGTTTTTTTTCCATCTTTTTCAGAAGCAACATAATGAGTATCTTCTGTTCTGTTATATCTTATTACATATGGATTTCCATCCTTATCGGTCTCGGGAGCGCTCAATAGATATAAATGTTTATCTTTGTCTGGTAAAAATCTACATGCTTGAATAATTTCTTCACGCAGATTATTTATTTCAGAAACCTTTGGAGCTCTGGTTTCTCTATTTTTTGGATACTGGCTTGCAGCAAGAAACAATCCTTTCATACTGTCTCTTAGCAAGTAATGATCCTCACATTTTACGCATTTAAGATCTATAATTTCTATTGGCTCCATCGTAATTGGTTTTGGTTCACCATTTCTTTGAAGTGCTCTTGTAGCCCCGCAATTATCATTTAAACATCCAAAATATTTTCCAAATCTACCAGTTTTAAGTTGCATTTCTGACCCACACTTATGACATTCAAGTGTAGGACCATCATATCCTTTGATTCTAAATTGACCATCTTCTACAAGATAACCATCACAATCAGGATTTTTTCCACATACATGAAGCTTTCTGTTTTCGTCAATTAAATAGTTATCCATACTAGTTTCACACTTTGGACATCTTTTCTTAATTAATAAATTTTCAACTTCTTCATTATCGTCAACGCTTATTGCCTCATCGCCTGAAATCAAATTAAGAGTTTCTTTGCATTTTTCATCACCAGGATTTTGATAACCTGAACATCCCAAAAAAACACCATTAGAAGAATTTCTTATTACCATGTTAAGTTTGCCACAAGGACATGTAATATTTGTTTCTGTTGGAATATTTCCAGGTCTCATCCCGGAATATTCATCAGAGGCAGAAGTTAGATCATCTTGAAATGCTCTGTAAAAATTATCTAGAATACTCCTCCAATCAGCGTCTCCATTTGCAACTTTATCTAAATTATTTTCAAGGTTTGCTGTAAAGTCATAGTCCATGATGTCATCAAAACTCTCCATGAGCCTTTCTGCAACAATATGACCAATCTTTTTAACAAAAAATCTTTTATTTTCAATTACTACATATCCTCTGTCTTGTATGGTTGAAATAATGTTTGCATAAGTTGATGGCCTGCCTATACCTTTTTTTTCTAACTCTCTAACAAGGGCTGCTTCTGAAAATCTTGAAGGAGGCTTGGTAAATTTTTGTTCGAGATCAATAGTTTCTCTTTTGAGAGAATCGCCCTCTTGAAGATTTGGAAGAATATCCTCTTCCTTTGATGAACTCTTAAGAATTTTTGTAAATCCATCAAAAACTATTTCTCTACCCCTTGCAACAAAAACGTTTTCTTCAACAAAAACCTTTGCAGATGTAGACAAATACTCCGCGTCAGGCATCTGAGAGGCAATAAATCTTTCCCAAATCAATGTATACAGTTTTGATTCTTCATCAGATAAATGCATTACATCTTGTGGTTTTAAATAAGCATTAGTGGGTCTAACTGCTTCATGAGCCTCTTGAGCATTTTCAGTACTAGAATAAATTTTAGGAGCATTGGTAAGATATTTCTCTCCAATATTCTCATTAATGTAGCTTCTAGCATCTTTTATAGATTCTTTACTCAAACTAGGGGCATCAGTTCTCATGTATGTTATTAAACCAGCTTCATAAAGTTTTTGGGCAACTCGCATGGTTCTTTTTACGTTGAAACCTAATCTTGTGCTAGCAGATTGTTGGAGTGTTGATGTAATAAAAGGAGCCTTTGGTTTGACTTTTACCGGCTTCTTAGAAATCTCATTTATTGATAAATTGCATGATTCTATTTGTTGTTTTATTGTTTCAACTTTTTCTTTTGAGAGTAATGGATCTGTTTTTTTAGTTGCAAGATTAAATCTAATAGTTTCGTCATTATTAGTAGTGGCTGAAAATGAAATTTCCCAATACTCCTCCGGAATAAATTCTTGGATAGACCTTTCTCTTTCGTCTAAAAGTCTTAAAGCAACTGATTGAACTCTTCCTGCTGATAAGCCTCGTGCAATTTTTTTCCAAAGCAATGGAGATAATTCAAAACCGATAACTTTATCTAAAAATCTTCTAGCTCTATATGCTTTAACCAGATTAAGGTCTATTTCTTTTGGATCAGAGAAAGACTCAATAATTGCATCTTTTGTAATTTGATTAAACCTCACTCTTGAGTAATTGTATTTTTGAGGTCCCAAGGCTTCTTTAAGGTGCCAAGCAATTGCTTCACCTTCTCTATCTAAATCTGTTGCTAAATATATATTATCAACATTCTTTGCAGCTTTTTTTAAAGCCTTCAACACCTTCTCTTTCTCAGGTATTATTTGCCAATCAGCATCCCATCCATTATCAGGATCAACACCCATCCTTCTTACTAAACTTTTTCTAGCATTGATTTCCTTTTGTCTGGCTTTTTCCTCTGGACTGAGATCTTTTGGTACAACAAGTCTTGTTCTAGTTGTGCCACCTTTCTTTGGAAGATCTCTAATATGCCCAACACTAGACTCAACAATATACTCAGGTCCTAAGTACTTCGAAATTGTCTTTGCCTTTGCAGGAGACTCAACTATTACTAAAGATTTTGTCATTTTCTAAAATTTCCTTTTTTATGAATATCATCAAAAGGTTCATCTTGGCAAGTTTATTTTAAAAATTTTTTAAATTTCCTAATTCATCAAGAATATTCTTAAGCTCCTTTAATCCATCTAATTCTTTCCATAAAAAAAATATAAAAGATTCAGTAAAAATGAGTTCATCGATACTCTTAGATAGATTTTTTAACTGCTTTTCTATGCTTTCAAAATTTTCTACATATTTAAGTTTGACAGGAGAATACAAGATTAAATCAGTTTTGTCTCTAATAAAGTGACCTTCTTTAAATGAGGTAGTGTTTTTAATTTGATAGCTAACTGGATTAGAATTTTTATTTTTAAATTTGTTTTTACCGTAGATTGTTGAGGAAATCTTTATTCCCATCATTTGAGCTTCCATTCTTATTTTAGATATTTTTCTAGAGGATTTTGAGGGCATCGCAATTGAAATAGAGCCTACAAGAAGAAGAATAGCTAATATAAAAACAAAATATTCCAATTCTTAATCTCTAACTATTTGATTAATCAAATTTGGGCCTTTAATAATAAATCCAGTATAAATTTGAACTAAATCTGCACCAGCATTTAATTTAGATAAATAATCTTTTTTACTCATAACGCCACCTACTCCAATAATTGGAATATCAGAACATATTGATCTTATTAATGAAATTTTATTTGTAGACTTATCCATTAAAGGCTGACCTGAAACTCCACCATCTTCTTTTTTTAATTTTTTATTATTAAGATTGTCTTTATCAATTGTTGTGTTTGTAGCAACCAGTCCTGTTATAGATGATTTTTTAACTAAATCAATTATCATTTCAATAGATTCATCAGTCTCATCTGGAGAAATTTTTAAAAAAATTGGTTTTTTAAAATCAAGCTTGTCAATCTTGTTCTCTACTGAAGTAATTAAATTTTGTAGATTTTCCTTCACATGGAAGTCTCTCAAATCAGGTGTATTGGGTGAAGATATATTTATTGTTATGTAATCTGCAAACTTATGAATCTTGTCAATGCAAATCAAGTAGTCGTTTATTCTTTCAATACCCTTAGAGGATTTATTTGCGCCAATATTTACACCTACAACTCCATCATATTTTCTTCTTTTAAGATTATTAACCAAATAATCAATGCCTTTATTATTAAAACCAAGTCTGTTGATGATTGAATTTTCAGAATAGTTACGAAATATTCGGGGTTTAGGATTGCCGTATTGCGGTCTTGGAGTAACAGTTCCTACCTCTAAAAAACCAAATCCTAGGGCACCTAATGCATCTATATAATCCCCATTTTTATCTAAACCAGCTGCTGTGCCAAGTTTGTTTCTAAATTTCATTCCAAAAATTGTGTGTTCATTTTTATTAATAATTTTCTTGTTAAATAAAACTAACAGCTTGGATTTATATAATAAATTTAGAGAATTTAGTGAAGCAGAATGAGCAAACTCTGGAGGAAGCAATTTAAATATTTTTAGGAAAAAATTCAAACAATATCCTGTATTATCTTTTTTATTTTTTTGTTTATCGTTTCATCTCTTAGGGCGAGCGAAATGGTAGCATGAACAAAGCCTTCCTTGCTACCACAATCAAATTTTTCTCCACTATAAATAGTTGCAAAAATATCTTCATCATTTAAGAGAGATCTTATTGCATCGGTTAACTGAATTTCTCCAGATTTATCAGATTTTGTTAATTTTAAATGCTTAAAAATTGCAGGATTAAGTATATATCTCCCGCAAACTGCCATATCAGAGGGCGCATCCTGTGCAGCTGGTTTTTCTACAATATCATCAATTTTAATAGCTAATTTATTTTGATCTCCTGGTTTAATAACTCCATATTTATGGATATTATTTTTATCTATTTTATTAACAGCAATAACTGAAGATTTTTTTTCTTTAAATATATCTATTAACTGATCCAAACAAGACTTTTCTGAAAAAAATAAGTCATCTGGAAGCAACACTGCAAAAGGATTATTACCAACTACACTTTCTGCTTGAAGAACAGCATGACCTAATCCTTTCTGTTCATTTTGATTTATATAATAAAACTTAGCCTTACTAAATTTTTTAGGATTAAGCTTTTCAATCATTTCCTCTTTGCCAGAATTTTGTAATCTGAGCTCAAGATCTTTGTTAGTTTTAAAATGTTTTTTTATTGAATGCTTTTCAGGACTGGTTATAAAAATAATTTCATTAATGCCACTATCAATTGCCTCTTCGACAGCATATTGGACTAAAGGCTTGTCAATAATTGGGAGCATCTCTTTGGGAGTTGCTTTTGATGCTGGTAAAAATCTTGTACCAAACCCTGCAACAGGTAATACTGCTTTTTTTATCAATTTATATTCTCAACGTAAAAAAACTTTTATATATCATAGCAAACAAAACTCCAGAAATAAGACCACCAAGGTGAGCATAATTTGCTACGGAGCCAAATCCGAATAAATCTAATACTCCAATAAATCCTAAAAGGAGCCAGACAATCATGAATAAATAAATTGCTGGTGGTAGATCATATCTTACATATTTAGATTCAAACTCAAGAATCATGCAAAAACCAATCAAGCCATAAATTACACCAGATAATCCTCCAAATAAGCTGGAGTCGGTAAATATATATTGAAGAAGGTTGCTTAGGATTGCGGAGAAAATTACAAGCACTATAAAAGTATAAGACCCATCAATATTTTCAATCTTTTCTCCCAATATATATATCCATAAACAATTAAATGCTAAATGAGCAAACGAAAAATGTATAAATATTGGTGTTATTGTTCTCC
>CACCNJ010000011.1 GCA_902547295.1 uncultured SAR86 cluster bacterium | reverse complement strand
TTTGCATCTTATGTAGGTGACAAAAGATCAAACGATAAAATTAACCCTAATAGCATAATACAATTTATTGAAGAGAGATCATCGGAAATCGAATCGCTCAATCAGTTATATTCAATTGATCAGTCTAAATTAAGCGAAGAAAATCAACTTAACTATAAATTAAAAGAATTTGGTCTAAAAAGTAGCATAGGTTTGTCAGACTTCCCAACTTACTTTTTAAGGCTAAATCAACGTGGTGGTATTCAAAGTTTTTATGAAACTGGTAATAGATTAGTTTATACATCAAAAGAGGATTATTTTGATTGGCTATCAAGGCTAAAACAATTCTCAGCTAATATTAATAATTCCCTTGAAATTAATAAAGAAGGTCTGTCTAAAGGCATAACACAACCTAAAATAATAGTAGAAGGTGTTGTAACTCAAATTGATGCAATACTTAATACAGATATTGATAATAATCCATATTTACAAGTTTTTTTGAATGCAGACGAATCAATAATAAGTATAGAAGAAAAAAATAAACTTATTGAAGATGCTAAATTTCTAATAATTAACGAAATCAACCCTGCGTACCAAAGATTAAATATATTTTTAAAAAATGAATACTTAATTAAATCAAGAGACACTATTGGCATAGGAGATGTTCCAGGTGGAAAAGATTATTATGAGTATCTTGCAAAATACTTCACAACAACTGAACTCACACCAGATGAGATTCATCAAATTGGATTAGATGAAATTGAAAGAATTCGCTCAGAGATGGATGAAATTATTAAACAAGTTAATTGGGATGGTGATTTTAATTCATTCTTAAATTATTTAAGAACAAGTCCAAGATTTTATTATGATAATTCTGAAGATCTTTTCAATGCATACCTCATCATGTCAAAAACAATAGATCCATTGTTAACAAAAATATTTAAAGTTTTTCCTAGAGCGCCCTATGGTGTTATACCAATCCCTGATGAATCTGCACCTTTTACAACAACTGCATATTACAATAGTCCAAGTCCTGGCAGACCTGGATATTTTTATGCAAATCTTTACAAACCTGAATCTAGGCCAAAATATGAAATTCCTGTTTTGACAGTTCATGAAGCTGTTCCCGGTCATCATTTTCAAATCTCTATTGCTCAAGAATTAGAAAATGTTCCATCATTTAGAAAATATCAAGGTATAACTGCATTTGTTGAGGGTTGGGGTTTGTATAGCGAGGAACTTGGTGAATTTATGGGCATTTATGATGACCCGTACGATAAATTTGGTCAGCTTACCTATGATATGTGGCGAGCTATAAGATTGGTTGTCGATACAGGAATGCATTATAAAGGCTGGTCTAGAGAAGAAGCCGTAAATCTATTTATAGAAAACTCAGCCAAATCTATTTTAGATATTAATAATGAGGTAGATAGGTATATAGCATGGCCTGGTCAAGCACTAGCATACAAAATTGGACAGTTAAAAATCTTAGAGCTTAGAAATAAAGCTGAAAAGTTATTGGGTGATAAATATGATATTAAAGATTTTCATTATGAAGTGCTTAAAAGAGGCTCCCTACCTTTAGATTTACTAGAGTTTTATATTGATGAATGGATTAATTTAACTTTAGCTTCTTAGACTTTCTACATCTTTCACTACAATAAATTACGTTTGACCAATTTTTTTTCCACTTCTTTCTCCAAGAAAATGGTTTACTGCAAACTGGGCACACTTTTTTTTCTAATGTAAGTTTTTTATGCAATGTTACCTATTATGTGGTTATGGTTATTACTTGGAACATAAAGTAATTTGTTTTCTATGTAATTATTTTCAAGCGCAAGATCAACAAACTTGTAATATATGTTTCTATCAAAAAAACCTTCAATATTGTTTCTAACATGAACAAGTGGTATTTCAGAATTGCTATAAGCAATTAATCTAGTTGTATTTAATGCATTTAGTTCAAAGTCATAATTCATATTAGTCAAAAGTTTTATATTGTTTTTAGAGATTTCAAAATCAATAACTTTGTATGGTGCTAACTCAACCTTGACTGGAACTTTTTCAACCGGAGTAACTAAAAAATAATTGTTATCATCATTTCTAATTACTGTTGAGAAAAGATTTATAAGTTTTTTATTTTTAATCGGTGAGTTGTTATAGAACCAATCACCTTCTCTATCTATGAAGAATTCTTGCCCTTCACATAAATCTGGATTCCATTGATCTACTGGTGGAAATTTTTTTTGTCCTTCGAGATCTTTTTTTATTTTAGAAATACTCATTTATGGCCCTAATTAGTACATATAATCCGATCAAACACAAAGCAACAGACATTATTGATAGCAAATATTTATTATTATAAACATTAAAATTTTTAGATTTTGAAGAAGTTAAGACATAACTTAAAAAAATAAACCACAGAGCTGATGTTAGTGAAAAGTATATTGGATATAAATAAAAATAAATTCCATTTAAATTATCCATCAAAATAGCAAACAATGACACAAAGAATAAAAATGCTTTCACATTAAAAATATTAGTTATAAGTCCAATATAAAAACTATTGTTTTTTACATTTAAAAAATTGTTATTATTTGGAAATTCATTATTAATTGATGAATACATTGTTACACCCAAATAAAGAATATATATACCACCTATCAAGCTTATTATAAGTTTGTATAAATCATTGGCTAATATTAATAAAGAAATTCCACTTATTGCTAAAATGCAATGAACGAGTATGCCAAAACCAATACCTATCGCTGTTTTAATACCCTCAATTCTTCCATGGATTGAAACTTGTCGAATAACTATAGCCGTATCTGGACCCGGACTTGTTAATGCAATTAAATGTGCAAAAGCTGACCAAATAAACATTTTTAATTAGAGATTACTGTAGGTTCGATTTCTAGAGTGATATGAAATGTATCATAAATTCTTTCTTTTATATGTTCAGCAAAATCTATAACATTTTTCTGATTAGCATTTGTATTTGTGATCAATACAAGAGAGTGATTTTCATATATATCAACATTATCAAATTTTGTAAGATCATTTTTAATTAATTCGATTAGTCTTGCTGAGCCAACTTTGACTTTTTCAGAATCAATTTCCCATAGAACTAATTCATCTATAGAGAATTTTTCTAGTTTAATATCGCTCTTAGTAATAACATTATTTTTAAAAAAACTTCCTGCATTTGGAACTTCTATTGGATCAGGTAATGTTATTGACCTAATATCTGAAATCATTCTTGATACATCGTGAGTACTAATTTTTTTTGGATCGATGCTATTACTAGTCATATATTTTTTTATCGAATCATATTCTAGGTTGTGTTCTTTATGACTATCTGTATAAAAATTTAATTTATATATCAACAAATTATTTTTTTTAAAAATTGAGTCCCTATAGGAAAAGTTACAATCCTCATTATTTAAAGTAATAAATTCGTTATTTATATAATCATAACAGTCAACGCTTTCGATTAAATTCGATACTTCCTGACCATATGCTCCTATATTTTGAATTGGAGATGCTCCTACGCTACCTGGAATAGATGATAAGTTCTCGAACCCTACTATATTATTATTAATTGTATGAATGACAAACTCATGCCAATTAACAGAGGATCCAGCTGAAATTGTATTATTGTGTTCATTAAAATTAATTTCATTAAAATTTGGTTTAACAACAATTCCTTTAAAAATATCTGGTAATACCACATTGGTACCCTCACCTATTACAAGTACCGGTAAATTTTTATTTTTTATAAATTTATGTAATTCAATGAAATCATTTTTATCAGTGACTTCAATGAAGTAATTTGCAATTGAGTTTAATCTCAAGGAATTATTAATTAATTTTTTTTTATAAATATTCATTATTTCAAATACATAAGTGCATTATCAACATCATCCTGAGTATCTATACCATTAGGAATTTCTTTATCAAAGTGTGAAACAAAAATAGAGTAGTTATTTTCAAGAAATCTAAGCTGTTCTAGGTTTAAAGATAATTCACTATTTGTTGGTTTTAATTTTATCAATTCACTTAATGTTTTAAATGAATATCCATATATTCCAAGATGTCTTCTTGGATTTTTAATATTTCCAGCTCTAACAAAATTAACCGCATAATTTTTAATATCTGTTTCAACTAAAACACAATTTGGATTAGTAAGTTCGTTCTCAGATTTTATTGGAGTTGATACTGTAATTACGTCGCAATCATTATCATAATAATCGCCTATCACTTTCGATACTAATTCACTTGGGATAAATGGCTCATCACCCTGAAGATTTAGAATTAGTGTTTTATCATTTAAATCTAACTTATTAGCAGCTTCGTAAATTCTATCCGTGCCAGATATGTGGTTAGAAGATGTCATGATTACATTATTAGTAATTTGCTCTACGTTACTTTTAATAAGATCTGAGTCTGTAGCAACATAAGCATTTTCTGTAATACTAAGAGCATTACTTATAGCTCTTTGAATAATAGATTTTCCATCAAGGTCGATAAGAGGTTTATTTTTTAATCTTGTAGAACCTATTCTAGCTGGTATAAGAATATATGTATTTTTAATCATGTTATTGAGAAATTGACTTTAGTTTTTTGTCTAGATTGTCAATAAATTTATTATTAACATCTGCATCAATCTTAAGATACCAAATTTTATTGTTATCAAAATCTTTACATTTTGATGCATCTTTTTCTGTCATTACTATTGGTAAATGATCTAAATAAAAAATATCACTTGATAAGAAATTGTGATGGTCAGGAAATGGGTGACGAATGATATCAAAACCTAGTTTATCTAAAAGATCAAAAAATCTGCCTGGATTTCCAAGACCAGCAACGGCATGCACCTGTTTATGCATTGGCCAATTTTCAATTGAGTATGATTTTCCTGATTTAAGATGTACAAACTTTGTTGGACTAATATTCATTAAATATTCATCCTCATTTGTAGGACCGCTATTATTAACAATAAAATCAACTGTATTTATTCTTTTAATAGCTTCTCTTAGTGGTCCGGCAGGAAAAGTTAAGTTATTCCCAAAACGCCTTTTGCCATCTATAACTGCAATTTCAATGTGTCTACCCATTTTATAATGTTGTAGTCCGTCATCAGAAATTATTACATCACACTCATGATTTTTAGTAAGTTTTTTTACAGCCCTAACTCTATTTTTATCTATATAAAATGGAACATCTAACTTAGCTAAAATTTGGGCTTCATCTCCTGTTTCTTTTACAGGGGTATCGGTTGATACTTTAAGAGTTTCTTTAAATTTTCC
Organism: uncultured SAR86 cluster bacterium; assembly: GCA_902547295.1. Classification (GTDB taxonomy): domain Bacteria; phylum Pseudomonadota; class Gammaproteobacteria; order Magnimaribacterales; family D2472; genus SAR86A. The sequence goes on along the minus strand of CACCNJ010000011.1, from coordinate 29,144 downwards.
CCCATAACCTCTACTTACAATTCCTGGCCTATATCCTCTATTTTTTAATTCACTAACAATGTACTTAACAAGTGGTGTTTTTCCAGTCCCTCCAATAGTTAAATTTCCAACAACTATAATTGGGACTTTAGATTTATAAGATTCAATTTTATTATTAAGATATCTTTTTCTTCTTCTAGTGGTTAAATATGAAAAAATAAGAGAAAAAGGATAAAGTAAATAAAGCCATAAACTTTTTTTATACCAACTATCTACAACAAAACTTGTTGAATCCTCATCCTCGTATTCTGGCATGAAAAGTTGAACAGATTTTGAGGTTCTGCTTTGTGCTTCAGGTGAATCTTCAAATTTATTCTTATATAAAGAATGATAAATATCTTTATTTTCAATTAATTCTGAATGTGTTCCAGTTTCTACAATAGATCCATTATCAAGAACAATGATTTTAGATGCGTTTTCAATTGTTGATAATCTGTGAGCAATAACAATAGTTGTTCTATCAATTATTAATTTTTCTAATGCTTCTTGGACGATTAATTCTGATTCGGTGTCTAGTGCAGATGTTGCTTCGTCAAGAATTATTATTGGTGAATCTTTATAAAAAGCTCTTGCAATAGCAAGTCTTTGTCTTTGACCGCCTGAAAGCAATACACCATCATCTCCAATATCTGATTCGTAACCGTCTGGCAAATCTTCAATGAATTCAGAACAGCCTGATAATTTTGCTGATTCTTTTAGTTTGTCTACATCTATTTCATCATCACCATATGCAATGTTCTTTGAAATAGTATCGTTAAATAAAGAAGGAGATTGATTAACAATGGATATTTGAGATCTAAGGTAGTCTAGTGAAAATTCACTAATCGGTGTTCCATCAATTAATATATTACCAGATGAATGGTTATAAAATCTTGGAATTAAATTGGCTATAGTTGACTTTCCAGATCCTGACTTACCAACAATGGCAACAGTTTCATTTTTATTTATAGAAAATGAGATATCACTTAATACTTGGGGGCCAGTTTCATAAGAAAAGTTAACGTTATCGAATTCAATATTTCCTTCAATTATATCTTTATTATCTCCAAGATCACTTTCAATTTCTTGATCAAGTTGTTCAAAAATTTCACTAGCAGCTGCTAAGCCTTTCTGAACAATCATATTGATATTAGATAATTGCCTTATTGGCTTAGCCATTAAACCTGCGGCAGTAAAAAAAGCAACAAAAGTTTCCGCGTCAAGTGATATACCTAATTGAGCGCCTAGAGCGAAATATGCAACTATTGATAATGAAATTGATACAAGAACTTGAATAATTGGTGTTGCCATGTTGCCTGTAGCTTCAAGTTTTAAATTTTGATTTTTGTTAGAAGTATTTGCTTCAAAGAATCTAGAATTTTCATACTCTTGAGCATTAAAACTTTTAATCTCAACATGTCCATCCACAGCTTCAGACGCAATATGAGTAACATCTCCCATTGCTGTTTGTATTTTCTTAGCAAGTTTTTTTAAACGCTTTCCTGCTACATAAACTATAAGTGCTATAAGTGGAGCTGTACCGATTAACAAAAGGGTGAGTTTAAAATTTAATATAAGCAAATATACAAATAAACCAATTAATAGGAAGCCTTCTCTTATGAGAGTTTTAACTGCATTAGAGGCTGCTCCTGAAACTTGTGTTGTTGTAAATGTAATTCTATTTATTAGTTGTCCAGACTGATTTGCATCAAAATATGATTTTGGAAGATCATGTAGCTTTTGAAATAATTCTGATCGTAAATCATGAACAATGCCGAAACCAACTCTAGACATGAAGTAGTTCCCAACAAAAAAACCAACACCTCTTCCAAGGGCTATCAAAATTAAAGAAAGTGCTAAAAAAGAACTAAAATTTTCTTCTTCTGAGTTTATGAATCCGATTATTCTTCTTATCCATTCAACAGCTGCGATATCAGCAAAAGCAAAACTTATAAAGCCTACAACACTTATAAAAAATGACCACTTATATCTAAACGTATAACCAAGCAGCCTTCTTAAACTTCCTGTTTTCATTTTTCAATAGTTCTTATTTGAACCTCATTAAAACCATATTTATTTAATAAATCCATAACAGTAACAACCCAGACATGTAAACTATCAGATTCAGCGCTCAATATTAATGCATCTCCATTATTTTCTAATTCAAAGATAGCTTGTTCAAGATCATTTACATTATCTATATCAAAAATCTTATCATTAACATATATGGACCCATTTTTAATTATTACAATCTCATTAGAATTTTGGACAGTTTTATATTGAAATGATTCAGTTTTTGGTAGCTCTAAAGAGAGGAATTGAGAATCTCCTACTTTTGAAGTAACTACAAAAAATATTACTAATAAAAATACAATATCTATCAAAGGAGTGATTTCTATTGAAAATGAAGATTTGTTTTCTGAAATAAATTTCATTTGTTAATAACATCAATAAAGCCAGAAACTTCTTTTTGAAGGTTTATCAATAGGTATTTGATTTTTTGTTCAAAATATTTGTGAAGCACTAGCCCTGGCACAGCAATTAATAACCCAAACGCAGTAGTAATTAATGCTTGTGAGATTCCCGCAGCAAGTAAATCAGGATTAGCTCCAGAAGTTTCTGTTAAGCCAGTAAATGCTGTAATCATTCCTACTACAGTGCCTAACAATCCTAAAAGAGGGCTTATGGTCGCCAGTGTTCCGAGCATAGTAAGATTCCTTTCTAAGCTATATTTAACTTCAATAGCTTTCTCTTCTATCTTAGACTCCAGATTTTCACGTTGAAGATCTTTGTATTTAAGACAATTTATAAGTAAAAAACCAAGAGATGAAAGATTTGAAATTTCAAGTGATTGTTTTTTTGACATTAAATCATTTTTTACTAAATTCATTATTTGATTAGATAAGCCTTTAGGTGAAACTAATCTGTTTTGAAGAAACCAAGATCTCTCGATCGAAATAGTTATTATTAGTACACTGCATGCCAATAATGGCCACATAAATGGTCCGCCAGCTGAAATAAATTCATTCATTACTAATACTCAATTTAGAATTCTCTAATCTATATACCCTATCAAATAGTTTAATAAACTCATTATCGTGAGTCGCTGTAATTAAAGCAACTCCATATTTTTTTGATATTTCAAAAATTAAATTCTGAATGTTGTTTGAGTTTTCTATATCCAAATTTCCTGTAGGCTCATCTAAAAATAAAAACATTGGATTATTTATAATTGCCCTTGCTAAGGCGGCTCTTTGCTTCTCACCTCCAGACAATTTCCAAGGTAAATGATCTTTTCTTTTGTAAATATCTAATGTTTTCATAAGATCTTTTGCAATAATCTTATTTGAACTGTTGAAGGTATTTTTTAACATTAAAGGCATAAAAATATTCTCTTCAACAGATAAATCATCAAGTAAATGATGAAATTGATAAACGAATCCGAAGTTTTCTAATCTAATCTTGCTTAGAGCATTATTAGAGAGTAATGAAAAATCTTTATCATCTAAGAAAATATTTCCTGAAGAAGGTTTATCTAATCCAGCAAGAATTTGTAGTAAAGATGATTTTCCAGCGCCAGAAACACCTGTTATTGCAACAGTATCATTTTGTTCAATAGTTAAATTGATATTATTTAATACATTCAAGTTATCGTTACCGATCCTAAAAGATTTGCAAACATCATTACAGATTAATTTATTCATGCCTTAAAATCTCCACAGGATTAAGTCTTACAGCTCTTAAAGATGGAATTAAGGAAGATATAAGGCTAATTAAGAATGAAAAAAAGCATATCAAAAATATTTGACCAAAATTTATGTAGTACGGAAAATAATTTATAAAATATGCCTCTAATAGATTTCTATCAAGTATGTTTTCAATAACAGAAATAAAATTGTTGAGGTTATATATTAAAAGAAAGCCCAATAATATACCTACAAAAATACCTATTAAGGTTACTATTAATCCTTGTGTAAAAAATATTAAGACTATTTGTTTATTGCTAGCTCCAAGCGTTAAAAGGATGCCAATCTCTCTTTCTTTAGATTTTACTGTCATTACTACAGTTGATAAGACTAATATTGAGGCGACAGCTATAATTAAAAATAACATTAAACTTATTAATAATTTTTCGAATTTAATTGCTTCAAATAAAGTTCCGTGAGTATTTTTCCAAGATGAATATGTTAAATTATTGGAACCAAGATTATTAATAATATTCTCAGTAATTATATCTGCAGTAAATAAATTATTTGTTTTAAGCCTAATACCGGTTGTTTGATTTGCCTTAAGATTTTTTATTTTTTGAGACGTTGAATGTGAAATCAATGTAAGATATTGATCAATCTCAGTCTTCAATTCAAATATGCCTACTACCTCAAGATTTACAGATCTAGGGTAAGAACCAATAAGAGTTGTTCTTATATCTGAGGTAGTTATGTTAACTTCATCACCAATATAGGCACCGATTTGTGCAGCAAGTAAGGAGCCAATAATAATTGTATTATTCTCATTAAGATCATTTAAATCTCCAACGAGCATATAATCTGGAATTATTGACATATTTTTTTCTTTTAATGGATCGATTCCAATTAAAGAAACACCCCTGGTGTCATATGAAGATGAAATTATTCCTTGAGTATTGATGTAAGTTGATGCCTCTAATATATTTGCATCTTTTTTGACTTGATTTATAAGATTTTCATAGTCATCGATTGGTTCATCTGAACTAATAACTGAATGCGGTATGACACCAAGAATCCTGTCCTCAAGTTCCTTTTCAAAGCCGTTCATGACCGACGTAACAACAATTAAACTTGATATACCAATTGATAAGCCAATTACTGCCAATAAGGTAGTGAATGAAAACGCACCTCCTTTATTAGATCTAAGGTATTTATAACCTAATTTCAGAGATATAGATGACACAACTTATTTCATCAGTTGTTGTAAAACTTTCTCAATATTTCCTTTATATGGTGGTCTTACTGCGTCAAAAAATTTATCTAATTTAAAGCTTACGTCCTTAAAATATGCACGTGGATTTGAGAAATTCTTAAAACCATCAAATGATTTATATCTTCCCATTCCAGATGGTCCCACACCACCGAAAGATAGATCATTTTGCTGAAGATGACTAATAACGTTATTAACTGTTACACCACCAGAGGATGTATTATTTAAGATATTATCTTCCTCTTTTTTATCTGTTCCAAAGTAGTAGAGACCAAGAGGTCTATCTTTGGAATTTATTAATTTTGTTGCTTCATCAATCTCTTCATATTCGACTACAGGTAATATAGGTCCAAAAATTTCTTCTTGCATTATTTTCATATCATCCGATGTATTAGTGACAATTGTAGGCGGTATTTTATAAAACTCTTGCTGAGAAAAATCTTCATTTGCTGGATTTATTTCATCGACATTAGCTCCCTTTGCAACTGCATCATCCAACAAATCTTTAAGTCTATCGTAGTGCTTTTGATTAATTATTGATGTGTAATCTTCGTTGTTCTTGATGTCAGGAAAATACTCTGTAACTGCATCTTTTGTTTCTTTTATAAAGTCATCCTTTTTATCTTTATGAACAATAACATAATCAGGCGCTAAACAAATTTGTCCAGCATTCATTGTTTTACCAAACATAATTCTTTTTGCGGAGGTTTTTAAATCTGCTGATTTGCCAATAACAACTGGAGACTTACCGCCAAGTTCAAGAGTACAAGGAACCAAGTTTTGAGATGCTGCGTTCATAACATGTTTTGCTACTTCACCTCCACCTGTATAGAGAAGATGATTAAAATTTAATTTTGTAAAAGCCTCACCTACATCAGGTCCCCCTAAGAAAGTTGCAAATTCATTTTGATCATATGTTTTATCACATAGATCTTTCAAAAGAGCTGATGTAACTGGCGTATGTTCGCTAGGTTTATGCATTACCTGATTACCCGCAGCGAAAATCGATACCAGTGGTACAAATGTTAAATTTACAGGAAAGTTCCATGGTGAAATCATACCAACAGTCCCAAGTGGCTCGTATTTTACGTATGATTTGGCTCCCAGCAAACCAAAGGGAAAATTCGATGATTTTTTTTCTGGTTTACTCCATTTTTTTACATTTTTGATTGCTAAATTTATTGCAGGCATTATTCCGTATACATCTGATAACATTGAAGCATTATTAGATCTATTTCCAAAATCAGTATTTAAAGCATCTACAAAATCATATCTATTATCCATTATTAAGGACTTTAATCTCTGCAATCTATCTATACGCAATTTAACAGATGGTGATCCGTTTTTAATAAAAAAATCTTTTTGTTCACTAAGAACTTTGTTCATTTCTTCAAAACTACTCATAATTAAACTCCTATTAGGCTCTATCTGCCTTATCCTTATTATTTGCTTCTCTTATCAATTTTCTCATATTTTCCCAATCATCGTCAGATAATTTATCTAATTGAGAGAAAGTTCCACCGCCAGTTAGATATTGTGCGCCATCTATACCAATTGTCTGACCCGTTAAATAATCACATCCATCTGCCATAAGGAAAGTAGCTAAGTTTTGTAATTCAATCATATCGCCAACCCGTCCAAGCGGAACAGTGCTCATCATCCCATCATCATTATTATCACCTGGATTAAGCCTCTCCCAAGCACCTTTTGTTGGAAATGGACCAGGAGCAATTCCATTTACTTTAATACCATATTTGCCCCACTCTGCTGCTAAAGATTTTGTCATAGCATTTATACCAGATTTTGACATTGCTGATGGAACAACATATGGAGAACCTGTCCAAACCCATGTTGTTAAAATATTAATAATTGACCCTTTTGATGATGATTCAATCCATCGTCTACCGACTGAATGCGTCATGTAAAAAGTGCCATGAAATACAATATTTGCTATTGCATCAAATCCTTTATGAGATAAATCTTTAGTAGGTGAAATAAAATTTCCAGCAGCATTATTTACTAAACCATCAAGAGGACCGTCATCAAAAATTGATTGAACATAATCATCTACATCTTTCGAGGCCCTTATATCAAGAGTCTGATAGTTAACTTTTACTCCATATTTCTTAGTAATTTCATCAGCTGTTTCTTTTAAAACATTTTCTCTTCTTCCACATATATATAAATCAGCGCCATGTTCAGCAAAATGGCTAGCCATTTCCTTCCCAAGGCCAGTTCCACCACCAGTAATCAAAATTCTTTTGTTTTGTAATAAATCTTTTTTAAACATCAATAAATTCCCTATTTAATAATATTAATGATAGCATCTGCCCATAAATCTGAGTAATTTAGTGACTCAACATAATCTAAATTTTCTCCACCAGATTCTTCAAATAATTCTTTATATTCATCACCGATCTCAATGATTGTTTCAAGACAATCAGCTGTAAAGGCAGGTGAAAATACTAAAACATTTTTTTTATCATCTTTTGGGAGTGACTCTAATACCTCATCAGTAAATGGACTTAGCCATTTATTTGTTAAACGAGATTGATAGGTAACTATATATTTATCCTCAGGTATATTTAACTTTTTAGCTAAGATCTTAGTTGTTTCATATGTTGTAGCTTTGTAACAAAACTTATTATCTTGAGTGACTTCCATCTCACAATTATGATCTGCACACATAGAATCTGGATATACATTGTCTACATGACTATTTGGGATTCCGTGGTAACTAAATATAATCTTGTCATAGGTATCTATTTGAAACTTTGATGCCTTATCAATCCATGCATCAATAAATTTATCATTATCATAAAATTGATTTATAAATTTTATTTTGGGTACAACCCAGCGCTTAGATAGTATTCTCGAAACTTCTTCATACACTGATCCAGTTGTAGCAGCAGCATAATGAGGAAAAAGCGGAAGAATTATTAGTTCGTCAGGATTTTTTTTCAAAATATCATCTATTACTTTTTCAATAGATGGATTTTGATATCGCATAGCAAAATGTACATCATACTCAGGCAACCTAGATTTAATTTTTTTTGTAAGTTCTTTTGTGTTGTGAAGTAATGGTGAGCCTGTTTTTGAATCCCATACCTCTTTGTAAATCTTTGCAGATGAGAATGAACGAGTTGGACAGATTATAAAATTAACCAAAATGTATCTTAATATAGGATTGATATTTATAACCCTTCCATCCATCAAAAACTGTCTAAGGTATTTAAAAACACTAAAATAAGTAGGTTTATCAGGTGTTCCTAAATTTATTAATAATAATGATTTACTCATAATCTTTAGTTTTTTTTATCGTTGGATTAGATATTATAAATAGTATTAATCCTATACATAAGAATGAACTGAAATAATACAAGTAAGATGGATTAATTGCATATATTGGCATAGCAATGAAAGGAGTTGTCATATGACCAATAGGAATAACAGAACCTAAATAACCTGCAGCAGATCCTTGATTTTCAGGTGTTTGCGCTAATGAAAGAGATGAAGATAATGCAGGTCTAGTCATACCAAATCCAACACCTAAAACAATTACAGATAAATAATATATTGATATTGTTGGAAAAAAGGCCATTGTAAAGTAAGAAAATACCAGCAATATAGTGCCAATTAATAAAAGATAATAGTTCTTCAATGGAAATGCATCTGTAAATATATATTGGCTAAAAATGGTTGACATTGATAATAATCCAAAAGTCATGCTTATTAGGGTTGGTAAGTTTTCTAAGTCACCAAAAAAATCAGTGATATAAAAACCAATTGATTGAAGTAATGATGATTGGCATAAACTTAATACAGCTGCAAAAAATAAAAATGGAAGAATGGATTTTGAATTCCATTTTATCTTTGATGATATTTCAGATTTAATATCAGTGCTTTTTGATGAATCTAGATTTTTATATATTCCAATTGCCGCTATCAAAGCACATAAAGAAAATACATAAAAAGGTGTTTCATTTGTTATTAAAAATAAAAATCCACCTATCAAAGGTCCAGCAACCGTTCCTAGAAGAAAGCTTGATTCTAGTCGTGCAAACTTAACCGTTCTTTTTTCTTTTGAAGTTGTATCAGCAACATATGCAAATGATGCTGGTCTTGTTGCAGACCCAACTAATCCATTAATTAATCTCCCCAAGACTAATGCAGGAAATAAGAAACTTAAATTAAGTAAATTTCGTTCGGCTAAAAATAATGGAGTTATTAATGCAATTAATGAAATCCCATATCCAAGCAATCCAAGAATTGCTATATTTCTTCTTCCATATTTGTCACTTGCTCTACCCCAAAAAGCACTAGTTAATGCCCACGCCACTGCAGAGATAGCAAAAATTGATGAAGTCTGAATTTCTGTTAAACCTAAATCTCTTGCCAAAGGAGGGACTAAAACAAAAACAAAGGATTGACCAAGCCCGACTGTAAATAGTCCAAATTTTAACCATGAGGAACCTGATAGCGACATTAAGATATTTTAGTTATGCCAATAGCTTCTTTGATTTGAAAAATTTTGTCTTTTGCAATGTCTCTTGCTTTTTTAGCACCGTCACTCAATAAATCATTAATATAATCATTGTCCTCTTTGAGTTCTTCAAATTTTAATCGTATAGGTTCAAGTTCGTCATTGATTGAATTAAATAGCATTTCTTTGGCCTCACCCCAAGCTATGCCCTCATCATACGCTTTTTGTATTGATTTCATTTCTGAATCATCAACAAAATTTTTAAACAAGCTAAAAATAGTACAATCTGATGAATCCTTTGGCTCTCCTGGCTCCAAAGAATTTGTAACAATTTTCATAACTGATTTCTTCAATATCTTTTCACTTTCCAAAAGAGGTATAACATTTCCATAAGATTTGCTCATTTTTCGTCCATCTAATCCAGGAACTACATTTTCTTTATCCTGAATAATAGGATCTGGTAGAGTTAAAATTGGTTTATATAGGTGGTTAAATCTAGCAGCAATATCTCTTGTCATTTCTAGATGTTGAACTTGATCCGATCCAACTGGAACATGTGTTGAATCAAACATAAGAATATCTGCAGCCATTAGTACAGGATATGAGAATAATCCCATTGTAATTCCTTTATCAGGATCATTTTCATTTATTGACGTTGCTGCTTTGTAGGCATGAGCCCTATTCATCAACCCTTTTGCAGTTACGCAGTTTAGAATCCAGCACAACTCAATTATTTCTGGAACATCAGACTGTTTATAAAAATAGGATTTGTTTGGGTCTAATCCAGAAGATAACCATGCTAATGCAACATTCTTTACAGAATTTTTTATAGAATCTGAGTCCTGATTTTTAATAATTGAATGATAGTCTGCTAAGAAAAAGAAAGATTCATCAGAATCTTTTGTCATCTCAATTGCAGGACGAATAGCACCGATATAATTTCCAATATGTGGTGTGCCAGTTGTTGTAATTCCTGTTAGAATTCGTTTTTTCATTTAGTATAATTATAAACATCATATATAAATATTGTGGAAACTAATCAACATTTATTTAAAGAATTAGAAGCAGCTGAAAGATTATTTTCTGACGGCTCAATTAAGAATGCTCAAAAGAGGCTAAGAAATGTTCTTAAAGAATCTAAAGCCTTAGATAAAATACCTAACAAATTAAGACATAAAATTAATGCTGCTATTAGCAAATCAAGATATTTTGATGAAATATCATCTTTTGCAACAAATCCTAAAAGAAATGATCTCATCAATAAGTTGAATGATTTGATTAAAAATCCTAAAAATAATCCAAGAAAACATGCCCACAAAATTCATGAAATACATACTCAATGGCAATTATTGGACCTATCAAGCAAGCCTGCCTCAAAATCACAATGGATAAACTTTAACGATCTTACAAAAAAAGCATGGGAACCTTGTAAAGAATATTTTGATGAAATAAAACAAATAAAAGTTAAAAATGCTTCAAAAAGAAATGAGATTATTAACGATATTAATAAGTTTGTTAATAATAATTCAAACAAATGGCCTAATTCTAAAAATTTAATTATATTTCTTCAAAAAACATTTAAAGAGTGGCAAAAATATGCTCCAGTTTTAGATGAAGACTTAGATAAACTTAAAAAACTATATTTTGAAGCTAGAAAACCAATAAATGATGAAATAAAACGACAAGAAGATGAAAATAAAGAAAAAAAGACATTACTTATAAAAAAAGTTGCTGAAATTACAAATGATGATAATGAAAAAAATATTAGTGAATTTATTAAACTAAAAGATGAGTGGTCAAATATAGGTCCTGCTGGAAAGAAAAATGAAAAAAAAATGTGGGATGAATTCAATAAAAATGCTGATAGGTTCTTTGTTGAGAGAAAACAAAAATTAACAGATGAAATAAAAAAGATAGATGATTTAAATAAAAAATTAAACAACGATGAGATTTCTATCTCTGAAGTCAAATCAGCTTTAAATGAAATCTCTGACGCAACAAATACTAAAGAATTTAAAAATATTAATAAAGATATCATATCAAAAATTAATGATATTAATATCGCCAAAAAGCAAGAAAGGTCTGTTGCCTACGCTAATATATATGACGTTCTCTTGGGAAAAATTGAAATTAATAAAGCGCCATCTAATTTTACAAATACTATACAAAAATCACTTGAAAATGATGAATCTAATATAGATGAATTAAATTATGCATGTGTAAAACTAGAAATTTTAGCAGGAATTGACTCTTTGAAAAAAAATCAATCTATCAGAAATAATATTCAGTTAGAGATGTTAAGTAATAAATTTAATAAAAATAATGCTTTAAATACAGATGATATGGATTCATTGATAAATCATTTTATTAATAATTTTTCAAAAAATGATTCAAAAACCATTCACGCAAATATTTGGAAAAGAATTATAAAATGTGTTGATAAATTAATTTCTTGATTTAAGAGATTCAATAATTTCCCTGTGCCGTAAAGCAGATAACGAATAAAAACTAAATATAATTAATGGCACTATCATTAGTAATGTCGTTACAGGTCCTTGAACAAATGCAAGAGTATAAGCCTGTTCAGCGGTGTGATTTGATCTATCAAAATTAATGAAATTTAAAACCTGACCTGCAAAAAATGATCCTAAGCCAGTATTTAGTTTTTGCATAAACCCAACGGTTGCAAATAAGATACCTTCTTGTCTTTTTCCACTGTCCAATTCCACCTCATCAGCTATATCTCCAACCATGGAGTCACGAACCATATTTCCGATAATATTAAAGGTGATAAGAATTATTAAAAATGAACTTATGAACATAACTAATTCATAAGAACCATTTGCAGGTGTTAAACCAAGGTTATAAAAAATAAATGCTGCAGGTGCAATAATTCCAACAACAGATATTGAAATCATAACAATAGTTCTCTTATCAAATAAATTAACTAACTTTGGAGTTAAATATAGAGCTAATAAAGTTCCCATAAGGTAGATAGGTAAAAAATACTTGATTTGAGTGGCTTCAAATTCCCAAAAATATGTATTCACAAAAAGAGTTAAAGTATTTGCTAAACCCCAAGATAAAGATAAAAACAAATTACCAAAGAAAAATATTAAAAAAGATTTATTTCCAATAGCTATTCTTAATTCCTTAAAAATATCAGTTAACGTAATATTTCCTGTCCATTTCGATAAAGACTTTATTTTATCTTTAGTACTATATGATGAGTAAAGAACACTTATGATCATCACAATTGCGCCAGTTAATGCAAATGGAAACCAAGCATCAGGATTTAACTGTCCTTGAGGATATTCGGGAGTTGAAGCAAAAAAGATGCCATATCCTAAAAAAGCATTACTTAAACCGGCAATCCAACCAAACGCTTCTCTCCAAGACATTAAGATAGTTCGTTCTTGATAGTCTTTTGTAACTTCTCCTCCAAATGCACGATGAGGTATATCAAATAAAGTCATTCCAAGTCTTGTTAATACAGTAAATACTGTCATCCAAAGGAAAAGGTCAGTTTGTGACATATCCCATCCTTGTCTTGGGGCAAATAAAAAAATATATCCTAAAGACATAGGTATAAATGAAATGAACATGTATGGATGTCTTCGTCCTAATGATGAATTTGTTCTGTCTGATATCGTTCCCATTAGAGGATCACTAATAGCATCAATACATAAAGCAATAAATATTGCAGAGCCAGCTAAACCTGGATTCAATCCAATAATATTGCTATAAAAAAATAATAAGAAAAAAGTAAAAGTATCAGTTTTAACGCCGTTAGCGACAGAACCAATAGAATAATTAATCTTAAATTTGTTAGATAACATTATTTAGTGGAATTAATTTTTTAAATGTTTTAAAAGGTCTTGTTTGAATTGATCAAATACGGGCGGCTCTATTAAATGTCTCATATCAGATATTACAATTAATTTGCTATCTTTTATGAGTTTATTTGTTTTATATGCATTTTTAACCTTAATTAATGGATCATCTTTACCATGAATGATTAGAGTTGGTGCCTTGATAGATTTAACCTTATCAAGTCTATTTTCAGAGCCAAGAATTGCTGTAAGCTGTCTACCAAAACCAGTATCGTCATTTCCACCTCTTTTAATAGAACTTGAAATATCTTGATAAAATTCATCAGTATTTAAATCTATTCCTTGATATCCTATTTCAGAAAATATTTTTCTAGTTCTGTTAACTCTTTGATCAATAGTTGAGTTTGGATTTTTTGTCCTATCCATTAATAATTTTCTAACTTTGCGTGTTGGTCCATTTAACGGAGATGGAGTTGAGGCAGTTGACGCTATCAATGTAAATGTTTTTGTTCTATCTGAATGAGTTGATGCAACTATTTGAGCGATCATTCCTCCCATTGAAATACCTAATATATGAGCCTGTGAGATATTAAGTTCATCTAAAACTGCAATTGCATCATTTGCCATATCATCAATCGTATATTCAGATTCAATATGAAGTCTTAAATAATATCTGATATAACTTCGGATAATTGTATTACTTCTTTTTTCATCACTAAATGAGTCACTATTAATTCGTGTTGAAAGGCCTGTATCTCTATTATCAAATACAATTGGTCTAAAATTATTTTCAATTAAAAATTCTATTAAGTGTTGCGGCCAATTAACTAACTGTCCTCCTAATCCTTGAACAAGTAATATGGGCTCTGCATCAATAGGACCATAATCACGATAGTATATTTCTATATCTTGATTTAGAGCCTTGCCCTCCTCATACGAGAATAAATTCGAATTTGTAAACATAATAATTAAAATTAAAAATTTATACGAATGCATCTATTCTATCTTTAATATTTTGCCTCAATGAACCCCAAAAAAGCATCATATCAAGCGAGTGCAAATCGCCATTAAAGAATTTCATCTTTTGAATATTTTCTATCAAAGGGCCATTAGTTTCAACAAGTCCTGATTCATTATTAAGCATTGCATTAAAGCCCTGAATTCTAGTTAGCCCAATAGATTTTTTAGTTCCTGTGTGCTCTTTACGAAAACGATCTAAAAAATCATAATTTTGAGCTTTATTAATTATGGATTTGTTAATTTCATTTGAATGCCATTTATCATCATTGGTCCATGAAAATGGATTTGTCGAAATAATTTTTTGTTTCATAGGTTCAATAGACCAACCATCAGGTTTCCAAAAAAGAGTCTTTTCTCTATTTCTTTTAAATCCCTCAACAACAGTTGACCAAGAAATTATGCAATTTGTGTCGTCATAGTTTTCTGATTTTTTGATATTTGGAAAAATATCATCATAAAATTTTTCAGGGATTATATACCCTATTACATAAGCACAAATGAATCGGTCCTGAATTTGTGAATTATTTATTCTTTTATTTAATAACCTATGAGCTAGAAGTGCTCCTTGGCTGTGAGCAGCGATAATGAATGGCTTATCATTATTAAAAAATTCTAAGAAATAATTAAATGCATTTTCAATGTCTTCATAAGCTAAATCTAAAGCTTTTTTACCATTATCTTCTTTATCAAAAAATGAGAAATATGTAGCTTGCCTATATTCTGGTGCATATATATTACAACTTCCATTGAAGGCAGAAGCTTGATTGCCAAGCATGATTTCAGTTCTTTCATATGCTGATTTGGTCTTATCCATGTCAGAATTCCAAGATGTTTCATAAAAACCTGTAGGATGGATATAAAATACGTCTACATCATTGATTTTCTTAATTTCGTATTCTGAATCAGGAACATAAAATTGTTGTCCTTCAATGTCAGGTGTTGCAGCCCAATTATATTTGTCAGAATAATCTGGTTCGGAGGGATGAATTGATTCTTCAAATGATAGTTTTGGTTGAATAAGTTTTAAAAACTCAGAAAAATCATTAGACATTTAAGACTGCAAATATATAGATCTTTTTGGTTTTTTGAATAACTTTTTTACCATTGGAATAAAAAATTCTAGTTCAAGAGTCTCATAGTCAGGATCAAAACTGTTTTGATCATACTTTTCACAAAACTCTTTGCAGCTTTCATAGTATGGATTATCAATAAATTGTTCACGCATATTCTTGTCTAAACCTAAAAATTCAAAAAAATAATAACCTTGAAAAATTCCATGGTGTTTTACAATCCAGTAATTCTCCTCAGAAACGAAAGGTTGAAGAATTGTGGCCGCAAATTCTGCATGATTGGCTGGAGCCAGATTATCGCCAATATCATGAATTAATGCACAAACAACATATTCCTCATCTCTACCGTCTCTAAATGCTCTAGTTGCAGTCTGAAGTGAGTGGGTTAGTCTATCTACTTGAAAACCACCATAATCATCTTTAAGCATCTGAAGATGTGTTAGTACTTTGTCTGCTAAATGATCATAGTCTTTAGCATTGCTGGCAGCAATGATGGAGTAATCTTCAGCATCTCCATCCTTCATTTGAGTAAATTTAGCTCTATTTTCGGTCATTTAAAAATTATATCTTAAAATCTATAAAACTATAATTTTATTTGAAGCAGTAGCGATAGCAATTAATTGTTCGTCTTGATAAATTTCACCAGAGGTAAAAACAACTGATTTTCCTTTCCTGACTATTTTTCCAGTTGCTTTTACTAAAATATTTGGAACACATGGTTTTAAAAATTTAACATCCAGATCCAATGTAAGAGGTAATTCTTTTCCTTTAGATAAATATATTAGAAACTGGGACATTGCTGAGTCAACCATTCCAGAAACAAATCCTCCTTGAACAACTGTTCCATTTGAATGAGTAAGATTTTCAGATGGTAAGTATTCAACTACCCATTGATCAAGATCTTTATCATGATAACAATCTTTAAAACCTAAAATTGATAAAAATTTAGGCACATCGTTAAATATTTTATAAAGATTGTTATCCATATTTAATTTAGTGGCGGAGGGAGTGGGATTCGAACCCACGGTGCCGATGAAGGCACGACGGTTTTCAAGACCGCTACAATAAACCAGACTCTGCCATCCCTCCTGTATTAATCAGCGTATTTTAAAGGGTTTCTGTTATTAATCAATTGGATTAATATAGCATTTACTGAATGAAGATTATAAAAGCTGATAATTATCAAACTTGGTACATAGAGCATTTAGATAGTGCTATTTTAATTGATCCTTGGTTAACAAATACTTTGCAACCAGAAGGAACTTTTTTTATTCAAAGACGAAAAAAAAATTCAACTTGTTTATCGGAAAATCAAATTAATAAAGTAAATGGAATTATCATAACTGCCCCATTTGAAGACCATTTACATCTTGAATCAATTAATATGTTTCCAAACATTCCCATTTTCACATCAAATATTGTAAAAAGGCAATTGATGAGAAAAAATTTTAAAAATCCAGTTCATATTCTTACCAAAGAGAATTACAAAGTTAATAATCTTTATATCAAAGCTATTCCAACAAGTTATCCTTACTATCAAACAACATTTTCATTATTAATAGAAGATGATGAAAGAAATAGTATTTTTCATGAAGGTCATAGGGTTAATTTCAAATACTTAATTAAGAATAATATCAAAGCAGATGTTGCTATCCTAACAGCAGAGGAATCTAAATTATTTGGATTTATTCAACTAGGCATGAATTATAAAAATACATTAAAAGCTGTAAATTTATTAGGATCAAATCAACTATTTATTACAGGAAACAATCCTGATCAAACACAGGGTTTTATTAAAAAATTTTTAATGACTAAATCTTTTGATATGAATGATTTATCTAAACAAATTAATGTTTATAAAAATGAAGGAGATTTTTATGATTTTTAAATTACTTCTGCAAGAGAACTTAAACAATATTCAATATTCTTCTTATTGGAAGATTGTCCCATAAGTCCAATTCGCCATACTTTTCCTGCAAGCACTCCAAGACCAGCTCCTATTTCGAGATTAAATTCATTTAAAAGTTTTTGTCTTGATTCTAGATCATTAACACCATCAGGAATATAGATAGCATTTAATTGAGGTAATCTATCCTCTTCTTTAACTAAAAATTCTATATTTAACTTCTCTAGACCTTCCCTGAGCTGCATATGATTTTCTTTATGTCTTTTCCATGAATTTTCCAGTCCTTCTTCACTTAGCATTACCAAAGCTTCATGTAATCCATATAATGCATTTATAGGAGCAGTATGATGATATGATCGACCTCCTTCTCCCTCCCAATAAGACATGATTAAGTTTAAATCAAGAAACCAACTTTTCACTTTTGATTTTCTATTCTTGATCTTTTCCTTTGCAGCATTACTAAAACTAATTGGCGATAAACCAGGAGATGCTGATAAACACTTTTGTGTACCTGAATAAATTGCATCAATTCCCCACTCATCTACTTTTAAAGGAACTCCAACCAAACCAGTTACTGTATCTACAATTGATAAACATCCGTGATCATGTGCTAATTTTGTAATTGATTCTGGATCCGTAAGAGCTCCAGTAGAGGTTTCAGCATGAACTGAAGCAACAATTTTTGTATCCTTGTGTTCATTTAAAGCTGATTCAATTTTGTTTAAATCTACTTTTGTTCCCCATTCATCATCAATAACTATTGGTATTCCACCAAATCGCTCTACATTCTCTTTCATTCTTTCACCAAAGAAGCCGTTTTTAGCAATGATTACCTTATCACCAGGCTCAACAAGATTTGCGAAGCAACATTCCATACCTGCCATACCAGGAGCCGATACAGCAAAAGTTAGCTCATTCTTTGTTTGAAATGCATATTGAAGTAACTGTTTTGTTTCGTCCATCATTTTGATAAAAATAGGATCAAGATGACCAATAGTTGGTCTTGCCATGGCCTCTAGAACTCTATCACAAACATCAGAGGGACCCGGACCCATTAAAATCCTATTTGGTGGTATAAATGAATTTGCTTTCATGTCGATATGATACTAGATAAACATCTTTTAATTAATACCCAGATGCATGGCCATCTTTTCTGCTTTCTGATGCTCCATACAATACACCTTCTTTGATCATTATTGCTTGATAGCCTCCAAATGCTCCTTTCATATAATCATCTTCATTTTGATTGACAACTTTATGTCCAATTTCTTTAATTTTAGAAATTTCATTTTGATCAAAGCCATTCTCAAAAATCAAGAATCCTCCATCTGTCATTTTCTCACCAGTTGGCTGAGATGATCCTACATGCCTAAACCTAGGTGCATCACCTGCTTCCTGGAGATTCATATCAAAATCAATCAAGTTTATTACTATTTGTGCATGTCCTAAAGGCTGCATAGCTCCTCCCATAACACCAAAACTTACAAATGGATCACCGTTTTTTGTTATAAAGGCTGGAATAATTGTGTGAAATGGTCTTTTGCCTCCCACTAAGGAGTTTCTATGAGTTGGGTCAAGATTAAACATCTCGCCCCTATCTTGAAGCATAAATCCAGAATCATTTGGAATTACTCCTGATCCCATACCTCTATAGTTACTTTGAATAAGTGAAACCATATTCCCAAATTTATCTGCCACAGTTAAATAAATTGTATCGCCATCCTCAAGATTATTTGAATCAATAGATTTTAAAACCTTATCAAAACTAATGAGGTTATTTCTCTTCTTTGCATATCCTTTTGATATCAAATAGTCGACTGGCACTTTAGAAAAACTCATATCTGCATAATATTTAGCTCTGTCTTCAAAAGCTAATTTTTTAGCTTCGGTAAAAAGATGAATATATTCTGCACTATTGAAGCCTAATTTTTTAATATCATAATTTTCTAATATATTTAATATTTGCAATGCAGCAATTCCTTGTCCATTGGGAGGGAGTTCCCATACATCATATCCTCTATAGTTTGAAGAAACAGGATTTATCCATTCAGGTTTATATTCTGAAAGGTCTTTTAAAGTGAAATATCCACCTTGTGAATTAACTGACTTTACAATATTTTCTGCTATCGTACCCTGATAAAAATCTTTACCATAAGAATTCGCTATAAGTCTGTAATCATTTGCTAATAATTTATTTTTAAAGATCTCTCCTTTTGAAGGAGTTTTACCATTTGGCATCCAGATAGTCTTAAAATTTGGATAATCTTTAAATACTTCTGAAGATCTATCTAAGTAATAAGCAATTAATTCAGAAACTGGGAATCCATTTTCAGCATAACTAATTGCATCATCAAACAATAATTCAAAATCTAAACTTCCAAACTTTGAATGAAGAGCATTCCATCCAGCAACAGCCCCAGGAACAGTTACAGGAAGAGCTCCATAAGGAGGTATCTTATCAATACCTTCCTCTCTTAACTTATCAATAGATATTTTCTTTGGAGCGGGACCAGAAGAATTTAAACCATAAAGCTTTTTATCTTCCGCACTCCATACTATTGCAAATAAATCTCCTCCAATTCCACAGCCGGTTGGCTCTACAAGTCCTAAGACAGCATTTGCTGCAATGGCAGCGTCAATAGCGTTACCTCCAGCCCTAAGAATTGAAATGGCTGTTTGTGTTGCAAGTGGGTGACTGGTAGCTGCCATCCCATTTGTAGCAATTACTTCAGATCGGCTAGCAAACTCAAGACCAGTTATCCTGTCATATCCATTTATAGGATTTGATATTATTAATATGATTGAGATAAATAAGAATTTCATTATTTATTAATATATACTCATGTCATGAAGATGTTAATAGCTATTTTTGTTATGTTTCTAAGCTTTAATCTTTCAGCTGAATTTGATAATAAATGTTCTGTTCTTATTACACTAAGGTTCCAGAATAATGAGAATGCTTATGCTGATGCATTAGATAAAATCAATCAGTGTAATAAATATGATATTTTGTCAGTCACAAGTTTCTTAGAGCTGTCAGTAAGTAAAGTTTATATTACAGACATAATCCAAACATATTGCATGTTTAATCATGAAATTATTACACTTCTAGATAACAAAACTAGTAATTTAAGTTGTGTTCACAGAGGTAAAGCGCGAACAGAAAGAAAACTAAGCTAATTAACTAACGTATAAATTTAATCCCATCATTACTAGAACTACAATAGATGGTAACCATATAATTGGTCTTATATGAGGAAATCTATATAAATCTATAATATGGCCAAACAAATAAACAATTCTCAAGCCAAACCAAATTTTACCTAATAATAGGTTATCGACATTTAATACAACAGACATCATTGCAAATGGAATAAAAATTAACATTGACTGTCTTAAATTTTCAGTTGCTACCATCATTCTCTTGGACAAATCAGTTAATCCAGAGTCATCTCCACCTGTATAGGTAAAGTCAACATAAGGCACTTTATGTAAAGAAAATGACATTCTTAAAAAAAGATGAAGAGCATAAAAAAATGTTACACAAATTATTAAATTAACCATATATACCTCAACTATTTATAATATTTAGAATACCATATTCTAAGACTTAATTAATGCAATATCCTCCGGTTTAAGAAGATTATTATCTATATTTTCCAGTAATGCTCCCAAGTTTTTGGCATAGGGTTTCCAACGACCCTGACCTGACTTATTTACAGGCTTTCTAACTTGTTCAGAACTAGCAGTTCTTACTGATCTATCTGTTTCATAAAATGTTATACAAGATTCTTCAAATGGTAATTCGAGAAAATCTAACATTCTTTTAACTTGACCCTCTAAATCATCTATTACATCTTCATTGTTTACTCTTAAAATTTTATTTGGGAGGACTTTATCCCAATGATCCATAAGTTTTACATAACTGTTATAGTAGCTTCCAGCCTCTGCTAGGCCATATGTAAATTCTTGACCTTGTGCAAATAATTGCTTAAACATACTAAAACAACAATCTAGCGGATATCTTCTGGCATCAATAATTTTAGCATTTGGAAGAATTAAATTAATTAAGCCAATATGACGAAAATTATTAGGCATTTTATCCGTAAACCTAGGGGCACCTTTTCTATGCATTCTAGTATCATCTATAAATAATTTTCCTAACTCTTTTCTTTTCTCTGAGGTTAGGGACTGCATCGTTTTAGGATAATTCCCTTCATTTCCATAAATATCATCACCTCTTAGTCCTTGAGCCATAGATAAGATATTTGGTAATTCAAGAGTACCATCAATCATTGAGTGAGATGCAAGTATTTGCTCTATTAAAGTTGACCCAGCTCTTGGTAAACCTAAGATAAAAATTGGATCATCTGAATCATATCCACCGTCTCCTAACTTTTTAAAAAAATTCTCATCACAAACATCTATTTGTGCTTGAAGTTCCTTATCCATTTTTTCTATAGTATATTTACTTTGCTCATTTTTTATTTTATTTCCTTTTTCAAGATTGATATAAGCTTCATCATATTCTTCAATATCCTCACATGCTTGTGCTAAAGCAAAATGAAAATAGGCTTTATCTTTTAGTGTCAAATCAAGTCTTTTTAATTGAGTTCTCATAGTATTTATTTCATCACTGGTAAACTTATAAGTTTTTAAATTTGAAAGTGAGAAATATGCCTCTCCATGATCATGTTTGATCTTATAGGATGACTTATAACTATTTATTGCATCATCAGTTCTGCCTAGTGTTTTTTCTGCATGCCCCTTTGATGTATATGCACTAAAGTTATATGGATTTTTTTCTATTATGTTATCAAATAAATCTATTGCATCTGCATGTTGACCATTCTGCATTATCTCACTAGCTTTTTGAGCTTGATAAGAAAGGTTATCAGGAAATTGTTCACACAAGATGTTTACTTGTTCCATAGTCTTTGTAAACTTTTGTTTAAGTCTAAGAATTAGAGCATACTTCATCCTTACATCACCATCATTTGGGCTTAACTTAACTGCATTTTCTAACAAAACTTCTGCATCATCAAAATAACCAAATTTTTTTGCAATATCAGACAGCAATGTTATTGCATAAATGTTTGTTGGATTT
Organism: uncultured SAR86 cluster bacterium; assembly: GCA_902547295.1. Lineage (GTDB taxonomy): Bacteria > Pseudomonadota > Gammaproteobacteria > Magnimaribacterales > D2472 > SAR86A. The sequence goes on along the minus strand of CACCNJ010000011.1, from coordinate 6,751 downwards.
TTTTTGAGAAACTCTCTACATTTTTGTTCAGCAATTGCAAGCCTTCCTTCATTTAAAATTTGACTTATATATAGGAGAATACTTGGAAGTGATTCAAGTTTTTTAATTTGTTCATGTGCGTGATCTGCAGCAGGTTTATTATTTTTTTTAACAAAATAATTAAATAAAGATTTCCATGAAGAGATTAATGCTGGATTCAATTCGCATGCTTGTCTGTAATAGGAAATAGATTCTTCCTCTTTGCCAGTAGCCTTATTAAGGTGCCCCAGTTCTTGATATGCTCTTCCCATATCAGGTGCCTGTGATAATAAGTTATTAAGATAATTTTCAGAGTCTTTATAGTTTTTTAGATATCTGGAGCAAACTGCTGCAAAATAGAGGCTATCAACGTGATATGGATCTTTTGCTAAGTTAGATTCAAGAAAACTTAACGCTTCAACAAATCTGCTATCTCTAATAGCTTTTGAAGCTCTCTCAATATCCAGTTTAAATTGATCCATTTGACTGATATAAAATTATTGTATGTCTTAAAAAATTAAAAAGGGAGTATAAACTCCCTTTTTAATATCTAGCTCAATTAATGTTAAAAGTTTCTTTTAACTCTAATACCAATTGTTGTAGGTCTAATATAAGCTACACGTTGTCTATCAAAGACAAATGTATTACTTATTTCAGCTCTTTCATCAGTAACATTATCAACATAAAGCTCAGCAGATAAATCATCATTGGTGATACCTGCTCTCAAGTCAATATAACTATAACTAGCTTGTCTTGCTTTATTTGGTTCCATAATGTCAGAAAAGCTGTCATCAGAGTATGTAAATTGAACTTGTAAATGACCAACATTTCCAGCAGCCATTCCCCATTCTTGTCTTACTCTAATGTTTCCTTGCATACCAGGAGCAAATGCTAGCTCTTCACCTACAATAACATCATCTGTTGGTACTAATTTCTCAGTTATTTCTGTATCTAAGAAAGAGAAAGCACCAGCAACGGACAATCCTTCAACATCAGTGTAGTAGGTAAAGTCTCCTTCAACACCTTTTATTGTTGCATCAGCTGCATTGTCAGAGAAGAATAAGTTAACAATACTTGGATCAAAGATAGTACTCTGTAATCCAGTTACATCAACATAGAACGCGCTACCATTAAATCTTAATTGACCATCTTTAGAAATAGTCTTCCAACCAAATTCATAGTTGGTGATTTCATCGGTATCAACTTCAGGTTTAACAACATATGAACCATCAGCATTAGATGATCCAACAGGTCTATTTAAAAGACCAGGTCTAAAGCCTTCAGACCATGTAACATAGTACATTATGTCGTCATCAGGATTCCATGAAACTGTAGCTTTTCCAATAACTCCATCAGTTTCAGCTTTGTCAGGATACCCATTGGCATTACCTGGAGCATATTGAACAGATAAATTTGAACCAAATCTCTGTTCGTCTGGATTTCCAAAACCGTTACCGAAAGAAGAGTTTGCACTACCTTCAAAATCAACAGCAATGTCATACCATCTTGCACCTAAAGTAAGTTCAGCTGTATCTGATAAAGCATAATTAACTTCACCGAACACACCTTTTTGCTCATCAGTTCTTCTTATATCATTAAAGAATATTACTGGCTCAGAGAATGGTCCTGCTGAGAACCAACCAGCTCCAGCTCTTACCGCTGATTTGCCACTATCAGATCTGTCTCCAGTTACTGAAATATCTGTCAATGCATAATTAGCTGCATAATTAATATCGTTAGCTAGTGATCCAGGATAAGTAAATAAGTTAAGCTCCATGAGCTCAGTATCACTTAAAAACACACCCGCAGTTACAGACATTTTATCAGTTATTGGAGCATTAATTCTAAACTCGTGACTTTCGACATTAGTATGTGTAGTTGAATCTACAAACAAGTCAGCTGTTCCACAACTTCCTGTTGGAACTCCACCAGGAGCAAATGATGTATAAGTTACATAATAATCACAAATATAATAAGGAAGGTATTGTCCAACGAATAAATAGTCGGTGTAATCTACTATTTGATTTGTTTCTCTGTCTGTATATGCACCTGCATAAACAGCTTCAAGCTCACCAATAGATCCTTCTAATGTAAGACTCATATTTTCATACTCATCACTTATATGATCATCACTATATCTTTGGATTTCTAAATCGCCTAAATTAGGATCAGCGAAGAAAACTCCATCAGATTCAATTGTTTGTTCTGCATACACAAGTGTTGCATTCCAGTTATCTCCAAGTTCTTGACCAATAGAAGATCTGAATCCTTCATATTCAGTTCCATTTACGTTATCTTCAATTAACGCATTGGTAGGTGCGAAAGTAACACCTGAAAGATCAGCTCCAGCTTGGAAACCAGCTCTTCCTGAGGACACAGGCAATCCATTTTCTCTCACTGTACCAGCTGTTCTAAAACGAGCTGACATACTAGGATCAACTTTTCCAGCTACTTGATCAATGTAACCACCTCTTCTATCGCTATAGCCTACAAATCTCCATGTAGTTTTATCTGTTAAAGGTACGTTTGTCATGAATTCAAGCTTAGTGCCGGTATCTCCTTCTGGCATAAATCTTGTTTCAATTTCAACGTTACTTTCTGTAACACCTGGTTTAGGTTTGTTAGTAATCATTCTAACAACACCAGCTTGTGAACTAGCACCAAACAGAGTTCCTTGTGGTCCCGATAAAACCTCTATACGAGCAACATCAGCTGCATAGACGTCTAAGTTTCTTCCAGGTTGAGCTAATGGTTGCTCATCTAAATAGAAAGAAACGTTTGGAGCCAAGCCTGCAACACCAGCAGTTGTTAAATTCGGTGTCGTTGAGGCAAGACCTCTTATATATATAGTACTTTGACCAGGGCCAGAGCCGCCAGCTGTTACACCAGGTAATTGAGTAAGATAGTCTTCAAATACATTGATTCCTCTCTCCTCTAAAGTTTCTTCATTCAATGCATTAACAGATAGAGGCACGTCTTGTAGACTCTCAGATTTCTTTCGAGCCGTAACAACAACCTCTTCAATAGTTGCATTTTGTGCAGCAATATAGCCACTAAAAACTGATGCATTTATTACTGCAAAAGTAGATAAAGATGGTAATATCGCAGGTATCAACGAAGGTGTAATTTCCTTCCGTATTTTGTTTAATTTTTTTAACATAGCTTCCCCTAATTAAGAAATTAATAAGCAAAGGTTAACAAATATCTAAAAACTATACAAATTTAGTTAAATAAATATACCCAATTATTTTCATATGTGTACCTCCAAAGTGGAAATTTAATATTAATTATGTTTCACTAAAGCTAATTTAAGGCTCTATGAACAATTTAAGTAAACCAAGATTTTTAATTTCAATATTACTTTTATCATTTATAACAGCTGTGGTATCTCTTAATTCTGACATCTCAGAGTCATTTTTCCTTGATTTACAAGCTTTTTTATCAAAATATCTTGGGTGGATGATAATATTAATTGCAAATGGATTTGTCATATTTGCTTTTTTTCTTATTTTTACTAAATACAAACATATAAGGCTAGGTGGTATTGATGCTAAACCGGCCTACTCTTATGTAAATTGGATTGCCATGCTTTTTAGTGCTGGATTGGGTATTGGATTATTGTTTTATGGAGTAGCTGAGCCAATAATGCACCTTAACTCATATCCAGGTATGATTGAGGGTGATCCATCATTTAATGCTGGCAAAGCTATTGGTTTAGCAAATCTTCATTGGGGCTTGCATGGTTGGGCAATCTATTCACTTTTAGGACTTTGTTTTGCCTTTGCTTCATATAATAAAAAACTTCCATTTAGAGTTAGCTCTTTATTGGGACCTAAAGTCTCTAATAATAAACCACTAGCAATATCAATAGATATTATTGCGATACTTACAACAGTGCTTGGTGTTACAACCTCTTTAGGATTAGGTACTATTCAAATTAGTTCAGGATTAGAATATGTTTTTTCAATACCTCAAAGCTTTTCTAATCAAATTATTATTATTTCTTTGATTACCCTAATTGGTTTAACAAGTGTTTGTTTAGGACTGGATAAAGGTATTAAGAGGCTATCTCAGATAAATATGATTCTTGCCTCTTCATTAATGGCTTTTATTTTTATATTTGGACCAACCGTTTTTATATTAAATGCACTAATACAAAATTTTGGTTCTTATGTAAACACTCTCATAGAGACAGCAACATGGACTGAAGTATATTCTTCTTCATCATGGCAAAATGGATGGACTCTGTTCTTTTACACATGGTGGTTTGCATGGGCACCATTTGTTTCTTTATTTATTGCAAGAATATCTTATGGAAGATCAATTAAAGAATTTATTATTGGTGTACTTTTTGTTCCATCATTGATTGTTTTCTTGTGGATGGGAATTTTTGGTAATGCTGGTATATATCAGGTGATAAATGAAACAAGTCAATTAAATGAAATAGTGAATAATAACTATACAGTCGCGTTATTTGCTCTATTTGACGTTTATCCAATACCTACATTAATATCAATTTTGGCTTTAACTATAATTGTGACATTTTTTGTTACTTCATCTGATTCAGGTGCTCTTGTAGCATCAATGCTCTCATCAAAAAGTCACGTAGGCATTCATGATGACTCTCCTATTCTCTCAAGGGTAACATGGGCAATATTACTTGGTATTATTGCTGCTGTACTATTATATAAAGGAGGTCTTACTGCACTTCAAACTTCAGTAGTGATATGCGGAGTACCATTTTCGATTATCGTTGTATTTGCCATTAGGCATTTTTACAACTCTCTTGAGTCAGAGTTAAATAATACCTAGTTTAGCTCATCATCTAATTTCTTTAGCTCATCTTCCTCCATCTCATCTTCATAAATTAAATCATTATTTTGACTGAATCTTTTAGACAAAATTATGGCTGCAACGATAATGATGAGAATGATTCCTATTTGATATAACATTAATTGAATTATTATAATTAAGACTTACATATATGATAGCTTATAAAATAATAATTTAATGGATGCACTTGAAAATATTTTGAATCGAGTCTCTGCAAGAACTCTTGCTGAACCTTTTCCTTCAAAAGATGAAATGGATACAGTATATAAAGCTGCATTAAGAGCGCCTGATCATGCGTGGTTAAGAACAAGTAGATTTGTTGAAGTTAAAGGTGAAGGTTTAGACAAATTATCAGATATATTTGTAAATTATGGTAAATCTATACCAGACATATCAGATGAAGTTTTAAACAAATATAAAAATGCTCCTTACAGAGCTCCAATGATTATAATTTTAATTAACTCATTTAAAGAACACCCAAAAGTACCTTCAATAGAGCAAAAATTATCTACTGCAACAGCTGCACAAAATATTATGCTAGCCTTAAATGCAATGAAATATTCTTGTATCTGGAGAACTGGTAAATTGGCATTCAATGAGATCATTCAAAAAGAACTAGGCCTAGAAAAAAATCAAGAAATTCTAGGCTATCTTTATGTCGGAACTGAGGTTGGTAAAAAGAAAGAAATCCCAAATTTAGATATAGATAACTTTGTAAGTTATTTATAAATTGTTCTTATATCTCAAAGCTGCTGTAAATGCCATTGAAGCAAACACAATTTCTGCAATTAAAGATGAGACGCCTAAAGGAGCATCATGACTAATACTTGCTAGGATATTAAAAGTTCCTGCAATCAAGTAAATCAATCCACAACAAAATATATATTCATATTTCTTTGATGATAATGATAAAAAACACATAATAGATGAGGCCAAAAAGAAAGCAGTAAAGTCTCTTATCTGTGTATTTCTTCCATCGCCTTCTTGATATAACATGCCGAGAGATTCAGCCGCAGATGCAGGCATGAAAATCCATTGCAAAGCTATCAATAATAAAACTACTCCAAGAAGTGATGATAATGTATTTGCTATTTTCATAATTGTATTAGTTCTGTATTCTCAATTTGATTGTTACATATTATAGAGTCTTTTTTATTTACTAAAAAACAATTTTTATTGTCACCAAAGCTAACGGAGTACTTTGGCAAATCATTAATCAAATGTAGTGCACAGAATCCTTCAACAGCTATGCACTCTGATATAAGATCATCATTAAGAATTTGATTTACAAAAGGTATTCTCTCAGGCTCTTCATCATAATGAGGACAACATATTCCTTTGACAAAACCAAGGCATGGAAGAACAGCTTGATGGTCTTTCCATGAATCAGTAATTCCCTTCTCAAACCAACAAATAGCACCAGCACTAACACCACTCATGATAGTGCCTTTAATGTATGCTTTGTGTAATATTTTATCTAGTTTCCATTCTCTCCAAACCGCTAACATGCTTTTTGTATTTCCTCCCCCAACAAAAATGATGTCTTGTTCATCAATATGTTTTTCAATATCTATAGTTCTTTTAAAAAAATCTATATGAGATGTTTTGCAACCAAGCGAATCAAAAGCTTTATAGAAGTTTTCTACATATTGAGAATCATCTCCAGTAGCTGTAGGAATAAAACATACTGAGGGATTTTTGTTACTAGACTGATCAACAATATATTTTTCTATTTTTAATTCTTTGATTTCTCTACCGAAGCCCCCGCCTCCAATTGCAATTATTTGTTTCATTTAATTATGTCCTACTGTAATGTTTTTATCAGATCTCCAAGCCATGGTTCATAATTTTTCCATTGACCAATACCTTTTTTATAAATTGGCTGTCGAACCTGTTCAGA
>CACCNJ010000010.1 GCA_902547295.1 uncultured SAR86 cluster bacterium | reverse complement strand
GCAATTTTGATTTGTTTCTCATTTGATAGATCAATTACTGAGGTCGGTATATTTTTTCTTTTAATTTCATTTATAGCAATCTTACTTAAAGTTTTGTTTGGAGCTATTCCTATTCGAACTGGAATTCCTGTCCATTGCCTCACTAAAGATCTTATATGACAACCAAAATCATACAAATTATAGTTTTGCTTCAAAGTATCTAAATCCAGAAAGGCCTCATCGATACTATATATCTCAACTCTTGGAACAAATCCCTCAAGTATATTCATTACTCTGGCCGATATATCTCCATAAAATGTAAAATTTGATGAAAATACTTTTCCATTTTGCTTCAGAAAAGATTCTCTAACCTTAAACCATGGAACACCCATTGCGATTCCCATCTTTTTTGCTTCTGTACTTCTTGCTATAACACAACCATCATTATTAGAAAGTACAACAATAGGAACGTTATTTAGGTCTGGACGAAAAATTCTTTCACAAGAGGCATAAAAACTTTCACAGTCGACAAGAGCAAAAGCCATTAGAATTTATTAATTGCTGCAGTTACAGTTCCTACTATTTCTAATTCTTGTCCACTATTAATGAAGATAGGAGGGTACTCAGGATTCTCAGGCATTAAACACATTCTTGGTTTGAGCTTTAATCTTTTACATACAAATTCGCCATCTATAGTTGCTACCACAATACTGTTGTGAGAAGGCTTTATACTTCTATCGACTATTAAGACCGCTTGATCGGTAATGCCAGAACCAACCATGGATTGTCCCTGCGCTCTAACCAGAAAAGTTGCAGCACCATTTTTTATTAGGTGTTTATTTAAGTCTATTGGACTTTCAATATAGTCGCTTGCCGGACTGGGGAATCCGGCATGGACTGATTCAAGAAAATAGGGCACAAATATTGCCGGCAGATTTTCTTCAGAAATTTTTCCGATATAGTCAACTTTCATGGATTAATACTGTATATATATACAGTATATTTAAATCTAATTATTTGTAAAGTAGTTAATCAAGCAATAGAAAATTTTTCTAAATTATATGATTCATCGTCAAGACGAAGATACCAACCAAAGTCATCCCAATCACCAAGAACAATACGTTTTGAGGATGCATATTCATGAATATTAGGTCTGTGAGTGTGACCATGAATAAATATGTCAGGAGAGTAATCGCCAATAATTTTTTTGACCGATGACTCGTTAACATCAGTGATTTCTATGGATTTATCTTGGGTTGCATCATTGCTATCACTTCTTAGTTTTGATGCAATTTCACTTCTTTCTTCAATTGACTTACTCAAAAAATTATCTTGCCAGGCTTTATCTCTAACTTGATTTCTAAAATTAATGTAATCAACGTCATCAGTACACAAGAAGTCTCCATGACTTAAGAGAACTTTTTTATTATGCATAGTTATTTCAAATGGATCGGGAAGAAGTTTAATACCAGTATCAGTCAAAAATTTCTCACTTATTAAAAAATCTCTATTACCATGCATAAGAAAGGTATCCGGTCCGTTAGTTGTAAAATTTAAAAGTTCAGATTTTATGTTGTTTATAAAACTTGTTTCATAATCATCACCAATCCAAACTTCAAATAAGTCTCCAAGAATAAAAAGTTGTGAGCAAGATTCTTTAGAATCTTTAAGAAAATTTATAAAAGCAGAAGATAGTTTATTATTACTTTCGCTTAAATGTATGTCCGATATAAAAAAGGATGTCATTCAGAGATAGTAACTGACTCAATAGTTATCACTTCTTCAGGAACGTCTTGATAAGCTCCAGATGATCCAGTTGCAACTTCTGCTATTTGATCAACAATATCCATACCTTCAGTAACCATACCAAATACAGCATATCCCCATCCTTGAGATGTTTCCCCGGTATGATTTAGAAATGCATTGTCCTTGTGATTAATAAAGAACTGACTTGTGGCTGAGTGTGGATCCATCGTTCTAGCCATTGCAATAGTACCTCTGTCATTTGGCAATCCATTATTAGCTTCATTTTGTATAGGACCGGTTCCACTAGACTTATTATTCATGTCAGCAGTTAATCCGCCACCTTGAATCATGAAACCATTTATAACTCTATGAAATATTGTTCCTTCATAATATCCACTTGAGGCAATAGTTTTAAAATTTTCAACTGTTATAGGTGCTTTCTCGTCATTAAGTTCAAGTTGAATGTCTCCAACAGATGTTTTTATTGTTACTTGTGTCATTTTATTCTCCATAAGATTATTAGCTTCATCATTTTCAATAACATCCACACATGAGGTTAATGCGACTAAAAGAGGTATAAAGATTTTAAAGTTTCTAGTTTTCAATGATTCGCCTTAGATATTAATATTGATTTTATCATCAAAATTCATAGTTCATCATGTAGTTTTTAAAACAGTCTTTAACTTTAGCTTCGTTTAAACCAAACTCTTCTATTGAATATGAATGCTTTTCTTTTTTTAACTTACTCTGATTTATTAGATAGTTTTTAATTTTATTTTCGGTTTCTATATCCATATCAAATTCAAAGTTTTGGTATATATCTTTCAAAATGTTTAAAGGATCATCTATAAAATTGCTATAACTAATATCGATGATTTGATCTGAGGAAAGGTTTTCTTTAGCTTGGATGCCTTTTTGAAGACTGTGTTGCCAAAAGTCTAAAATAACTTCACCAATTTGCTCTGGATTTACATTCTTTGAGAACGCAGATCTTATATTTTTAGCAAGGCTGCAAAAAGATGCTACCGATTCCATAGGATCTCTATGTATATTTATAAATTTTGCATTTGGATAAGTGGTTAATATTTCTGGAATATGACCTATATGACTTGGATCTTTAAGTAACCATCTTTTTGGTCTTCCATTAATTTCTAAGACTTGAAAAAATCGTTTATGCCATTTAAAAACAGAATCAAAGCTACAGTCTTTTAGATACTCTACGTATTCAGGAACATTTGCCATACACATATAGACAAAACTTCTTACATTTATGGTTGCAAGGAGTTCACACTCTTCTGGTGAATTTGCTCTTATATGATGCATGTTTCTTAATTTAGGAATAATTGTTCTTGCAAACTTTAATTCAGCATTGATCTTCCATTCCCGTTTTTTAATATCAAATTTATTTTTAACTAATGGCATCAAAGACATTATTTCCCAATATCTAGGAGACCGATGACTATTATCAAGAGCAAGTAAATTAAAAAGAAAAGTTGTACCTGATCTTGGAAGACCAGTAACAAAAACCGGATTAGCTGTAGAGGGGAGATCTCTATCTTTTACGAAGTTATATAATTTACTTCTCATTTTCAGCCTATCTTTAAGCTGATTTTTAAATGCTATGGAACCAAAAAGATTAAATTCGTTATTTTTATTGGCTGAATTTATCAGAATTTCAAGTGGCTCAGTATAGTCATCCTCTCCAAGTTTTCCTTCAAGTCCACTTAGCATGCTTTTGACGCTTATTTTATTAATCACTTTTAAAATTATTTATAATAGATATAAGATAACTCTATATAAGCAAATCTACAATTTATCCATGAATATTCTTTTTTTATGTGTTGGAAATTCTGCAAGAAGTCAAATCGCTGAAGGTCTCGCTGTTGATATGTTCGGTCACAATCATACTATTAAAAGTGCTGGGTCTGATCCTGTTGGTCAAGTGCATCCTTTTGCCATAAAGACGCTTAAAGATATTGGAATTGATATTAGTAGTAATAAATCAGAATCTATAAATGATTTAGATAAAGATTTTTTGGATAATCTAGATTTTGCAATAACACTATGTGCTGAAGAGATTTGTCCAGTTTTACCAACGGATGCTATTTCTTTACACTGGATAAACGAAGATCCTGTTATGAATAATTTAAACGATGCCCAACTAAATATGGCTTTTCAAAAAACTAGAGAAAATATTTATAATTTGATGAAAAAATTTATGATTGAGAATAATTTGTGAAGTTAAATGGCTCCTCAGGTTGGGATCGAACCAACGACCAATTGATTAACAGTCAACTGCTCTACCGCTGAGCTACTGAGGAACGCTAATAGCAAAGCATTATAATTAATTTTTAATGGAGAAGTAAATGAGAACGCCAATAATACTAACTTTTGTATTTATAATTTTTATTATTTCTTCATGTGCAATGGTTGGGAGTGCAGTTGCATCAGCTACAACTGGCACTGATGTAAATTTTGGATTAACAAAAGCTAAAAATATGATGTTTTACACTCCCGAAAAATTTCCACCTCATGATAAGGAAGCTTGGAAACAATACTCAAATTTAACCTGTGATGAATTAAGGCCTTTGCTTTTTGAAAAAAAACGAATATATGAAGATAAGAAGTTTAAAATACAATTTAATGCCAAAGATGAAAATATTATTGAATATTGGATTGCAAGTAGAGAAGTTTCTGATGTAGTAACTGCTGCTCTGCAAAATGGGAATTGCATCGTAGGTCGTTTAGGTGTTTTTGAGAAAGATGAGTGAACTTAACTTTAAAAAACTCCAAGTAGTAAGTGACTTTTCTCCATCAGGTTCTCAGCCTGATGCAATTAAAGAGTTAGTTGAGGGACTAAATGATGGCTTACTTCATCAAACCTTGCTTGGAGTAACTGGTTCTGGAAAAACATATACGATGGCGAAAGTTATTGAGGAAACTCAAAGACCAGCTATCGTAATGGCACATAACAAAACGTTGGCTGCCCAATTATATGGAGAGTTTAGAGACTTTTTCCCAAATAATTCTGTTGAATATTTTGTTTCTTATTATGACTATTATCAGCCAGAAGCTTATGTTCCAACTTCAGACACCTATATCGCTAAAGATGCATCAATTAATGAGCACATTGAGCAAATGAGGCTTTCAGCAACAAAAGCATTAATCGAAAGAAAAGATACGGTAGTTGTTGCAACTGTATCTTCAATTTATGGTCTAGGAGCACCTGAGTCATACTTAAAAATGGTGATTCATTTAGATCGAGGAGATATGGTTTCTCAGCGTGATTTAGTTTTGAGACTATCATCTCTTCAATATACAAGAAACGATTTAGATTTTAGGAGAGCAACTTTTAGAGTGAGAGGAGATACAGTTGACGTTTATCCAGCTGATTCAGATAAAGAGGCACTGAGAATTGAATTTTTTGGTGATGAGATTGAAAAATTATCTTGGTTTGATCCTCTTACTGGAGTAATTATTAGTGAAATACCTAGAGTCACAATTTTTCCAAAAACTCATTACGTCACACCAAAAGATACAGTTACAAATTGCATTCCAGATATAAAAGATGAGTTAAAAACACGCCTTAACTTTCTAAGAGATAACAATAAACTCGTAGAGGCTCAAAGGTTAGAAGAAAGAACAAACTATGATATCGAAATGATGCGTGAGCTTGGTTATTGTCAGGGTATTGAAAATTATTCAAGATATTTAAGTGGCAGAAATCCAGGAGAGTCGCCACCATGTTTGTTTGATTACATTCCGAAGGATGCAATTGTTTTTATTGATGAATCTCATGTTTCTGTTCCCCAAATAGGGGCAATGTATAAAGGTGACAGGTCAAGAAAAGAAACACTAGTTGAATATGGTTTTAGACTCCCATCAGCTTTGGATAACAGGCCATTAAAATTTGAGGAATGGGAAATGTTGGCACCACAAAGAATTTATGTATCTGCCACTCCAAGTAAATATGAAAATGACAAACAAGATAATTTAGTTGAGTTGCTAGTAAGGCCAACTGGCCTCACAGACCCTGAGGTAGAAATAAGACCTGCCTCTACACAAATTGATGATGTTATAGGTGAATGTAATGATAGAGTTGCAATGAAAGAAAGGGTATTAGTAACGACTCTTACAAAAAGAATGGCAGAAGATTTAACAGATTATTTAAATGAAAATAATATTTCTGCGAGATACATGCACTCTGATATAGACACAGTAGAGCGTGTTGAAATTATTAGAGATCTTAGATTGGGTAAATTTGATGTTCTTGTTGGCATTAATTTATTAAGAGAGGGCTTAGATATTCCCGAGGTAAGTCTCGTTGCAGTTTTAGATGCAGATAAAGAGGGGTTTTTGAGATCTGATACTACTCTAATTCAAACAATAGGAAGAGCAGCAAGAAATTTGAGGGGGAAGGCTATTTTATATGCAGACAAAGTAACCGGATCAATGCAAAGGGCAATAGATGAAACAGATAGAAGAAGGTCTATTCAAGAAGAGTTTAATGACAAAAACAATATCACACCAAAATCTATTTCAACAAAAGTTAAAGATATTATGGAAGGTGCAAGAATAATTAAGGGCAATACCAAAAAGAAAAAAGAAGACATTGATAAAATTGTTACCTTTAAGATTAAGGATGACACTGTAGATAACATTACTGAGACTTTACAAAAATTAGAAGATGAGATGTTTGCTTTAGCAAAAAAAATGGAATTCGAAAAAGCTGCAGTTTGCAGAGATAAAATAACTTCGCTTAAAAGAAAGTTAATTGATCTTTAGGATTAACACATGCATGAGCACTCATTAGTTGATAATAGCTCTTAACTCTATCAACATAATCTATTGCCTGTTGAGCCCTTGAGTAGGATCCGTTATCCATCATATTAAGATCTTCTCCAGAAGTTACTTTGAGTTTTTCTTTTATATTCTCCCAAGTAACGTTTTCAATATTAGAATCTATTTGACCAGCTATTTTAATGATATTTGTCGGTCCAAGATTATAACTTGCCAATACAATTGACAATTTATCAGCTTCGGAGGGACCGATTTTATTTTTATTTTGAAGCATTGAAAAATATTTTGCTCCACCTTTAATATTTTGTTCAGGGTTTAGTCTTTTTTCAACGCCAACTAAGGCTGCAGTCTCCAATGTAACCATCATCATGCCTCTAACACCCATATTAGATTTTGCTTTTGGATCCCATTGAGATTCTTGAAATGAGATTGCTGCTAAAAGATTCTTTTCAATGTTTGTTTCTCTAGATGCTGATGCAAATATCTCGTCGTACTGAGGATATCTATTTTCAAGTAAGTCTTTAAATTTATTTTTTTCAAAGTTGTTTAATGAAGACTCTTCATAAGAATTTATTAGAATTTCTTCACAACTCATTTCTTTGTTAAAGAAAGAACAACCTACCAAAAAGACCGTAATGGCTGAAAATAAAAAAAATCTAAAGATATTCCCCATTTTTAATTATTTAATTCATAAAGACTTTATAATTAATATGTTATATACAATATTTCAGACTTAAAGAAGTGTCAAAGACTAAAAACTTTATATTTAAGGGTAAACAAAGTTTTTCAAGTTCTAAGCTTGATCAGATCAAGCACCAATTCTCAAATTCAAATAAAATCGCTGCAAAAATATCATCTAATGAGATTTATTTGGTTCAATCTAAATCTGAAAAAATTAATCATGAGGGTCTTCAAGACATTCTTGCTGCAAAAGAGAATGACGCAGAGTTTACTTTTTATGTAGGACCAAGATTAGGAACAATTTCACCATGGTCATCTAAAACAGAGGACATAATCAGAAACGTTGGTTTCGATAATATCGAAAGAGTTGAAAGACTATATGGATTTAATCTTGAATGTGATTCTGAAATTAATGCACTAGATCTTTCGATGTTTTACGATCGAATGACTCAATCGATTTATAACAATAAAGATGATTTCAAGAATCTTTTTAAATCAGATAAGTCCAGATCCTTGAATCACATCAACATTTTAGAAGAAGGTAAATCAGAGCTTGAAAGAGCAAACAAGTCATTTGGGTTTGCTATGAGTAATCAAGAAATAGATTACTTGTATGATTTTTATAATAAAGAAAAAAGAAATCCCACCGATGCAGAATTGATGATGTTTGCTCAAGCTAATTCTGAGCATTGTAGACACAAAATATTTAATGCTAAATGGAATGTAGACGGTTCTCAAAAAAATAATACGTTATTTGATTTAATAAAAGAGACAAGCAAATCATCTCCAGATGGAATCATTTCAGCATACAAAGATAACGCAGCTATTGTCGAGGGATCAAAAGTTGAGAGATTGAACTTAAATGAATCCAATGAATATGAATTTAAAGAGGATAATTTAAATTCAACTATTAAAGTCGAAACTCATAACCATCCAACAGCAATTTCACCATATCCAGGAGCTTCAACAGGATCTGGTGGAGAAATTCGAGATGAAGGAGCTACAGGAAGGGGTGCAAAACCTAAAATTGGGTTGGTTGGTTTTAATGTTTCTAATTTAAGAATTCCAAACCTTTTGAGAAGCTGGGAAAAGAATGAGCTTAAACCATCAAGAATTGCATCCCCGCTAGATATTATGATTGAAGCCCCGATCGGAGCAGCTGCTTTTAATAATGAATTTGGGAGACCATCAACTCTTGGATATTTTAGATGTTTTGAAACCGATTTTGACAATAACAAAGCCTTTGGATATCACAAACCAATAATGCTTGCCGGAGGTATAGGTGAAGTAAGGGATGTAAATAACTTTAAATTACAAATTAAAGAAGATTATTTAGTTGTTGTTTTAGGAGGACCTGCAATGCTTATTGGTCTTGGTGGAGGTGCTGCATCATCAGTCTCATCAGGAGATAGCGACGAAGATTTAGATTTTGCTTCCGTTCAAAGAGACAATGCTGAAATGGAAAGAAGATGCCAAGAGGTCATTAATAAATGTTCGTCACAAGAAAATAGCTTTATTGAGTTTATTCACGATGTTGGAGCTGGTGGACTATCCAATGCAATTCCTGAATTAGCTAAAGATTCTAATCTGGGTGTGTATATTGAATTATCAAAAATTCCAAATGCAGATAAGTCCATGTCACCTATGGAAATTTGGTCTAATGAATCTCAAGAAAGATATGTATTAGCAATTCATAAAGATAATAAAAATGCTTTTGAAAAGATATGTCAAAGAGAGAGATGTGAATATGCAATTGTTGGACACACAACAAAAGAAATGTCTGTGAAACTTTATGATGATAAAAACAAAAACTATCCTGTTGATGTGCCATTATCAATGCTATTCGGCGATCTTCCAATTACAGAAATGGAAGTTAAAGAAGAATTTTTTAAAACATTTAATGAAGATAATTCAGAAGACATTGATTTGAGTGATTCAATTACTAAAGTTCTTCAACATCCGACTGTTTCATCAAAATCTTTCCTAATAACAATTGGTGATAGAACAGTAAGTGGAATGGTTGCAAGAGATCAGTTCGTGGGGCCATATCAAGTTCCTGTTTCTGACTATTCACTAAGCTTAAGATCTTATACATCAAATAATGGAGAAGTTCTAAGTATTGGAGAAAAGCCTACCATTGCTCTTATAAATCCTGCCGCATCTATGAGAATGGCTCTTGGCGAAGCTTTAACCAATATGTCAGGGGTTGTTATTAAAGGATTAAAAAATGTTCAAGTGTCTGCAAATTGGATGGCAGCATCTGGAGAAAATTCAGATGATTTTGCCTTGAGGTCTGGAGTTGAGGCTTTGTCAAAAATTGCGGTCGATTTAAAAGTTTCTATCCCTGTTGGAAAAGATTCTTTATCTATGAGAACTAAGTGGTCAGAAAATAATTCAGATTATGAAGTATCAAGTCCCTTGTCTGGAGTTATTACAGCAATGGCACCAGTAGATGATGTTACAGAGTCAGTTACTCCAGAATTAAACACTTCTGATGATTCAAACATTCTTTTGATTAAGTTAAATAATAAAAATAGGTTGGCTGGATCAATATTCTCAGAAATTACTGAAACAAAATATCAACATACCCCAGACATAGATGATATTGAGGTATTCGAAAAACTGTTTTCAGGTATTCAAAATCTTTTGAAAAGTAAAAAAATACTAGCAATGCATGATATTTCTGATGGAGGTCTTATAACAACATTGTTAG
The DNA here is from genome assembly GCA_902547295.1 of uncultured SAR86 cluster bacterium. Lineage (GTDB taxonomy): Bacteria > Pseudomonadota > Gammaproteobacteria > Magnimaribacterales > D2472 > SAR86A. The sequence goes on along the minus strand of CACCNJ010000010.1, from coordinate 30,053 downwards.
AAATGTGCTTTACCAAAAAAGTTGGTATGAGATTGAATTTAGATGATTCATCAGGCGTCAATGAATTCCTTTTCTCTGAGGAAATTGGCTTTGCAATTCAAATTAAGAAAAATAATCTTGATGAAGTTACAAATACTCTAACGAATGAAAATATTTATGTAAAAAATATAGCTGAAATAATAGACGGTGAGCAATTTTCGATTTTTAAGAATGATTCAGAGCTTTTTAGTAAGTCAGTTATTGAATTAGAAAAAAATTGGCGAGAGACTTCTCATGCTATTCAATCCATAAGAGATAACGAAGAAATTGCAAACTCTGAACTAAGTTTACTTGATGATAGAAATTTTCAAGGACTTAAAAGCAATATCTCGTTTGATGAAAATGAGCTTAAGCATATTAATATCAAAAGAATAAAGCCTAAAGTAGCAATTTTAAGAGAACAGGGCGTAAATGGACAAAATGAAATGGCAGCTGCTTTTAAGCTTGCAGGCTTCAATGCTTTTGATGTTCATATGCAAGACCTTCTTGATGGAAACATAAATTTAAAGGACTTTCAGGGCATGGCGGTATGTGGTGGTTTCTCATACGGTGATGTTCTCGGCGCTGGAGGAGGCTGGTCAAAAACTATTTTGTACAACAATCTTGTTAAAGATCAATTTCATGAATTTTTCAATAACGAAAAAGTTTTCACATTAGGCGTATGTAACGGATGCCAGATGCTATCAAATTTAAAAGATATTATTCCAGGAGCTGAATTTTGGCCAAGTTTTGAAAGAAATTTATCAGATCAATTTGAAGCCCGTTTGGCTCAAGTAAAAATATCAAAAACAGAATCGGTTCTTTTAGATGGGATGGAGGATTGGATGATACCGGTTGCATCAGCTCATGGAGAAGGAAGAGCTCAATTTAATAATAATGATCTTCAGGAATTAGAAAAAACCAATCAAATAGCCATGCATTTTGTTGATTCATCAGAAAACTCATCTGAAATGTATCCTATTAATCCAAACGGCTCACCTAATGGCATAACAGGTATTACAGCTTCTAATGGGAGAGTTACCATTATGATGCCTCATCCAGAAAGAGTTTTTAGAAAAGTTCAACTAAGTTGGCACAGAAAAGACTGGAATGAGTACTCTCCTTGGATGCAAATTTTTATAAATGCAAAAAAATTTAGCGATAAAAATTAATTACCAAAGTTTAATATCTTCTTCTCTAAAAATAAAATCGCCTTTTTTGAGATCCTCAATATAGTACTCAAGTGTTTTTTTAACAGTAGGAAAGGCTATTTCATCCCATAAAATTTCATCAATATCAAATAGCCTCACATCTGAACTTTCAAAAGTTGGACCATAGTTATCATCTAAAAGATCAGCTAAAAAAAACATATGAACTTGATTAATATGAGGTAAGCTAAACATTGAATATGCCATTTTAATTTTTGCCTTTGAACCAGTTTCTTCAAAAGTCTCTCTAATAGCACCTTCTTGGAGAGTTTCAGCATTTTCCATAAAACCAGCAGGCAGTGTCCATAAACCTTTACGAGGATTGATATCTCTTTTTGCCATTAGTATCTTGTTATCTCTTATACATAAGGCTCCAACAACATTGTTTGGATTCGTGTAGAAGATTGAATCACAATCTTGGCAGCAATATCTTTTAATATTGTCATGTTCTGGAATCATAAATTCCAGATTTGAACTGCCGCAATTAGAACAATATTTCAATTTCCTTCCTTATTTAAAGATTATAGATACTTTAGACGTTAAAATTATCCATATGATTAACAGCATAAAGCAAAAACTTGAACAAATAAATCTCATTGATACTACTGATCATAAAAAAGCTGGTGTGATGATTATTCTTTTACAAAATGATAATGATAGTGGCATCAAAATTTTATTTACTAAACGGTCTTCAAGTCTATCAACTCACTCTGGTGAGGTAAGTTTTCCTGGAGGCAAGTGGGAGGAAGGCGATAATGACCTTTATGAAACTGCTTTAAGAGAAAGTAATGAGGAAATAAATTTACATACAAAGAATTTAAAAAAATTAGGTGCACTTAATTATTTGATATCGCGGCATAAGATCGAAGTTCATCCATATGTAGGACATCTTGTAAAGAACCAAGATTTCAAGGGAAATTATGAGATAGATGAGATATTTACAGTACCTTTAGAATTTCTAATGGAACCTGAAAACATAACCTATAACGAATTCAAAAAAAATGATTTAAAACTATATATTCCTAGTTGGGTTTATAATGGTAATAAAATTTGGGGCCTCACAGCCATGATAGCAGCGGATTTTTTGAATATTTGTTTTGATGCTGCCATAAAAACTGACTTTGATTTAATAAGAAAATACGATGAAAATTAATCTGGGCGAGAAAAAAATTAAAACTGAGGGAGATGACTTTTGGATTGCTCCAAACGCAACTGTTATTGGAGACATAATCTTAAAAAAAGATGCAAGTATATGGTTCAATGCAGTTTTAAGAGGTGATAATGAACCAATTGAAATTGGTGAGGGCTCTAACGTTCAGGATGGCGCAATTTTACATACAGATCCTGGATTTAAGTGTACTATCGGTAAGATGGTAACTGTTGGACACATGGCTATGCTACATGGATGCACTATTGGTGACGGAAGTTTGATCGGAATTGGTTCTGTAGTTTTAAACGGAGCTAAAATAGGAAAAAATTGCATTATCGGTTCCAAAGCACTAGTTACAGAAGGCATGGAAGTGCCTGACGGTGCAATGGTTTTAGGCATCCCAGGAAAAATTAAAAAGGTTCTTAGCGAAGAAGAACAAAGCGTTGTTTCTATTGGGGCTTCTCATTACGTAGAAAATTATAAAAAATATAAGCAAATAATGAACTCAGATGAAAACAAGTGATATCAGAAAAGCTTTTTTAGATTTTTTTAATTCAAAGAATCATGAAGTTGTTGCTTCAAGCTCTCTAGTTCCACCAAATGATGAAACTTTATTATTTACAAACGCAGGAATGGTGCAGTTTAAGGATGTTTTCTTAGGGACTGAGACTAAAATTTTTAAACGAGCTGCAACCTCACAAAGATGTATTAGAGCTGGAGGCAAGCATAATGATCTAGAAAATGTTGGTTATACCTTAAGACACCATACATTTTTTGAAATGTTAGGTAATTTTAGTTTTGGAGATTATTTTAAAGAAGAAGCTATTAAATTCGCATGGGAATTTTTAACAGAGGAACTTAAGCTAGATAAAGAAAAATTATGGATCACTGTTTATAAAGACGATGATGAGGCTGAAGAAATTTGGAAAAATATTATTGGAATTGATCCAGGCAGAATAGCTAGATTAGGTGATGATGATAATTTTTGGTCTATGGGTGACACAGGACCATGCGGGCCATGCTCTGAAATATTTTATGATCATGGAGAACACATTGATGGAACACCTCCAGGGGCCGAAGGTGATGAAGGCGATAGATTTATCGAAATATGGAATCTTGTCTTTATGCAATTTAATAGAGATGAAAGTGGAAAAATGGAACCACTCCCAAAACCATCTGTTGACACTGGAATGGGATTAGAAAGAATTGCAGCGGTTCTTCAGGGCGTTAATTCAAATTATGAAACAGATGTTTTTAAAGATTTAATCAATGCTTCAGAAAAAATACTTGGCAGCGAAGGAAGTACATCTCACAAAGTTATTGCTGATCATATTCGATCAAGTGTTTTTTTAATATCTGATGGAGTAATTCCTGAAAAAGAAGGAAGAGGCTATGTCTTGAGAAGAATAATGAGAAGAGGCATCAGACATGGATATAAAATTGGTGCCAAAAAACCATTTATGCATTTACTTGTAAAAGATTTAATAAAACTAATGAATTCTGCTTACCCAGAATTAAAGAAAAAACAAAAAGATATTATTGAATTAATTAAGAATGAAGAGATTAAATTCTTTGAAACGCTTGAGACTGGAATAGAAATACTTGAAGAAACTATTTCCAATATGAAAAATAAAACTCTGTCTGGCGATGTAGTTTTTAAATTACATGACACTTATGGTTTTCCATTTGATTTGACTGCAGATATTGCAAGAGAAAAGCAGCTTGATATTGACGAAGAAAGATTCAATGAGTGCATGAATCAACAAAAACAAACCTCGAAAGCATCAAGCAGTTTTGTATCTTCACTTCCAGCTGCCTCTGGAATTGAAGAGACCAAATTTTTAGGTTATGAAAATTTAGAGTCTGATTCAAAAGTTTTGGTTATTTGGAAAGATCAGGAAAGAATAGAAGCAGCTAAGAACAAAGAGAAAATATTCTTCGCATGTAATCAAACACCTTTTTATGCTGAGGCCGGAGGACAAATTGGTGACAAAGGAAAATTTGCATCTCAATCGTCAACTGGTAGTATTTTAGATTGTAAGAAACAAGGTAAAGTATATATTCATAAGGCAATTGTTGACAAAGGAAGCATTAAAACCGGTGACGTTATTAAAATGAATGTTGAAAAAGAAAAAAGGTCCGCAATTGCTATACATCACTCATCAACTCATTTAGTTCATGCAGCATTAAGAGCAGTTTTGGGTGATCATGTCCAACAGAAGGGATCCTTGGTTGACGAAAATAAACTTAGATTTGATTTTTCTCATACTAAACCACTTACGAAAGAAGAAATTACTAAGATTGAGGATATTGTAAATAAAGAGGCTCTTAAAAATCTTGAAGTAAAAACTGAATTAATGAAATTAGATGATGCTCTGAAGTCTGGAGCTATGGCATTGTTTGGAGAAAAATATGATGACGATGTAAGAGTTCTTACTATGGGAGAGAACTCTTATTCAGTAGAACTATGTGGCGGAACTCATGTCAATCGAACAGGAGATATAGGATTTTTTGTAATTACTAACCAATCAAGTGTAGCTTCAGGAATAAGAAGAATTGAAGCATTGGCAGGGTCAAAGTCTATTGAGCATGTTAAAAAATTAAGGGACGTTAATTTATCTTTACAAAATTCTCTAAACGTATCAGCTGATGAGCTTCAAGAAAAGGTAAATTCTTTGATTGAAGAAAACAAGAAACTAAAGAAATCTTCAAAGAGCAAAAGTGCCAAGAAATCAGTAATTTCATCAGAAACGCATGAATTTGGCGATTGGAAATTAATTGTTGAGCAAGTAGATGTTGAGGATACTAAAGATTTAAGATCTCTTGCTGATGAACAGAAAAATACAAACGAAAAATTGTGCGTAGTTATTTTTACTGAGTCATCAAATAAAATAGCTTTAGTCTGCGGAGTTACAAAAAACCTGACTGAATCTTTATCAGCAAAAGAAGTTGTATCTGAATTATCTAATCAAATTAATGGAAAGGGTGGAGGTAGATCTGATTTTGCTCAAGGTGCTGGCGAATCAGATAATATTAAAGATTTCGTGACTTCTATTCCAAATTCAGTAAAATCCCTCGCAAAATAAAAAATACTATGTCTGAAATTGTTGTTCAAAAGTTTGGAGGTACATCTGTTGGAACAGTCGACAGAATAGATTCTGTCGCTGAGATAATTAAAAATGCCTCTAAATCAAACAAAATAGTTGTTGTAGTCTCCGCTATGGGTGGTGAGACAAATAGACTTGTTGATTTAGCTAAAGCGTTTGGAGATGACCCTGACAAAAGAGAATTTGATGCGTTAGTATCTACAGGTGAAACAGTAAGCTCCGCTTTATTGGCTATGGCACTTCATTCTAAAGGAGTAAAAGCAAAATCATTTTCGGCTTCTCAAATTTCTATGAGAACTACTAGTTCGTACTCTAAAGCGAAAATTCTTGATGTTGATGCTAAGAAAATTTTAGATGTTGTTGAAAACGATACGATTCCAATTATTACAGGTTTTCAAGGAGTGACAGAGGGTGGCGATGTAACAACTCTTGGCAGAGGAGGGTCTGATACAACAGCAGTAGCTATTGCAGCTCAAATTGAAGCAATTAGATGTGACATATATACAGATGTTGATGGAATTTTTACCACAGACCCTAGTGTAGTTCCTAATGCAAAAAAATTAGATTCAATTACAATGGAAGAGATGCTTGAGCTTGCAGGCCAGGGTGCAAAAGTCGTGCAAACTAGAGCAGTAGAATTTGCTAATAAATACAAGGTTCCAGTTAAAGTTTTATCAAGTTTTAATGATGGAAATGGAACTTTAATTTCATTAAAGGATGAAAGTATGGAAAATGCACTAGTATCAGGAATTGCATTTCAAAAGGATCTAGTAAAGTTTACCCTTCATAGTGTTGGAGATACTCCTGGTACAGCTTTCAAGATACTCGGACCAATAAGCGATGCAGAGATAGAAGTTGATGTTATCGTTCAAAATGTGAGTATTGACGATAAAACAGATTTTACTTTTACCGTGTCAAATGAAGATAAAGAGGCAGTTGAAAAGATACTTATAGATTTAAAAACTGAAGTTAATTATAAAGAGTTAATAATCAATTCAGACATCGCAGAAGTTTCTCTTGTTGGAGCTGGAATGAGATCTCAAGCTGGTGTTGCAAGCAAGGCTTTCAAAGCTCTTTCAGAAAACGATGTAAACATTCAAATTATTTGTACATCCGAAATTAAGATTACAATGGTTATTGATGAAGCATTGGTTGATAAAGCAGTTAATGTTCTTCATGATGAATTTGAACTTGAAAAATAAATGTATGACATAATTTTAAAAAATTGCAGTATTGTTAATGAAAATCAGATTAAAGAATCTGATATTGCAATCAAAAATCAAAGAATAGAATTAATTTCAACTTCCATAGATTCTGAAGCTAGAGAAGTAATAGATTTAAATGGTAGATATGTAATACCAGGATTGATTGATGATCAGGTCCATTTTAGAGAACCTGGATTAACTCATAAAGGTGACATAGCAACAGAATCAAAGGCAGGTCTTGCTGGAGGGGTGACTAGTTTCTTTGAAATGCCAAATGTAAATCCAACTACTACTACAAATGAAAATCTAACAAAGAAGTTTGAATTGGCTAGTACCAGAGCTCTTTCTAATTACTCTTTTCATCTTGGAGCAAGCAATACAAACATTGAAGAAATTAAAAGAGTTGATATCAATCAGGCATCAGCACTTAAAGTTTTTATGGGAGCTTCTTTTGGAGAAATGCTTGTTGATGATATAGATGCACTTGATGATATTTTTAACTACTCACCATTGATAGTTGTAACGCATTGTGAAGACCAAAAAACTGTGAAGAAAAATGAAGAGATATATTCAAATAAATATGGAGAAGATTTGTGCGCTGAACATCATCATTTAATTAGAGATGTTGATAGTTGTTATTTATCAAGTTCATTGGCAGTTGATTTAGCTAAAAAATATGATTCTGACCTTCACGTATTCCATTTAACAACAGAGAAAGAAATGGAATTATTCACTCCAGGTAAAATTGATGGCAAAAAAATTACTGCAGAGGTATGCGTTCACCACATGTACTTTAATGAATCTAGATATGCAGATCTTGGCAACCAGATAAAATGTAATCCATCAATAAAATTTGAGTCTGACAGGCTTGCGCTTATAGACGCATTGCTTGAGGATAAGATTGATATTATTGCAACCGATCATGCTCCTCATACTTGGGAGGAAAAAAATCAAAACTATTCGAAGGCACCTGCTGGACTTCCTCTTGTACAACACGGCATGCAAATACTAATGGATTTTTATCATCAAGATATTTTGTCGCTTGAAACAATAGTTCAGAAAACAAGTCACAACGTTGCTAACAGATTTCAAGTCAAAGACAGAGGTTATATTAGAGAAGGATATTATGCTGACATAGCAGTCTTAGATTTAGATACTCCATATACAGTATCTAAAGATAACATTTTGTATAAATGTGGCTGGTCTCCATTTGATGGACACACATTTAAATCTTCAATATTTATGACTATTGTTAATGGTTATGTTGCTTTTAAAGATGGTAAAGTTGAAGAAAACTTACCAAACGGTATGCAAATAGAATTCGATAGATAATTTAGTTATCTTTATATTTTCAAAGAGTTATAATCCCTCTTCTTAAATACAAATAGGAGAGTTGGCTGAGTGGTCGAAAGCGCCTCCCTGCTAAGGAGGTAACTGGGCAACTGGTTCGAGGGTTCGAATCCCTCACTCTCCGCCAGATATATGGTTTAATAAGTTATGAGTAGTGAAGCAATTAAAAATTTCTTAGATGGTTTTTCAGTTGAAGTAACACCAAAGGCTGCATCTAAAATAGAAAATTTTGAAGATTATATTCCTTCAGGAACCCTTGTATATATTGCACATATCGAAGGAACTCCGATTGAAGAGATGGTTGAGACAGCTAAGAAAATTAATAATGAAGGCTTTTGTGCAATGCCACATTTTCCTGCAAGAATTATTAAGGACAAGAATGTGCTTCAAGACTGGATTTCTAGATATAAAAATGAAGCTAATGTTTCAAATGCGCTCTTAATTGCTGGCGGTGCAAATAAACCATACGGAGAATATGATTCTTCAATTCAGCTAATAGAATCTGAACTATTTGATAAAGCAAATTTCAATAATCTTCATATTGCTGGACATCCTGAAGGTAGCATGGATATTGATCCAGATGGATCAACAACCAATGTTGATCAAGCGTTGTCTTGGAAAAATGAATTTAGTAAGCGGACTGATGCAAATATGGCAATTACTACACAGTTTAGTTTTGATGCAAGTTCTGTAATTAATTGGGCAAATAACATAAAAAACGCTGGTATTGATATCCCAGTTCATATTGGTATAGCTGGCCCTGCAAAATTACAGACACTTCTTAGATATTCGATTGAATGTGGAGTTGGAGCTTCTATTAAAATTATACAAAAACGTGCAAAGGATTTAACTAAATTGCTTTTGCCATATAAGCCAACGAATATCATTACTGAATTAGCAACTTATAAAGCCAATAATCCCTCATTTAATATTGAAAAGGTTCATTTCTTCCCGCTAGGTGGAATCAAACAAGTATCAGATTTCGTAAAAGAAGCCTGTTAATTATGTAAATAAAATTTACATAATTTATGGATGACATTAATTAAATTCCAGTAATATATAAATTCATTTAAATAATAAGGGAGAAATTATATGGAAATGGAAATATGGAATGTTTGGGCAACAAACAGAATTCCAGGAGCAATTGGTGGTCTTACAACCATAATTGCTATATGGGTTGCAGCTAGATTTTCAAGTGTTGCTTCTGAACAATCAGAGGAAAATAAAACTGTATTAGGTAAAGTGATACTTACTTTGTTTGGCGGATCTGTAATTCTATGGGGTATTCAAATAAATCTAATGGCACAAGCTAATTGGTCTATAACAGCTAATGCATTTAAATCAATGAATGAGGCTGGAATGGAAGTAAGCGATGGTGCTATGAGATTTGCAGAGACATGGAGTGCTGAACCAAGCTTGCTTAATCAACCTGTAGCAATAGTTTTCTATTTGACGGCTTTTTTAATTATTCTTTTCCCAATTTGGTTTAAGAAGTAAGCGTTGAAATATTGAATCTATGAGGAGGGGCAACCCTCCTTTTTTTTAGAATAACTCAGTAAGCATGCATCGGGCGGATCCACCACCGTATTTTTCAATTGTAGGAATATCTGAGTGGATGATTTCTTTATAACTTTCAAGTAATTTATCAATTTGATCTTGATCAAGTGCATCATAGGCTGTTGATGAAATGATAAGGAAGAGTTCATCTTTATCATTTTTTGCTTCAATTGCATTTCCACAAAAACTCTGGATTTGATTGGCGCTAAGCTCAATAACTTTATGATTAGCATATACCTTCTGCTTAACAAAATCTCTATGCTCAGGCTTGATAACGTCTAAACATATTCCAATTATGTCAGTGCCAACATACATAAGAACATCGGTATGATAGATAGGCGAGCCTTTATGACTCTCAGTCTCAAATAAAACAAGTTCATAATTATTATTTCTACACCAAAGGATTAGTTGAACAGCATTAGTTCTTGGTGATATTCCGCCATAAACAATCCTATTTACTCTATCAAAGACCATACTGCTAGTAGATTCAAGGAAGATTTCTTTATCTTCTAAATCAGACATATCATCTGTAAGTTCATATGTTTCTGTAAGATGTTGAATCATATGTGATTTTTTTTCTTCTCTTCTATTGGGAGCCATCATGCTGAATATTTGCATTGTTTTATCATCAAATGTCATAAACCAATTTGGAAAAATATGATCTGGACAATCTCTAGAACCTAATAGGGCAGTTACTTTAATTCCTCTCTGTTCAATTGATTTTTTGAGACAATGAAATTCAGCTAAGGCTTTTTCTGCAATGTCGTCTGCAGTTTCATCACAAACTTCTTTCTGGTAATGATTTGTAAATGCAGTTTGTTCATTAGCGTAAAAGTCGACAGGCTCTATCATGAACAAATGCGAAGTTGATTGTTGATGCATCTATTTCCTTGTAGAAAAAAACTATGCGAGTAAAATACACCCATGTCATCAAGTTTACAAGACAATTTCATAAAAAAAGAATCAATATATGGTGCTCAAAATTACTCACCTTTATCTGTTGTTTTGGAAAAGGGTGAAGGAGCATATTTGTGGGACGTCGATGGTAATAAATATCTTGATATGGTCTCGGCATACTCAGCAGTAAGTCATGGACATTCGCATCCAGAATTAATTAAGACTCTTCAAAGTCAATCATCAAAACTCGCAATTACATCAAGAGCTTTTTATACAGAACCTTTTGCAAACTTTTTAGAAAAATTATCAAACATTTCTGGCTATGAGTCAGTGTTAACTATGAACACTGGAGCTGAAGCAGTTGAGACTGCTATTAAAGCAGCAAGAAGATGGGGTTATTTTTCAAAAGGAATTCCTGAGGATAAGGCAGAAATTATTGTAGCTAATGGGAATTTTCACGGAAGAACAACCACGATTGTTAGCTTTTCCTCAGATATGTCATATAAAGATGGCTTTGGCCCTTTTACACCAGGGTTTAAAACTGCAGATTTTTGTGGGTCTTGCGAATGTGGTTCCATTAAAAGCTGCTTATCGATTAAATCTTTTGAAAAAAAAATTAATAAAAATACATGTGCTATTTTGGTAGAGCCCATACAAGGAGAATCAGGTATAAGGGTACCTAATGAGGGGTGGCTAAAAGAACTTAGAGAATTATGTACAGCAAAAAATATTCTTCTGATCTTGGATGAAATTCAATCAGGTTTGGGTAGAACTGGAAAACTCTTTGCATATGAACACGAAGATATAATTCCTGATGGTCTAATTCTTGGCAAAGCACTAGGCGGAGCCCTTTTGCCAATATCTGCTTTCTTGAGTTCAAAAGATGTAATGCAACATTTTAATCCAGGATCACATGGCTCGACTTTTGGAGGCAATCCTTTGGCCTCAAAGGTTGCTGCAAAGGCTATTGATTTATTATTTGAAGATAAATTAATTGAAAACAGTAAAAAGATGGGTGATTATTTTTTATCTGAGTTAAAACAAATAGATTCTAAAGCTATTAAAGAGGTTCGAGGAAAAGGTTTATGGATTGGGATGGAGCTAAACAAATCATATATAAATGCGAAAGATTTATGTTTAATGCTCCTAAACGAAGGTCTTTTATGTAAAGAAACTCATAAAACAGTTATAAGATTTGCTCCACCCTTGATGATTTCAAAAGAAGATTTAGATTGGGCGATTAATAAAATAACAAAAGTAATTAAAGCTATTTAAGTGCAAACATATTCTAATTTTGAAAAGTTAGTCTTTGAAGAAATTGATAAGATTCCCTACGGCAAGACAAAGTCATATAAAGAAATTGCAGAAGCAATTGGAAAACCGAAATCATTTAGAGCTGTTGCAAATGCCTGTGGTAAAAATCCTATTCCGATAATTAGGCCATGTCACAGAGTAATATGTTCTGATGGTAGTATTGGCGGTTATAGCGCAAGTGGAGGCACTAGACTTAAATCAATATTGCTAAAAATAGAATCTAATAGCGAATAATTTACTTACTATCAAAGAAATTATTAACTTCAAAGTAAATTAAATCATAGTGATTAGATTTAAATCTATTATTTCTACTAAAATCTAATATTTCTTTCAATGCAGAAAAAATTGCTGCTTTTGAAACGTCATCGTATGGACCCTCATTAAATCCATTAGTAAGCAGATTTACATATGTAGATTGAAGGTTCTTTTTAAAGGTATCAGGCTCTTCACCAGAAATAAAAATAGCAGAGTTTAGATCCTCTAAAACTTCATCAGGCATATATTCATTACCATATAAAGAACTATTGACCAGTCTTTTCATAACGGCAGGGTGCAGTATATTTCTTAGAATATTACTTTGACTTGCTAATACAATCTCATGAAAATCTGGATCATTATTATCGCCGAAATTTGCGTAATAACTTTCTGAATCTCTTTCAAAAATTAGATTTGCAAGAATTTTAGGGTCATAGTTCATTGCACCATTTGAAAAGACCTGGTTTTTAAGTAGCTCAAAAGCCTGTTTTTGTTTTTCGTATGGAACTGGCTCTAAAGAAACAAAATCGTCTTGATTTGAAGCTATTTTATTTATGTAAACTCCGCCAATTTGTTGAGCAACGGTTTCAAGAAATCTTCCTTTAGTTCTAAATAATCTATAAAAAGAATTTGTATAGTTATTAAAACCTTCTTCATCAGAAAATATTTCTGGTAATTCATTAATCTTTTGATCAACTATTTTTACTATATCTTCAGCATAACCAATAGGATCATTACTCATATCATATCTTTTAGTTCTTGGATCAATATTATTGCCAGGATAGGACATTGCATCATCATCAGTACCAAATGTTAATTCTCTTTTAATAGACTGTTGAAGCAATGCAGTTCTCTCTTCATCTGTTAAGTTAGGAGTGTATCCAAATTTAACTGCCCATTTGTCATAAACGCCAGGCTCAGTTGAAAAGTAAATTCCTTGTTCAACTCCTTCAGGAGCAATATTGATCGGGTCATAATCCATTACAGAACTCATTAGGACATTACCAGTAATATTTTTATCATGTATTTCATCAGGACTGTATAAATAGCTACCTCTAAAATTATGTCTCAAGCCCAGAACATGTCCTACTTCATGTAAAGTTAGATTAGTGATGTACTGCATCAAAGGATCATTGTCTTCTGTATAACCGTATAGTTTTCTATAGTTATAACCTAATTTAATTGCTAGAAGCTTGTTAACAACATCTGCAGAAATGATTTCTCCAGTCAAGGGATTGCTTACACTTGGCCCAATTCCAAGTAAATTTCCATCTGGTTCAGAAGACCATCTTACAACGTTATAGTCATAATCAGCAGCATCCCATTCCGCATCATCTGGTTGAATCTTTGCAACAACCGCATTGATAAAACCTGCTTCTTCAAAAGCAATATTCCAATTTTCAATACCAGCAATTACAGCAGGAATTATTTCTTTAGGAGTAGTATTTTCAACCCAAAAAACAATTGGTTCTTCAGGTTCTGACATTTCAGCATCAGGGTTTTTCTTTATCAATCTCCACTTATTGATTAAAGCAAAATTTGGAAAATTATCGTAAGAAGTTAAGTCAGTAGATTTATTAACGAAATAACCAATTCTGTGATCATTTACTCTAGGCTCAAATCTGTCATCAGGCATTTTTACAAAAATATGTCTTCCTGTAACTGATAGATAACGCGGATCGGTTACGGCAGAAACAGAATAGGCATTTGGATTTGGCATAAAATTTTCAAATGCAAATGTCACTTCAAAAGCAGTATTAGTCTTATTATTATAAATATTCTTTACAAATGTTTTTGCTTCGTCAGGCATTCCATAGTCTACTGAAATATACTCTCTGTACTCGCTAGGAACATAACTGATGGAGTCCATTTTTTCAGAAAGTATTATGCTATTAAGATTAATTAATACAGAATCTTCAGAACGAGCAGTCGGTTTAAAAACTTCTACAAACGCTTCAGTAATATTCGTAATTGATGACCTTGCAATATTATTTGTTTCGTCTCCTTTAATGTACGAAGTATTAATTTGATATAAACCAATTTTATCTTTTTTAAATGACCTAAATTCGTATACCTTTCCATCAGATGGCAAACCTCCTGTAAGCGTGCTGCCTTGTGGCGCATTCATAACATATGAGAAATAAATGAATTTCTCGTTTAAATCTTCTTTGTCAAGCTTTAAGAAAAATACAGAATCATCATCATTTGAATATATGTCTAGGAATCCATCAATCTTCTTAAGTTCTTCTTCTTCAATAAACTCTTCTATAGTTTTCATGAATTCTTTTTCACATTTTTTGCTATCATTCATGCTTTCTGCTTGCATCAAGCATTCTTCAAGATTTTCAGGTTTGATATCTTCGTCAGCAGATTTATCTTTTGATTCTTCGGTTTGATTTCTTTCCTCCTCTGAATCTTTAGTCATGGAAGCATTTAGGCCCAAATTAACTAATAAAATAGATAAAAAGAAAAGAAAATAGATTGATAATTTTTTTTGAATCATGTGGTATACCTTTAAAATAGCATGTAATTCTATTACAAAGTTGAACATACTGGTAGTATATGACTATGAATAATTCTTACGCTCTAATAACAGGTGCATCATCAGGAATTGGTGCAGAAATTGCAAAAAAACTAGCTAAAAAAGGTTACAACCTTGTTTTGACTGCCAGAAGAACTGAATTATTGGAGAATTTAGCTAACGAAATAAAGCAAAAACATAATATCAACGTAGATTTAATTTCCAAAGATCTTAGTAAATACGAAGCACCTAAAGAAATTTTTGATTTTTGTGAAGAAAATAACTACTCAGTAGATTTTTTAGTTAATAATGCTGGATACGGAATTAAGACTTCTTTTCATGAAACAAGCCTTGAAGATGAAGAAGACTTCATCAGAGTGCTAGGCACTTCAGTAATTATGATGACAAAATTATTCTTACCAAAGATGATTAAAAAAGGTAATGGCAAAATTATGATTGTCTCTTCTGTTGCATCTTTTGCAGCTCCCTCAGCCATTCAACCTCTATATGGACCAATAAAGACATTTATGAATAGGTTTAGCGACAGTATAAATATTAATTATAAACATAAAGGGGTTACCTCAACTGCAGTTTGCCCAGGATTCACTACAACTGGTTTCCATACAGCAAGTGGAGTCCAAGAGCAGATGGATAGAGTACCCAAATTTTTGGTATTTACAGCTGAGAGAGTTGCTGACGAAGCCATTGAAGCAACTTTATCAGGACAGAGATTATGTGTACCAACTAAGACCTATAAGTTCTTGGTTTTTATGATAAGAAACATGCCTCAATGGATTCTTTCTTTATTAGGAAAGATTCTTGCTCCAGGAAGATACAACCAATAAAGAGCTAACCTAATACAGAATCTGAAACAAACGGATTAGAACTTCTTTCAGCTTTAAACGTTGAAACTGGCCCATGACCCGGAATAAAATCAACATTATCACCTAAAGGCCATAATTTATTTTTTACCGAATCAATCAATTGCTGATAATTCCCACCTGGTAAGTCAGTTCTGCCTATAGATCCATTAAATAGAACATCTCCAACTAAAGCTAAATTACCTTTTTTGTTAAAAAAAATTATGTGACCAGGAGTATGTCCTGGACAAAAATATACATCAAGTTTTTCATTACCAACTGTCACAACATCACCTTCATCTAACCACTTATCTGGATTACAATTTTTTGATTGTAATCCAAACATTTCACCTTGTTTTTGAAGCCCATCTAATAAAAATTTATCATCAATATGGGGCCCATGAATTTCTACATTTAAAATTTCTGATATTTCAGTTGCTCCACCAGCATGGTCAATATGACCATGTGTTAACAAGATTTTCTCTGGTGATAACTCTTTTTCTTTAGCAATATTTAGTAATATTTCTATGTCACCTCCAGGATCAACAATTGCGCATTTTTTTGTTTCATCACAAAAAATTATTGAAGCATTCTGTTCAAAAAGAGTTACAGGTTGAATTAAAGCTTTGAGCATAATGATTTACAATATATTAAAAAATATAATTGTAAATATATTATGACTGAACAAACTAACGAATCATATTTGAGTTTAAGGATCCCTACTAATGAGAAGGATGAAAAATTTATCTCAGGTATAAACTCGTCATATGAAGCTGCAAAGTTAAGAAGTGCCTCAAGAGATGCTAAAGCTTCCGAATATCACTCACCGGTAAAATTTTCATGGAAAGATTTTTGGAAAACGATGATTTATGAAAATCTACCTCCTGTTATTTTTTCACCAATAGCTGCTTTACTTCTTGAAAAATCATTAAGCAGAGCTTGGCATGTAAGTCAGAATAGAATGTTAATAGCTGTTTCTCCAAAACATCACTCTATTGGGGAAATTATTCAAATGTGGTGCATAGTCTACCCGGGATCATGGCTTATGAACATTGGGTTATATCTTGCTCTCTTCAGTGATAGTTCCTTAATATTAAATATTGATCCATTTCATATGATTCTTGCCTACTTATTGTTATTTATGCGTAGGCTAATTATTTCAACGAAGTATGGTTATTTTAGACCTGAAGACAATGAAAGGCTTTGCTTACCTGCTCCTGACTGGGATAGAAATAAAACTAATAGACGTTTAGTAGGACAGGGTTGGCTTCAACCTTGGCTCTTCCCAGGATTAATTGAAGATGAGTTAACAGTAGCAATGGATGAAAATGATATTTGTTTACAAGGAATCCCATTAGAGGTCGATAGTGAAACTGAAAAAAAATTCTTAGAAGAAGATTCTAGTGGCCTTTTTCCAGCAAAAACTAGTGCTTCTTCAAAAAATGAAGTTGCGTCTGGCTTTATTCTTTTTAATATAATTAAGTCTGTTTATAACAGTCCTACTATGAAAAATTTTAGGACTATTTTACTTATAACTGTTCTATCTCTATCTGTTACTCCATTTTTGGTTAAGTTCTTATACGGCACTCCTTTATTTGGAATGACAGTTAATGAAAAAATCATATCTGCTGCTACCTTTATTGGATTACTGAACGGTTTTCAATTAATCATGTTTGGACTTGTATGTTCTGTTGACTATGAAAGAAGATATAGGTGTTCGAAAAAATTGGGTGACTTGGTCGCATTTCCAGGCTTAAGTTTTAAAAATTTGTTTAGATCAACATCTGAATCAGAAAACATTTACATAGATTTACAGAAAAGATTAAATGTATTTAGTTGGATGAATATGAGAAAAGTGCTTCGATCTTTTGGCGAAGCTTTTTATTTACGTATTCAAAGTTATACCTCGATATTAATATTTTATTCCTTATTTTGTGTTGCTATCTTAAATTTAATTGTTTGGACAGAATTGAGACATCACATATCCACTATGTATTTGATATGTGTCGTAATATTTTTTGTTTCATCAATAAGCTTGTACGCAATTTATAAAGCGATCAAACTTCAATCACTTAGCGCAGAACATAGAGATTTCATAAGAAACGAAATATTCATAATTGAAGAGGAGATATGGGAATTAAAGCTTCAAAATGGTGATAAAGAGAGAATTACTGATCTCACAAGCGCAAAGGCACTTTTAGAGCAAGTTGATGAATCTATAAACTATAAAGAGTTAATATATAAACCAACAACGATATTGGGATATGCTGCAAATAATGGTGTCATTGGGTCAGTTTTAGGTCTTGTATTAACTGGATGTTTGTTTGCAGTTCAAGGATTTGTATCAACCGGAATTGAGTATGATCCAAATGGTTGGTTTAATTTTTAGAAAAATACTATAAAATAGGCATTTTTAACATTATCGGAATAAAAAATGAGTAAAAAAGTATCAAAAGATGAAGCTTTAAAAGCAGTAAAAACAATTACTGATGAAATTTCTAAGAGTTCTCTTGAGAAAGAGGCGCTTGAAGCAGTAAAAACATTAATTCTTTGGGCTGGTGACGATCCTGAAAGAGAGGGCCTTGTTGATACACCCAAAAGAGTTGTCAAAGCATATAAAGAATTTTTCTCTGGTTACGAGGAAGATCCTGAAGAAATTTTGAGTAGAACTTTTGAAGAAGTAGAAGGCTATGACGATGCAGTAATTGTAAGAAACATAAGAGTTGAGTCACATTGCGAACATCATATGGTGCCAATTGTTGGAGTTGCTCACATCGGATATATACCTAGAAAAAGGGTTGTTGGAATTAGTAAATTAGCGAGATTAGTAGATCTATTTGGAAAAAGACTTCAGACCCAGGAAACTATGACTGCACAGATTGCAGATACTATTGATAAAGTTCTTCAGCCTAAAGGTGTTGCAGTTGTAATAGATGCTAACCACCAATGCATGAGCACAAGAGGTGTTCATAAAACTGAGTCGAGCACAATTACTTCTAGGATGTTAGGTACTTTTAGATCAGATAATAAAGCTAGAGAAGAATTTATAAGTCTTATTCATTCACCTAAAAAGTACTAAATGACAAGATCTCTGGATTCTTCCAGCATCAAGCCAAAAGTTTCTATTATTCTCGCTTCTGGTTCAGAAAGTAGAAAGCTGATGCTTGAAGAAGCTGGTATCGTTTTTGATGTAATAATTTCATCAACCGACGAAGATCTTATTAAAAATAAAATATCATCTCTTCCATATAGCGAGCAGGTAGTTCATCTTGCAAAAGCAAAAGCAGAGCCGGTAAGCAAGCAAAATCCTGACTCAATTGTAATTGGTGGAGATCAAATGTGTGCTCTAGACAATACTCTTCTTCATAAACCTGGATCAAAAGATAAAGCCATAGAAAGTCTAAAACTTTTAGCCAATCAAAAACATTTCCAACACAGTGGAGTGTGTATATATAAAAATAATGAATGCTTGTGGGAGTATTCAGAAACAGTTGAATTAAAAATGCATGATTTAACTGAAAAAGAAATTATTAACTATGTTGATATTGAAAATCCAATTAATGCCGCAGGAGCATACAAATTTGAATCATTAGGATGTAATCTTTTTTCTTATGTAAATGGTTCATCACATACCGTAAGAGGAATGCCACTATTACCTTTGTTAAATGCATTAAGAGATTTAAAGATAATTGATTTAGAATAAATTATGAGCAGTGAACAACCATTTCAATTGTTTAATACTTTAAGCGGCAACAAAGAAAGATTAGAGGCAATTGATCCAAAACATTTAAAGATTTATGCATGCGGACCAACCGTATATAACTATGCACATATTGGAAATGCTAGGATGGCTGTTGTCTTTGATACTTTAGTTAGAACTCTTAGAGTAATTTATCCAAAGGTCACATACGTGTCCAACATTACTGATATCGACGACAAGATCATAGAAGCTGCTATGGAACAAAATGTTGAGATAACATCTATCACTGAAAAATACACAAAGATTTATAACGATGATATGTTAAAACTCAATGTTTTAGCTCCGGATATTCAACCAAAAGCTACTGAGTACATACCAGAAATGATTGAACTTATAGTAGAGCTAATTGAAAAGGATTTTGCATATGAAAAAGAAGGACATGTGCTTTTTCACGTACCTACATATCAAAATTATGGAAAGCTTTCAAAAAGAAACAGGGATGAGCAAATTGCAGGAAGTCGGGTAGAGGTTGCGCCTTTTAAGAAAGATCCTGCTGACTTCGTATTATGGAAACCTAGTACTGATGAGCAGCCTGGTTGGGAATCGCCATGGGGAATTGGAAGACCTGGTTGGCACACTGAGTGCTCAGCAATGACTAAAAAAACTTTAGGACTTCCATTTGATATCCATGGAGGTGGAAGAGATCTTATTTTTCCCCATCATGAAAATGAAATTGCTCAAAGTTGTTGTACATCCGCGAGTATTAATGAGCCTGATTCTTATGCAAAGTATTGGATGCATAATGGTTTTGTAACAATTAATGGTGAAAAAATGGCTAAATCTCTAGGAAATATAATTTTAGTAAAAGATTTAGCTGAAAATTATCACGGTGAAGTAATAAGACTTGCTTTGTTGTCTTCACATTACAGACAAGGACTAGATTGGAATGAAAAAGTTATTCACCAAGCAAATAAATTAATTAATAAGTTATATGAAATTAAAGATGACTTAGATGATGTAACTATTTCTGATAAAAATGAAAATAATTTAGATGCTATATCAATTCTAATGGATGACTTGAATACTCCAGGACTAATAACTGAGTTAAATAATATCGTAAAAGAATACAATTCCTCTGACAGCAAAAAAGTAAATATAAAAAACAGACTTAGTTTAATTAGTTCAGTATTAGGAATTTTAGAAGATGAAACTTTTAACGAGATTTCTGAAGAATTTAAAAATAAAATTAATGATATGGTCTTAAAAAGATCTGAAGCAAAAAATAATAAAGATTTTAAGACAGCTGATGCCATTAGAAATCAATTAATTGAGCTAGGAGTTGAAATAAATGACTCTAGTGATGGGACTGAGTGGAAACTCAAATTATGATAAATAAGACCAAATTTAACTTACCTGAAGTTTATTCAACTCTGGAAGAAACCCTTGAAACTGCAGAAAAGATCTTAACAGCTGCAGTTGATGATGCCAAAACATTATTCCATACTCCTGTTGTTTCCTCTCTTTATAACAATCAAATAACATCAAGAGTCATGGTGCTTAGAGAATTTTGTCTTGAAGATCGTAAAATGAGGTTTCATACTGATCATCGCGCTGCCAAAATAGATCATTTCAATGAAATATCAACTGCTTCTGTTATAGGTTATGACCCCGAGTTAAAAATACAAATTAAATTACAGGGAAATATTTCTGCTCACTATGATGATGAGATAACTAGATCGGCCTGGGATCAATCCACATCAAGATCAAAAAAATGTTATTCAGTTAAGGGAGGATCCTCAAAAGAAATTACAAATCCTGAAGATTATGATATTAAAGATTTTGAAGTTGAGGAGGGCTATAAAAATTTTTCAGTTTTAGTATTCAATTTTTATTCACTAGAATTTTTATATCTAAAAAGTTCTGGACATAGAAGAGCTGTTCATAAATGGGATGATAAATATCAATCGACATGGTTGGTACCATAATCTTGGTGCCCTCTGCAGGAATCGAACCTGCAACTAATCCTTAGGAGGGATTCGTTATATCCATTTAACTAAGAAGGCATTAGAATATTTTTATTTTAAAATCATGATTAACTTTATAAAAGCAAATAGATTTCTTTTTAGCTGCTTAACTATAATTTTTCTATCAAGCTTTGTCGCTTCTTTAGTCCAATCGAGCTTTACAAAGGTTGAGATAGAGTTAAAAGAACTTAAAACAGATAATGGCCAGTCTTTAATTTATGATTTATACAAACCAAAGATAGCAAATAAATATAACAAAGTTCCTTTTGTAATAGTTGTGCCTGGATTTCAAAGATCAAAAGAGGCTTTATCAAATATAGCTATAGAGTTATCTAGAAGGGGTATGGCTGTTGCTTTGATTGATCCATACGCTCAAGGTATGTCTTCTTCCTCCGTAAGCAGGATAGCTGCAACTACTCAAGGATACGGAATGTTTGCTCTTGTTGATCATGCTTATGATGGAAATTTTCCGTTTGTTGATACTGATAAAATTGCCTCAACAGGTCATTCAATGGGAGGAAATGCTGCTATAAGAGGCGCTGATTATTTTGGAAAACAAGCTATTGAAGAAAACAAAAAAAGTAAATTACATTCTGTGTATGTTTCAGGATACGTATTGACTTTAAGGAATGAAATTTTAAAAGATTCAAAATCAAATATGGGCATTAGCTATGCTCTATATGATGAGGGAGCTTTTAGAAATGAATTTAAGGGTTGGGATGCTGGAAACATGGAAATTGCACCAGAATCTTTACGCGTAATAAACAATGTTTTATCTGACCAAAATAGAATAGACAAAGTTGAACTTGGAAAGTATTACGGAGATAAAAATGACAGAAGTTTGAGAGTGGTTTTTAATGAAAAACTTCTGCATCCTTTTCAACCATATAATAAAGAGGCAACTGCAAACCAATTGGATTATTTTGATACTGTATTGGGTTTCCCAAACAACATTAACTCATCAAATCAAATTTGGCAGTATAAAGAACTTTTCACTTTGATAAATATGGTTGTTTCTTTATTGATGCTAATTCCTTTGACAAGGTCATTTCTTAAATTTAAATTTTTCAGTTCAATAATAAAAACTGTTCCAGACCCTTTGCCAAGACAATCTACTAAAGGTAAAACTATTTTTTGGATTATTTTTTTTATAAGTGCAACTATTGCATGC
Organism: uncultured SAR86 cluster bacterium; assembly: GCA_902547295.1. Lineage (GTDB taxonomy): Bacteria > Pseudomonadota > Gammaproteobacteria > Magnimaribacterales > D2472 > SAR86A. Next base: position 7,716 of record CACCNJ010000010.1, on the reverse strand, counting down.
GTTTCATTTATACCTATGGTGGATTTAGCAAAAATTTTATTTGTTGATGCCGCGAATAGGGAGCTTACCTGGTTTTTTCCTCAAAGAATGAATAATTCTGTAATGTTATGGGCAGCACTTAACGGTACTATTGGCCTAATTATTTTTATATTATCTTATTATTTTTTTGGTCGTCATCATGGAACACAAAAAGAGTCATGGGGGTTAAATATTTCTTGGTATGATTTTGGTAAAACTATTCTCGTTGGACTATTAGTTTTTATTTCATATTACTTAATATTATTTTTCATTTATTATCTTTTTCATATCGATTATAGATTTTGGTTCATGGGGGTAAGAGTATTTCAACCAGAGATGATACTTGTTTTATTAATGTACTTCCCTTTGTTTTTTATCTTCTTTTTTTCAAATTCTCTAAGAGTTAATGGATCAATGAGATTTCAAGGTCAAGCAGAGTGGAAGTCAAGACTTATAGGAGGTTTTGCAAATTCTCTAGGATTAATCTTTATTATTATCATTCAATATTCATATTTTGCAGCAACAGGGACAGTTTATTGGAGTTCTAATTCAACAGATTGGCTTAGTGTTAATCTCTTATTTGGTATTGTGCCAATGATGTTTATTCTTCCTTATTTTAATAGAATCTTTTTTGAAATGACTGGAAGAGTCTACCTCGGACCAATTGTTACTTGTTTAATATTTATAATGATTCTATCAACCAATACTGTTGTATATTTGCCGATATAAAAAATTGCTTAACCAATCTATAATATAAAGATGAAAATAACTTTGCCAGATAATAGTTCGAGAGAATTGCCTGAGGGATCTTCAGGCTATGATCTTGCAAAAGATATTGGGCCTGGTCTTGCCAAATCTGCTATAGCTGTGTCTATTGATGGCGTTCAAAAAGATTTGCATGATGTCATAGAAGCTGATGCGTCAGTTTCAATAATTACAATTGATAGCGATGAAGGTGTTGAAATCATGCGTCATACTCTTACTGCTCAGGTTTTAGCAAGAGCCATTAAAAACCTTTATCCAAAATCAAAATTAGCTATTGGTCCTACAGTTCAAGATGGTTTTTATTATGATGTTGAATCCGATGAGTCTATATCTTCTGACGATCTAAGTAAGATCGAAGAGGAAATGAAAAAAATCATTAAAACTAAATCAGCAATTACTAAAAAACTAGTTTCAAAAAAAGAAGCTTTAAAGATATTTAAATCAAACAAAGAATCATATAAAGAAATTATCATTAATGAGTCTGATCAAGACGATAATTTTCAACTTTATTACCAGGATGACGAAGAGTTTGTTGATCTATGTAGAGGTCCGCATCTACCAAATTTAGGATTTATTGGTTCATTCAAATTAACAAAAGTATCAGGTGCATATTGGAAGGGCGATTCAAAAAACTCAATGCTAACAAGAATTTATGGAACTGCATTTGGTAATGATAAAGATTTACAAAATCATTTAGATAACATAGAGGAGGCATTAAAAAGAGATCATAGAAAGCTTGGAAAAGAGATGGATTTGTTTCACTTTCAAGATGAAGCTCCAGGGATGGTTTTTTGGCACCCTAATGGCTGGACTGTTTATAGAAAATTACGAAATTTTGTTAGAGATAGACTTAAAGAAAATAATTATATTGAAGTCAATACTCCTCAAGTGATAGATAGAAAATTATGGGAAGCTTCAGGCCATTGGGACAAATACAGAGAAAATATGTTTATTACAGAGATCGACGAAGAACATGCTAACGAAAAAAGAGTAAATGCTCTTAAGCCAATGAATTGTCCTGGCCATGTTCAAATATACAATCAAGGCATTAAATCCTATAAAGACTTGCCATTAAAGTATGCTGAATTTGGTTTATGTCATAGATATGAACCCTCCGGAACTATGCATGGTTTAATGAGGGTAAGGGCTTTTACTCAAGATGACGGACACATTTTCTGCACTGAGGATCAGATAGAATCAGAAACAGGACTATTTATAGAGTTTCTATCAAGCATATATGCTGATTTAGGATTTAAAAATTTTGATATCAAGTTATCTACTAGACCTGAGATGAGGGTTGGTTCAGATGAAACATGGAATAAAGCAGAAGCGGCCCTTGAAGCAGCAATTAAAAATTTGGAATACCCATATAGAATTGATGAGGGTGATGGCGCATTTTATGGACCAAAATTAGATTTTGTGCTCACCGATGCAATAGGAAGAGAATGGCAATGTGGAACCTTTCAATTAGATTTCAACTTAGCCGAAAGGCTCGATGCTAGCTATGTTGGAGAAGATGGAAAAAAACATACCCCAGTAATGATACATAGAGCAGTTTTAGGATCTTTTGAGAGATTCATAGGCATCTTAATTGAAAATTATGCTGGAAAGCTTCCTTTCTGGTTATCTCCTCAACAGGTTGTTGTTGCTTCAATAGTTTCAGATGTAAATGACTACTCATTAGAGATAGTGGAATTGCTCAAAAAACAGGGCATTTTAGCTGAAGCCGACCTCAGAAATGAGAAAATTAGTTATAAAATCAGAGAGCATAGTAATAGAAAGGTTCCAATTATTTTAGCAATTGGAAATAATGAAAAAAAAGATGGAACTGTATCTCTTAGAAGAATTGGAAGCACTGAAACCAAAGTAGTAAAACTTAAAGAAGCTATGAAACAAATCACTAAAGAAAATTTAATTCTTAACTAATGCTTGCAAGAGTTTTTATATTGCCGATTAGATTTTATAGGTATTTTATATCGCCTATGTTTCCTCCATCATGCCGATTTCACCCCACATGCTCAACTTATGCGATTGAGGTTATTCTTAAACATGGAATATTCAAAGGCTCCTATTTAGCTATTATCAGAATAAGTAAGTGTCATCCTTGGTATAACAAGTAAATATTTTAATAACACATACTTTTTAAATAAAAAAAACATATTATCAGATATAACTATATTTTATATATATTTTAAATACCTATATGGAATGATATAGTTTTCTAATACTAGTTATTAATCCATTTAGGGGGGCAACACTATGTATAAATTTTTAAAAATAGCATTTAATTTTTCACTATGCGTTTCATTAATTTTTTCAGCATTTATAAAAGCTCAAGAGATTGAAGAGGTTGTTGTTACTGCAACAAAGAAAGAGCAATCTGTTCAGGATGTTCCAGTTTCGATTGAAGCATTTACTGCTGAAGATATTGATAAGAACCTCGTAGAAGACTTTAGCGACTTGGCTGAAGTTGTTCCTGGACTTATAGTTGATAAAGCTCTTGGCTCAGGATCAGCATACTCAATGAGAGGAGTGGGTTCTTATGGTGTTGGTGCAGCTGTTGTTCCTTCATTAATAACATCAGTTAATGGCCATGCTGTTGGGTCCTCAGCTCTAAACGATTCAGGCTTCCATGATCTTGAAAGAATAGAGGTTTTAAAAGGGCCTCAAGGCACTTTATCTGGAAGAAATGCAGTGCAAGGACTTGTAAATCTAGTTACTGCAAGACCGACCGGAGAGCTTGAAGGAAGCATTGAAATGACGATGGGAAATTATAACTCTGAAAGAACAAATCTGGTGTTCAATGTTCCTGTTAATGAAAAAGTTTCAATGAGACTTGCCACGTCAGTATTTAATAGAGATGGAACAATTAGAAATATAAATACTGGAAATGATATAGATGGAAGAGATTCACTTGCAGGTAGATTATCAATTGATTTTGACATGAATGAAACAACTTCATTTGAATTCACATATGATTATCAAAAAGCTGACGACAATAGGCAAAATATTGGAGTAAATTTTTGTGAATCTGATCCATTGTTTGGTTGTTCTCCATTCACCGTAGGGTCTATAGGACAAACATCTCATGTAAATGGAAGTACTGCAGGTTTCTTTAATTTCGCAGCTGCCTTAAATGGAAATCCTACATCTAACTCTTATGCTGGCATAACAGTATTAAATTCAATGGATAAAGTTATTTTAAATAGAGACCCATCTTTAATGCAAAAACATGAGTTAGCACAGATACAAATGAATCATGATTTAAATGATAATTATGATGTGATTGTTAAGGGAACTTATACAACAAGATTATACAATCATATGGGTGACAATGACTACAACAAAGCTGTTGCTCCATTTCCTGGATTATTTCCTCCAGGACATCCGGCCTCTGTTATTCCAATGCAATGGGATGGCTGTTTTGGAGGATTCCACAGTACATTCTGTGAGACTATAGATTCTGATAGAACTTATGAATTTGCATTTGATGAAACTGAGACTTGGCAGGCTGAAGTTACTCTTATATCCGATTTAGATGGACCTTTAAATTTTCAAATAGGTTACTATCATTTTGATCAGACCAGCAGAAATATTTATCAGGTTCAAACTGCATCATGGAATTTAATTGCTCAAGATGCTGTCAATCATCCATATAATGTACCTGTATTTGGTGGATTTTTAACCGGTTCTGGATCAGTTGATTTCTATATACCATTTGCATTATCTGGTTTTAGTGCGGCCGCCTTACCATCTTTATTGAATGGTTATACTGCACCAACTCCTGTTCAAGGCTTCTTTAATGATGACCATATAAGAACTAAATCCAAAGCTATCTTAGGTGAGCTTTATTATGATTTATCTGATCAAACACAAATTACTGTTGGTGTAAGATACAACGACGATGTTGTTAAAGATAGCGTGTTCTCATGCTTATCATTTACATCATGTACTAATTATCCTCTATCTCAAAAACTTACTAACGAGTATGGATTTTTCCCAACACAAGTAACTGAAGCAGATGATGCTGTTGGCTATAAATTAGCAATCAAACATGATATTGATGACGATAGGATGGTTTACGCAAGCTATACAACTGCTGTAAAAGCAGGGGGTAATAACCCTAATGAGCTTGGTCTTCCTGATCCATATGATCAAGAGGAAACAGGAGTATTTGAAATTGGAGCAAAAGGGATATTCCTTGATGGAGCAATGTTATTAAATGCTGCATATTTTCAAAATACTACTGATGGAATGTTGATTTCATCAATTGTTAACGCTGGTTCAAAAAATGTTAATACAGATGCTGAGATTAGTGGTTTAGAGGGCAATATGATTTTATTCTTAAGTGAGAATACTAGTATTGATGTAACTCTCTTAAAAGCAGAGTCAGAAATTACTAAATTATCTCTAATTAATCCTACTAACATTAACAATGCTACAGCCAGGGCGCCACTTCCAGCGGTATTGGGAGGAGGCCTAGTTCAACAACTTGGACCTGGTGGTGTATTGACTGTTGGAGCTACAGATGCTGGCTTAGTATATAAATTTGCTGGTTATTTATGTCTTGAGGCATTTAATCCTTTTGGTGCAGGTTGCGATAATCCAGGTATACCAGTAGATGTATCTGGTAATAAATTACCTCAATCACCTGAGCTGTCTTACAGCATAGGCCTTAATCAAGACTTTATTGGAGAAAATGGAACAACTAGAGCAAGATTAGTTTATAGATATATGTCTGAAAGAGAGGGGACTGTTTATAACCAACCACATCTTCAAATACCTGAGCACAAATTCTTTGATGCTACAGTAACATATCGCCCAAATGATGGTAATTGGTTTGTAAGACTTGAGGCTAAAAACCTCGCTGATGATAGATATATTGGTAGTTGGTATTTAGCCAGTGGTCTTCAGGGTGGTAATAAGTTTGCAACTGTTACTGATCCATTAACATGGGGTATTTCTTTTGGCACATCCTTCTAACTTATAATAGATTGAAAAAAGGCTGGTTTACCAGCCTTTTTTTATTATGTAGGTAAAAAAAACATATATTTTTATATATATTTTTTAGTTAAATTTGTTGTCCTAAAAGTACTTTTAAGCATAAAATAAGCAAAACAATTTAAACATTGGGGGATATTCATGTTTAACATAAAAATTAATAAATTATTTTCTATTTCTCTTTTAACATTTGTTTTCTCTATTTCTTCTTTTGCACAAGAAATTGAAGAAGTTGTAGTTACAGCAACTAAGAAAGAGGAATCAACTCAAGATATAGCAGTTTCAATTACTGCTATAACATCAGATCAACTTGAAGCTGATCAGTTATATGACCTTTCAGACTTAGCTGAAGTTGTTCCAGGTTTTGAAGTAGCAAAAGGAATTGGCTCTGGTTCAGGGTTTGTTATGAGAGGTATTGGATCTTATGGTGTTGGTGCTGCTGTTGTTAGTTCAATAGTAACCAGCGTTAACGGACATAGTGTGAATCCAAGTATTATGTCAGATATGGGATTCATGGATCTTGAGCGTATTGAGGTTCTTAATGGTCCACAGGGTACACTTTTTGGCAGAAACTCAGTTGCAGGTGTTATTAATTTAATTACCAAAAGACCTACTGATGAATTTGAGGGATCAATTAGATACGAAGGTGGCTCATGGGACAAAGAAACCGTTCAGGGCGCAATAAATGTACCTTTTTCTGATAATGTAAGAGGAAGATTAGCATTTATGACAAACACAAGAGAAGGAATGGTTGACAACCCCTTTACAGGAAATGTTATGGATGATAGAAATGATGAAGCTGTAAGACTTTCTATCGATTGGGACATAAATGACACTACTGAATTAAGATTTACTTATTCAGGTCAAAAAAGTGATGACAATAGGCCGCAAGAAGAAGTTTCTTTCTGTCAACAAGATGCATTTTTTGGTTGCTCACCATGGGAAAGAGGAACTCCAAATACTGCTGCAGATAGCAGAGGTATAGGTGCTGGTTTATTCTCGTTTATTGCAGCGTTATATCCTGGAACTATTACTAACGATTACGGTGCAACACCTCCAGCTCTTGAGCTTGGAGAGTTATCAGTTAATAGAGAGCCAACTCACCTACAAAAAATTGAATTTTCGAATTTAGAGTTGGTAAAAGAGTTAAGTGATGATCTCACAATGACTGCAAAATATTCCTATGAAACAAGAATGTTCCAACAAATGAACGACAATGATGGTAGTGTTTCATACTCACCATTTATTGGTGCAGGTGCAGGATTAGGTCTTCCACCTATTGAATCAGAGCAGTGTTTTGGAACACCTCGTTTTGGATTCTGTGAATATGTAACAACTGATAGAACATATGACTTTTCAGATGTTTTATATGAATCACAGCAAGCTGAAATCAACATAATTTCTGATTTCGACGGACCTCTCAATTATACAGTTGGTTATTATATGTATGATTCAAGAAATGATAACGAGTACAGAGTTCAAACTCCTGGTACTCAATACATTGGTGACTTTAGTTCACATCCTTACTATCCAACTGTTACAGGCCTTTTAGGTATTGATTTTGGTGCTAAAGGTGGCGTTCCTTTCTACCAAGGCTTATTAGGCGTTGTTGCACTAGCAACCCCTGCATTAACAGCTCAGGGAATGTTAGCTATGGGACTTCCAATTTCGGCTACTCAACAAGCACAGCTTGAGGCTTTTGCTGCAGGTGTTGCTGCTTTACGAGCATTGCCAGACGTTACTGTTCCTATGGATATAAGAGGTACTTTAAGTGATCAGCACGTAAGAATTAAATCTCAAGCTTTATATGGTGAGCTTTATTATGATCTAAACGATACTACTAAACTTACTTTAGGATTACGTTTTGATGATCTTACCAATGCTACTACAACTTATAATGGTGGCATTCTTTCATCTGGTTGGATTGCTGCA
>CACCNJ010000009.1 GCA_902547295.1 uncultured SAR86 cluster bacterium | reverse complement strand
CCATCTATTACTCAAGATAATGGTGCTTTAGGTATATTAGGTATAATTAAATACTTCTCTAACATTCCTCAAGAAAAAAGAGATAGAACTTTGCTTATTTATCTTGATTGCAGACATTATATGCCTGGTATGGAACAAGCCCACAAAGATGTTTCTTGGTTGAAAAAAAATCCCAATTTAAAAGATAAGGTTGTTGGATTAATACAAGCAGAACACCTTGGAGAAATGGACTATAAAGAGGTGAATGGAGAAGTGCTCCCCACTGGCTATACAGAACAATCATATTTATGGACGAGAAATAATGATTATTTAATAGAGTCTGCTAAAAATGCTTTAGACAGGTATGGTTGGTCTAGAGGAATATTGTCCGTTCCTGAAAGGCCCGGCCCTAATGGTAACATTCAACAAGTATGGTGGGGAGTTGGTATTATCGCATTAGCAAATGAACTAAGAGATAATGAAGATTGCGATGAATATTCTTGTGACGAAAGCCTAACTTCTAATAGTCCTTTGGTTTGGAATGGGTCAAGTTGTGAAGTTTGGACATGCTTAAATGTACCAGCATATGGTCAAGGTGGTTTCTTAGGATACTACTGGAACAAATATTCTGATATAAGCAAATGGAACTCAGAATTGTTTATTCAGCAAACTTCAACAATGATAGATCTTACTGGCGTTTTAATGTACAGCGACCTTGAAAAAATTAAACCAATTCTTGGTGATCAAAGTTTCAGGAATACTGATATGAGTATCGCTGCGCCGATTGATATTGAGGAATAAAATATTTCACCAGCTAAAGGTGTTATGAAATTTTAATAACTTTTGTTTCCAAAGATTCGTATAGTGTTTAAATTCACTTTCCTTGATTAAAAATTTTTTATACATTAAGTCTCTATCAACCATTAATATAGCAACTTGTGAGATATTGGTCTCAAACATAATATTGTGAGCATTAGCATAAGCACATCCCTGAAGAAAGTAATCATCTATCCACTCTTTTTTTTTAATTCTTTTTGATGTTTTAAAATCAATAATAGTATCTTTTCCATCAATAACACCAATACAGTCTGCTGTTCCAGCATAAAGTTTATTTAGGACAAGATGGACCTCTAATCCATAAACTTCAGAGATGTTTACAAGAGCATCATCTATTAATTTTTTTGACATTCTTTTTGCCATATTGCCTAAGCTATTATCAGAAAAGATATCCTCATCAATACCATTAAGATGATTTTCTAGAGATAAATGCACCATGGTTCCAATATCTGTAGCCTCTTTCATAACTCTATCTGCTTCAATATCACCCACCCTGTTTCTCCATTCACTCAAGGATGATTGCTTATCAGACATATTATCCAAAACAGTAGTAACACTTGGCACTTCATTATTTTCAGGATCTATATAGAATCGTCCAAGGGTATTTTCAATTCGTTTAAGTTCTGGATATTTATATTTATTTGTTATCATTAGCAATATTCTTATTTAATATGTTTAATATAAAATTAAATCCTCTTTGGAGCAAAACAGTATTAGTAATTACATTTAGTTTTTTGCTCTTACTGTCTTCTTATGTGCTTATTGATCCAAAAGGTAGTGCAAAAAATCTACTCTCAATATATACCTTTTTTGCAATAAACTTTGAGTCATTATTTTTATATATTGGTTTTGGTGTATTAGTTTTCTTAGTCGTAATAGCATTTTCGAAAAGTGGTTCAAGAAAAATTGTTCTTGAAGGGAGATCAAATTATTCATATTTTTCATGGTATTCAATGTTATTTGCAACTGGGATGGGTGCTGCACTTCTTTATTGGTCTACTTATGAATGGCTTGTTTATTATACAAATCCTATTGAAGGTGAAGATCAATCTTTACTGAAAGCAAGGTCCTATCCATTATTCCATTGGATGTTTACAGGTTGGGCCCTATACATACTTCCAACAGTAGCATTTGTTTTTTCACTTATGAAGAATCCAAATACTCCACTAACTTTTTCAGGAATACTCCTAAAAGAACAATCTGGACCAATAAGAATTTTATTAGATATCTTTTTTATTGGTGCAATATTAACCGGAGCAGGTGTTGGTCTGGCGCTATCCTTTCCTCTTATGTCAGCTGCTATATCAAAATTGTTTGGACTTAATCAAACAATTTATTTAGATTTTGTCATGTTATTAATATGTATGAGTATTGTTTCAATAAGTGTTTATAGAGGCCTTCAAAACGGTATTAAAAAACTTAGTAATTTTAATATTATTCTTGTTATCTCCTTTTTAACACTAATCTTAATAACTGGTCCTACAAAATATATTGTCATTAATACATTTGAACCAGTTACATATGTTGTAAAAAACTATTTGTCACTTAGCTTACTTAAATCACAGTACTCGCTTGATTGGACTGTTTTTTATTGGGCATGGTATATAGCTCTAGCACCAGCAGTAGGAGCTTTTATAGTTAATATTTCAAATAATAAAACTGTGAGGGAATTGATCTTTGGAGCTTTGATTGTTGGTTCATTGGGCTGTATTTTCCATATTGGGGTTCTATCAAATATATCTATTTACGCTTATGAGAATGGTATCTTGGATGCGCCAAAAATATATGCAGACCAATCTATGACATCACATGCTCTTGTTATTGAAACTATATCATCGTTAGATTATGGAACATTTTTCTTAATTTTGTTTACCATAATTGCAGTAGTATTTTTGTGCACAACTTATGATTCTCTGTCATATATTTTGGCTACAGCATCAATGAAGAATTTTAAAGATAAACCTTCTAGAAGTTTGAGAGTTTTTTTTGCAATAATTCTTATGATACAACCAGCTTTAATTATGTTTTTAGGAGGTAAGGACTCATTTATGTGGCTTTTAGTTGTAATATCTGTACCATTGATTCTAATTTATTTATTTCTAATATTATCGATCATTAAAAATGCAATTAAATTTAAAAAATCATAGAGCTAATATTTTTGAAAAAACTCCATTTGATGTAAGTAAAACATCAATAATATTTGTGCCTGGAGCAGGAATGGATCATAGAATAATTTCAATGTTTAATTTAGAAGACCTTTATGACCGATTTAATATTCTTGGTATTGATTTACCAGGTCATGGATATACTTCAGGCCCAATAGTAGATTCAATTAGAGATCATACCCATTTTTGCATAGACGTATTCAATGAAATCGGAATAAAGAAACCAATTGTGATTGGTCATAGTTGGGGTGGGTTAGTCGCTTTGGATTTATCGACAGAATTTCAAAATAAAATGACAATTTGTATGAACATTGCATATCCATTCCTTGTAGGTGATATGTTGCTTGACTTTGCAAAAGGTAATCTAGATCAAGCTGTTGAATTTTTAATGAAGTATGGGATTCATAAATTTCCTGAAACTGAAATAAAAACAAAAGGATTTGGAACAATGGGTTCTGGATTTTATGGAAGATCTAAAGGACAAATTAAATCTCCTTATGGAACAAAAGTTGTTGAAGATGATCCTGAAAGAGAAATTAAACTTTATCCTTTGAAGCGATTATTTAATCAGTCAGAGAAAGAAATTAGTTCAATAGATTTAAAGTCATGTAATGTTTTCAGGCTTTCAAAAGACCAAATATTGAAATTACAAAACGTCAAATATATTTTTAGCGAAAAAGATAAATTAGCTAGATTTAATCCTGAAAATGAATTACTTCAAAATATAGATCATGACAAAGATATAATTCATCTTGAGGATGTTGGTCATTTTCCATTTTTTGAAGATAGAAAATTGATCTCAGATACTCTTGTCCAAATAATTAAATCTTAAATTCAAATAGTTTTGTAATTAAAAATTCAGTAACTGAATTATCATTGATTGTTTCACATTTTTGATAACCTAAATACGATTGAATGTCTGTTGCACAATAACCATAAGGTATATATATACTTTTCGTATCATCAATATAACCTGTTTCGGGCCATACATGTTCAGCGTCTAAGTTTAGGATTGATATAACTCTCTTATTTTGATCACAATTGGAGTAAGTGTTTTCAACATAATTTTCTTTAAATGAAAATTTATTTTCAGATACTTTGTTACATTTAAATTTTTTTGCCCATGAATTTATTGTGTTTTCTAATGGTTCCCAAAAATAACCATCATCTGATCTTATATCAACTGGTGGCACTCCTGTATCTTTTAAAGATCCATAAAGTATTGCATTGACTGGACGATCAGGTGTACAAGCTAAATCTTTTGCTTGCATACCGTTAACACTTAATACTCCTGATATTTTCTCTGGATAAGAACATGCAAATGCTGTAACAAACATTCCACCTCCACTATTTCCAATAAGATATATTTCATCTATTTCATACTTTTCTTTTAAAGAATCAATTAGTGAATTAATGAACCCGATATCATCAGCGCAAGTTTGCCAGGAACATCTTCCAGTATCAGGACAATCAGGATATTTAGGGTAAATATCAGCATCAATGTCGCATGTTTCTCCATTAGGTGTCTTTGTAACAGATCCAGTTAAATCATTCCAGGATGATATAAACGTTTTAGAGGTATATGTTTCAAGGTCAAAAAAATATTTTCCTTGAGGATAAACTGCTAAAAAATTATATTTTTCAGCTATTAAATTTAATCCTCCAGTTATTTCTGATTCAAAAGCAGAGGCAGTTCCTGAATAGCCATGAAAACCAATAACCAGTTTTTTAGTGCTATCTTTATGGAAGTTCTCTGGTTCATAAACTAAATACTCTCTTTTAGTACTATTGAAATCGTAGTCCTTATATTGCATGCTTTCTGATAACAAAGAACTTGTAAAAAATACTAAAAGTAAAAATTTCATATAGATTTAATGAATGATATTAATTCATTATATGCTAGTTCTTTTTTAAGACCGCTAAAAACCTCATGTCTATCATTATTAATTTTTACATGATTTATGTTGGTAAAAATTTTGTTTAGCATTTCATAAAGAGAATCCATTCCTTTGCCAAAATCACTTACAGGGTCTTTGGTTCCTGCAATTAATAGTATCGGTAGATTTTTATTTGAATTAACATAGTTATTTTTATTAAAAGCCATAGAACACCCTTGGTTTATGTCTTTCCACATCGAATTAGTTACACTAAAACCACAAAGATCGTCATCAACATATTCATCTACATTTTTTGGGTCAGACGATATCCAATCAAAAGATGTTCTATTAGGTTTTAATTTTTTATTCCATGTTTTATCTGTCAAAAAATCTAAAACAAGATTATTTGAATTTTTACCAAATAAGAATATAGATATTTTTAATAAAAATCTTTGGGCTAACATAAGAAATGCTGGAAACTTTGAAGAACCAGAAATTATTAGTCCTTTAATATTTATATCATTCATTATCAAATTTAATGCCACCCATGAACCCATACTATGTGCTAGAAGATATTGATCTAAATTAGGATAATTTTTACTTGTACTAATGATTAGATTTTTGAGATCGTCCGTAATTATCTCCCATCCATTATTTTCAGCAAAGATACCTTTTTTATGATTATTTTTTATCCATCTCCCATGTCCTCTATGATCAATTGATATCACATGATATCCATCATGATTTAATTTATTTATAAGCCACTTATACCTCCCAATATGTTCACCTTTACCATGGCATATATGAACAATTCCTTTAGTGTTTGAAATGTTTGATAAATACACATATAAATAGCTATTATCAATGGAGGTGTTTAAAATCATAATTTATAATAATAGGTTATAAAGATTTTTAAAATATTATGAAAGATATTCATATAGCTGGCACGGGCATTTGGTATCCAGAAGATACAATTAGTAATGATGAAATCGTTCTCTCATTCAATTCTTATGTAGATAATTTTAATATAAGTAATAAAGATAGAATTGATAGTGGTGAAATAGAAAAACTTGAATATTCATCAACCGAATTTATTGAAAAAGCATCAGGTATAAAAACCAGACATGTAATCGATAAAAAAAATATCTTAGATATAAATAAAATGATGCCTTCAGTAGTCCATGAAGACGAATCAAAGATGTCAATTCATGCAGAAGTTGGAATTAAAGCAGCTCAAAAAGCAATGGATAATGCTGGCGTTACTCCAGATGATATTGATGCAGTAATTTTAGGCACATCTCATGCTGCCAGAAACTATCCTTCCGTAGCCATCGAAATTCAAAATGAGCTTGGTATTGATGGATATGCATATGATATGCTAGTTGGTTGTTCTTCAACAACATTTGCAATTAATAATGCCGTTAGTGATATCGCCTCAGGTATTGCAAATACTGTTCTTGTAATAAACCCTGAGATATCAACTCCATTTGTAAACTATGCAAAAAGAGATATACATTTCATTTTTGGAGATGGTTGTGTTGCTACAGTAGTATCAAAAAATAATACTTCAAATAATGGCTTTAAAATTCTAGATAGAAAATTAATTACAAAATTCTCAAATAATATCAGAAGTGATTGGAGTTATCTTGCAAGAGCTGCTAGCGATGAAAAATCTTATGATGATTTACTTTTTTATCAAAATGGCAATAGTGTTTTTAAGGAAGTTTGTCCAATGGTGGCAGATATTATTAATAATCAACTCGAAGAAAATAATCTTAAAGCCGATGATATTAAAAAGTTTTGGTTACATCAGGCCAATGCTCGAATGGTAAATTTAATTGTTTCTAAAATTATAGGGTCAGACGATTTTGATACATCATTAGCTCCTCTTCCTATTGAAAAATTTGGTAATTTGGCTAGTGCTGGATCAATGTTTGCATTCAATCTTCATAATGACCTGCAATCAGGAGAAAAAGGATTAATCTGTTCGTTTGGAGCAGGTTACTCAGTTTGCTCAATAATTGTTGAAAAAATTTAATAAGAATATATTTAAAATAATAAAACATTTATAATTTAACTATGGGTGAATATGACGCAGTTTGGGTTTTTCTTATCTCCTTGGTTTTTGTTGGTTTTTACATTTATATAGAAGCCAGACCAAAGGGTTCAAATTTATTTGGTAATATTTCCGATACCATCGGAAGATTTTTTAGAAATAGATAATTTGTTTGACAAAAAGCTAAGTGTTTTTGCCTTTACTTTTCTAGCTCTTTTATTGGGTGGACTGTCCTCGTCAAATACTGGTGATGACATCTGGTACCAAGAGCTTACAAAGTCATCTCTAAATCCCCCTGGTTATGTATTTGGTATTGTCTGGCCAATTCTTTATTTATTCATGTCTATATCTGCATACAGGGTGTTTGAAAAAATATATAAAATATTTTTCATTCAGCTATTCTTTAATACTATATGGTCTTGGTTGTTTTTTGCTTTCCATTTGCCAGTAATAGCTTTACTAGATATATGGTTACTAATATTTTTAAATGTAAAAATAACAATAGTACTTTTTAAAACAGATAGGATATCTACTTTTTTATACATGCCCTATGTTATTTGGTTATGTTTTGCTTCTTATTTGAACCTTTTTATTGTTATAAATAATTAAATAAAAATTCCAACAATTAGGCCAGTCATGCATGATGCGAGAGTTGCTCCAACTAGTGCCTTGAAAGAAACACTTATAAGATCATCTTTTCTTTCAGGAGCCATTGCGGTTATACCAGATATTAATATACCCACTGAAGACAAATTAGCAAAGCCACACAAACTATAGAAAGTAATTAATTTTGATCTATCTGAAAGTTCACCGTTATCTAAAGCAGCTAATCCAGGATAAGCAACAAATTCATTAAGAGTAGTTTTAATACCAAGTAATTCTCCAGCAATTACTGCCTCGCTCCATGGGATACCCATTAACCATGCAATTGGAGCAAAAATATAGCCTAGAATAATTTCTATGGATAAATCAAAACCAAACTGATATGAGACAGCGCCTAAAATTGAATTCACAATATATACTAAAGCAATTACAGCAATAAGAATTGTTCCAACACTAACTGCAATACTCGCTCCGTCTGAAGCACCTCTGGTAACTGCATCCATTGTACTTTTGTAAACTTTTGGAACCTTATTCTCATTAAAATCAGTTATTGAATTTGAGGGAATCATGATATTTGCATACATTATTGCCGCAGGAACTGATAAAACTGAAGCAGTTATAAAATGTTGAATCAAATTTTCATTTATAAAAGCACTTTCTAAAATACTTATAAGCGCAACCATTACTGAGCCTGCAACGGTTGCCATACCTGCAGTCATTAAAATTAATAGTTCTTTATTTGATAATTTGCTTACATATGGTCTCACTAATAAAGGTGCTTCAACTTGACCAACGAATATATTTGCAGCTGCGCCAAGACCAACAGGTCCTCCTATATTAAAGAGTTTTTGGCATGCTTTAGAAATCAAATTAACAATAAAAGGTAAGATTCCCCAATACCACAATATTGCAGATATGCATGCCATTACGATAATGTATGGAAGAACCCCAAATGCAAACGTTTCTAGTAAAGATCTATATGGATTTGTATCATCAGATGGAGGGTAACCGAAAACAAAATTAGCTCCCTCAATTGTTGCCTCTTGAAGAATTACTACTCCATTACCCAATATTTCAAATGCACTTATTATTAATGGCACTTTTAATAATATAGCTGCTAATAATATTTGGGACAAAATACCATAAATTACATATTTATAATTTATGATTTTGTAATTATCTGATAAAGGTAAAGCTATGATTATTAAGCCAAAGAATCCAATTATTATTTGCAGTAGTGAATAAAAATCCATATTAATAAAGTTTAATTTCTTTTAGCCTTTGATCTAAGAAAGTATCAGCAAGTATTCCTTCGTCATCATCTCTAAAAATTGATTTCAAATTAATTGATGGAGCAGGATGAAGAAAAAATGGAATACTGTATCTTGATTTTGGCTCTGCCTCAGGATCTTGAATAACTCTATGTGTAGTACTTTTCAATTTCTTATCAGTAACTAATTGCATCATGTCACCAATATTACAAACTATAGCTTCAGAACTTGGTTCAACCTTAATCCATGATCCATCTTTATTTAAAACCTCTAAACCGCCTTCTTCAGCACCAATCAATAGAGTTATTAAATTAATATCTTCATGAGCTCTTGCCCTATGTGGATTTGATATAGATTCGACAGGTGGATAATGAATAGATCTCAAGAGAGAATTACCCTTCTCAACCCAATCAGTAAAATAATTCACATCAAGGCCTAATGACAATGCAATTACAGACAAGACTCTTGAGCCTATTTTATGTAACTCATCATAAAGTTGATCAAAATTAGAATTAAATTGAGGCACTTCCTCTATGTTGAGATTTTTAGGTATTTTTTTATCAAATGAATCATCAATAACAGGTCCATGATGCCAAAACTCTTTTTGATCTGCTATCTTCTCACCTACTGCTGTTTCGATACCTTTTGGTGTATAGCCTCTAGCGCCCTTTGATCCAACCGAGCTGTATATATTTTTAATTTCATAGTCTAAATCAAAAAAAGCTTTTGATGATTTATAACAATCATCAACTAGTTCTTTAGATAGGCCATGTTCGGTGATTGAGAAGAAACCATGATCTGATAGAGCTGTTTTAAGAAGATTAATTGAATGTAAATCACCCTTTTCAATTTCTCTAAAAGATAGTTCTGGTATTAAGTTAGTCATAATAAAAAGGCGGTTAAAAACCGCCTTTAAATTATATATAAGTATTATTAGAAATTATACTTAATTCCAAGTTGAGCTCTCCAAACACTCTGTGTGGCAGAAAGACTCATGTTATATGGTCTGTCAAAACTATATCTGAAAGCGTTTCTACTATAGTCATATCTGGATCCATCAATGATTTTTAAATCAATCACCGGAATTCTTCCAGAATAATATCCATATCGAATTACGCCCTTATCGTCATCAATTAAATTGAGTAAATTTTCTATGCCAAGTGTTATAACAAACTCATCATCATCTCTAAAACCTGGCAAGATTTGAGTGACCTTGAAATCTAAAGATGATTGCCATGGGAATCTCATGGACCCTCTGTCAGCAATTTGTCCAGCCTTACCTTCAAGACCAAAAACATTGTATAAAAGATTTAATACTGCTTCTTCCCTAGCTAAAGCATCAGCAGATCCTTCATCTCGGCAGCTTGATGAGTAACAAACCAATGGATCATTTCTTGTAGGTATATATAAAAGAGATGAGCTATCGTCATTCAAATTATAGTCATAACCAAAGGCTCTTGCTTTATAGTCACTTGTTCTACCTGTGAAAGTATCAAAAGTTGGATAAGCAGGTAAGCCTGATTTTCTCTCGAATATTAAAGTAAATGTAGTTGGTTTATCTGCACCGAAGAAGTAGTGTTTAGATCTTAATGTTGCAAGAAGCCTATGCTCAGTTTCATAGATTGATCTCATAGCTCTTCTATTATTAAAATCAATTGCTCCAGTCTTACCATAGTTTGAATTAGATGTTGAGGATGTCATACCATTAAGAGCAGTATTGTCCTGTCCAGTGTAACTCAAAGAAATAACGGTATCGCCATCTCTGAATGCTTTATTAAGAGTAGCAGAAATTACTTCTCTCTCACCACAGCAATCATTATAAAGACCTGCTTTATAAGTTTTTCTACCAGTCATATTGTAGATTGGTCTTCCATCAGGTGCTGTTTCAGTTGGAACAGTAGGAGTGTCTCCAACTAATGGATATCCTGTGTCTATTACTTTATACAAAGCCTCTTCTTCTTCAGTTTTAAGATATGTAACTGTCATATCCATATCATAAGGAAGATCTCTTTCATAAGTAATATTTAATATTTTGGATTCAGGCCAATCAAAGCTTGGTGCGATAAAGTCAATTTTTGCGCTTGTGAGAGGAGCATCTGCTATTGCTTGTTGAACACAAGCTGGCAGACCTGATCCTGCCGATAATAGAGGGTTACATCCTGCTGGTGCATAGTCATCATCATAAGCAGATGTTCTTACTCCATCATTAGTGTATGCATTAGATATCCAAACAGTTGGTAACTTTGATGAATATGTTCCATAAGTTATATTTATATCACTTACATCATCAATAACTAAATCCATGCCCAATCTAATATTTAGCAAGCTAGCGCCATCGATACCACCATTAGGAAATCCATAAGTAGCTTCAAAGTCTGCATTCCTTGATGGAGAGTCATCTGAATCATATTCATCGTATCGAATTCCTGCGGTCAAACTTAACCTATCAGAGTATGTGTATTCATCCATAACGTATATAGATGAGAGTCCGTAATCAAATATTGCAGCAGCACCATCGACATTGCCATCTTTTGCATTATTAGCTTCAAAAGCACTTGCTACACCCGCCTCGTAATCTGCAAGTGAATCGAATTCCCAGGCACCATCTTGTGCTACAACAAATACGTTATAAATGTCATATGTTGTATTTTCATATCCGGCAGTAATTTTATGATCTCCGGTATAGTAAGTGATCTTACCTTTGAAGAAATCAGTCTCAGTTGCTAAAGCATTTGCACTTCTATATATATCAGCTCCTAAATAAACTCTCATACCATATGCATCATCTATATAGAAATTTGGAACATCTTGCCCTGCTGGAGAATTTTGACTGGTATCAGTACTTTTTGTTGAGTAATAGATTTCGGATATTAAATTATCTGCCCAGTCTGAAACTAAGAGGATACTAGAAGTATCTGTTTCTTCACCTTTAAAGTATGAGGCTGATTCAAAATAAAAACTAGAGTTACTTCCCTCAGCTCTTAAACGATCACCTTCAGTACTTTTATAATTATATGTCAATCTATGACTATCATTAATAATATAATCTAGTCTTAAAGACGTATTTTCTTGATTAGATTCCGTTGTTGAAGCAACACCTAAAGGATCCCATCCGTATTTAGATTTAGTAAGATCTCTAATGTAATTTATTTGCTCAAGTGTAATAACTTGTTCATTTGCAGCACCAGATCCTGCAGGACCATATAAAACTGGATTGGTTACTGTTGTTTCCTCATATGTTAAGTAAAAGAATGCTTTATCTTTAATAATTGGACCGCCAAAGGTGAAACTTTCTGCTGTATCCTCTTTATCAAAGGTATATTTTTTACCTTCAATTTTATCTCCATAAAATTGATCACCACGATCGTAAAAACCAACACTTCCTTCAAATTCATTAGTACCACCTTTTGTTACAAACTCAATGATTCCACCTCTGAAATTTGAATATTCTACAGATGCAGGTGCAACTTTAACTGACATTTGATCGATAGAATCTAAGTTAATTGGACTCCTTTGGGAAGGATAACCATTATCATTAAGTCCAAAATCATCATTAAAGGAAACTCCGTCAACTTTAATATCATTACTTCTTGGGTGAGCTCCTGCAATTGAGATATTTTCATATCCATCTTCAGTATCATCTAGAGAAACAATTGGATTTAATTTAATCAAGTCTTTTATGTCTCTAGTTACAGATGGCGTTTCTTGAATGGTTTGAGCATCAATCGTTGAAGAGTATCCTAAACCATCATCTGCAGTTACTCTTTGTGCAGTAACTATGACATCGTCAACAGATTCTGCTGAATTTAAGACAAAGGATAGTCTTGATGTTTCACCAACAACTAAACTGGTAGTGACTTCGTCGGATAGAAGACCAGCAGCTGACACCTTAATTGTGTATGGTCCGCCAGGTCTTAAACCACCTGCAAAATACTTACCAGAAGAATCAGTTGTTCTAGTTACAACTGTATTGGTAGGTTCATAAGTAATCTCAACTTGAGCTCCACTTACAGAACCATCTGCAGAACTAACTGATCCAGTTATATCAGATGTAAGTTCTTGTGAGTTAAGGTTTGGTAAGAGAAAAATTGAGAATAGAGAGATTTTTAAAAAATTCCGTATCATAATAAAACACACCCCTATATGTGGTAATTAAGTTATATAGATAATATATATCAAAACTTCGATAAGGACTATTACATTTTTGAAAATTTTTTGTGAACTAAAGTTAAGGCCTAATTTTTAATATTTGTGAACAACTGTATCAAGATTGTTACCATAAACATCTTTTATATTAATTCTAATAGTATTCTCAAAAATTTCTAAAACACTATAGTTTTCTTGAGGATATGTTTTACCAATCAAATAATTATCAGTTTCATTAAAGAATGAGCCAGGTTTGTTCATAGATGAAGATGTAACTTCTATTATTCCATTTTTCCTATATATGCCAGCACGATGTCTGTCACCTGAAAAAAACATTGTTTTATCATTAAATTGCTCTAGAAGTTCAAAAAGTTTAACTCTTTCATTAGGAAAATTACTCCATTTCTCAAAACGGTGATCTGTTGCAATTATTTGAATAGAACTAAAGATAAATAAAAAATCAAAATCATTTTTGAGTTCATTTTCAAGCCACATCCACTGAGCATCACCCAAAATTGTTGCGTCAGGTTCAATATTCTCAACATAGTTACTTTTTTTACCTTTTAATTTTGATCTAAAAAATCTTGTATCAAGAAAAATAAATTTAAATTTTTTATCAAAAAAAATTTCATTTTTTGAAAAATATATTCCATCACGATTAGATCTATCATCTTCCTTTGGTATTTCCCAGAAATCTATATAAAGTTCCTGAGCTTGTCTCTTGAATCTATAATCAGCACCACCATCATTGATTCCAAAGTCATGATCATCCCAAATAGAAAAAATAGAAATATCATCTAAAAAATCTGGCAAAACTTTTTTTTGCTTATCATATGCACTTTTCATTTTTCTAAGTGATCCACTTGGTGTATCTCCGTATACATTGTCACCTAAAAAAATGAAATAATTTAAATCTTCCTCTTTAATTGATTGCCAAATTGGCTGAGGATAATCTTGATCAAGGCATGAACCAAGACCAATTTTTATTGATTCTGCATAAATGTAATTTGAACTAGAAATTAAAAATAAAAAAAAGATTAAAAAAATTTTTATCAACTTATTTTTATTTCGTTTGAACCAAAATATTGCTCAAGACAATTTGGAATATTGATAGTATCTTTACCATCGAAATTATTTTCAATAAGTGCAATTAAGCATCTGCCGACTGCAAGACCTGATCCGTTGATTGTATGTGCAAAACTATTTCCTTCTTTAGTCTTAAATTTTATGTTAGAACGTCTAGCTTGGAAATCTGTGAAGTTTGAGCATGATGAAATTTCTCTGTATTTATTTTGACTTGGCATCCAGACCTCAATATCAAATGTTTTAGCAGATGAAAAACCCAAATCACCAGTACATAATTCAACGATTTGATAAGGAAGTTCTAATTTATTAAGAATCTCGCATGCATTATTAAGCAAATTTTCTAGACAATCCATTGAGTTATTTGGATGAGTAATTTGTACGAGTTCAATTTTTTCAAATTGATGTTGTCTTATTAAGCCTCTTGTATCCTTACCATAACTTCCAGCCTCAGATCTAAAACATGGAGTATGAGATGTTACTTTGATTGGTAAATCTTTCTCGTTAAGAAATTCATTTCTGAATAGATTAGTCAGAGGAACTTCAGCAGTTGGAATAAGATATAGTTTATCTGAAACTTTAAATAAATCTTCTTCAAACTTAGGTAGCTGTCCTGTTCCAGTCAACGACTCTTCATTTGCCATAAAAGGAACATAATATTCCTTATATCCATTTTGTATAGCGCAATCAATCATGAAAGTAATTAATGACCGTTGAAGTTTAGCTAAATCTCCTTCTAAGACTGCAAATCTTGATCCAGATAATTTTACAGCTAGCTCGGTATCTATTTTTTTTGTTATTTCTAGATGGTCAAGGGTATTAGTACTAATGATGTTACCATGCTGACTTACAATCTTATTACCTTCTTCTGATAATCCTTCAGGAACAGAATCGTGAGGAATATTTGGAATATCTAATAACAAGTTATTTAGATTTTTTAAAACTTCTTGAAGGTCAGAATCTTTTTTTTCTAAGTCAGAATTTATTTTATCAATAATTTTTTTTAATTCTGAGGTCTCTTCTCCAGATGATTTAAGTTTTCCAAATTCTGATGAAAGTTTTTTTCTTTCAGCTTGAAGATCCTCAACCTCAATTTGAAGCTCTTTTCTAGAATCATCTAAAGATTTAAAAGAAGATTCATCTAAATCATAACCACGCTTATTTAAGGAAAGTTGAATGTCCTTAAAATTATCTCTTAATTTTTTGATGTCTAACATTATTTAGCGATTATTGTTCCAATGTAAGTTGCAGCAATAGTTATTACAATAGTGATTATTATATATGAAACCGCATGAATTAAATTTGTATTAGCAATAACAATTGTCTGATATGTCAGAGCAGACATAGTTGTAAATGACCCTAAAAAACCAATTATAAAAAAATAATACGTCGTATTTTTTTCAGGCATGGAGGTTCCAATAATTAAACCAATTAAAAAACATCCTACAACATTTACCAAGAGCACAGAGTAGGATGATGAATTGATGAGATATCTTTCCAAGATCTCATTAATTCCAAATCTTGATATGGCTCCTAATGCACCGCCGAACCCAACAAATAAAATGTTACTTATCATTTTGTTTTGAAAAATTAATTAAATTATCTAAGTCCATATTATCTTTATATTTTATTTGTAATATGTCATTACTAAGAAATTCAAAATAATAATTTTTTTCAAGTTCAGTAATCTTAAATTTAGAATCACCTATTTGTTCTAAATTTAACGATTCATCATCAAATCCATTTTTAATAAATTTTAAAATATTATTTGAGATATCTTGGTTTTTTATGTATCTCTTTTGATTAAATTCTAAATCATGTATTTCGATTCCATTTTCATTTATAAAATATATTTCTTTAAATGGAGAATTAATCTCTATCTTTATGTTGTTATTAGAATCTCTAGAGAAATTACCATACGACTTATCAAAGGTATTTTTTATAGAATTAAAACTTGTTTGGACAAATTCTAGATTGTTTTTGAAAAATTCATTTAGAGGCTCAACTGTATTTGCTGAAACAAGCAAATTAAAAAACAGTAAGAAATTTATAAAAATGAATTTCAATTTAATCTCTTTTGGGAACTAATACTTCTCTTGACCCATTTGAGCTCATTTCCGATACAAGTCCAGCTTCTTCCATTGTTTCAATTAGTCTTGCGGCTCTGTTGTAGCCGATTCTCAGTTTTCTTTGAACAGCAGATATTGATGCCCTTCTGGATTCAATAACAAAGTTTACAGCCTCATCATATAATTCATCTTGCTCGTCTGAATTGACTGCGTCAGTACCTGTCCAGCCTGGAATTGGTCCAGTATCTTGGGTTGATGAAGTTATTTCATCTACATAATTTGGTTCAGCTCTAGATTTCCAATCATTAACAACTCTGTGAACCTCATCATCTCCAACAAAGGCTCCATGAACTCTAACTGGAACACCTACTCCTGGGGGTAAATAAAGCATATCTCCATATCCTAATAATTGTTCAGCTCCACCTTGATCTAAAATTGTTCTGGAATCTATTTTTGTAGAAACTTGAAAGGCAATTCTTGTAGGTATATTTGCTTTAATTAAACCAGTTATGACATCTACAGAAGGTCTTTGAGTTGCTAATATTAGATGAATGCCAGCTGCTCTAGCTTTTTGCGCAATTCTA
Source organism: uncultured SAR86 cluster bacterium (assembly GCA_902547295.1). GTDB lineage: Bacteria > Pseudomonadota > Gammaproteobacteria > Magnimaribacterales > D2472 > SAR86A. The sequence goes on along the minus strand of CACCNJ010000009.1, from coordinate 37,675 downwards.
GCAATAAGATGTTCAACTTTTTTTCCTACTAACATCATCATGTCTGCAAATTCGTCAACAACTACAACTATGGATGGTAATACTTCAAGATATTCGTCTTCATTCTCATTTAAGGGATTTAATATCTGTTTTCCATTTTTTTCAGCATCTAGAATTTTTTTATTGAATCCTGCCAAGTTTCTTACTCCCATCATTGACATTAATTTGTATCTTCTATCCATTTCTGCCACGCACCACCTCAAACCATTAGATGCATCTGTCATATCTGTAATAACTGGAGTAAGTAGATGAGGTATGCCGTCATAGACAGCCAACTCCAACATTTTTGGATCTACTAATATTAATCTTACTTCTTCAGGATCAGATTTAAATAACAGACTCAGCAACATTGCGTTAAGTCCTACTGACTTTCCTGATCCGGTTGTGCCAGCAACTAACAAATGGGGCATCTTGGATAAATCTACAACAATTGGATTACCTGAAATATCTTGACCAAGCGCTACGCTAAGGTTTGATGGAGAGGATTTAAATGCTTTCGAAGAGAGTATTTCAGTAAGCCTAACCATTTTTCTATTATTATTTGGTATCTCAATACCCACGTATGATTTTCCCTCAATCACTTCTACAACCCTAACACTGCTTACCGATAATGATCTTGCAATATCTTGTGCAATATTTGTAATTTTGCTTGCTTTTGTTCCTGGTGCTGGCTGAATTTCAAATCTAGTTACAACTGGTCCTGGTAAAACTGATTCAACAGTAGCTTCGATGCCAAATTCTTCTAATTTAGCTTCAAGAAGTTCAGCTATCTGATTTAATTCACTCTCAGACAATGAGCTTCCATCATCAAGCGCTCTATCAAGTAATTCAGTACTAGGCATAACAGCCTTTTCTTTTTTTTCTTCGTCATTGGCAGAGCTTTCTTTTAATACTTCTTTTAGTGGTATTTCATCTTTAATAGGTAAATCACCTTGTGTGAGATCTTTTTTAATTTCCTCAACCTGTTTTTCTTTGATTTGAGGTTCTTTTGAAATTTTGGGCTTTGTTGCTGACTTAACTTTATTATCATTTCTAATCTGCATTGTAGTTACAATTTTTTTTACTTTGGTAAAAAAAAGAATTACTATTTTTTTTAGATTTACTAGAAGTCTTAAAATTATTTCAAAACTAAATTTTCCAAAAATAATCAAAATTTCTCCTGTTTTATCAATAGTTTTTAACCACGAAAAATTAAAAGCCAATGATGCAGAAGGTATTAACAATATGACTAAAAATATTAAAGATCCTATATTGCCAATTGAAGAAGATAATGAAAGGATTATTTCTTTTCCTACAACACCTCCAAAGCTATCAAGAAAATAAAAGTATCCTATTGAACAAAAACACACTAATAAAAGGATAGAACTCAAAAGTCTTGCTAAGGACTTATTTAAAGATGAATATGGATCCTCAAAAAATAACGTTTGAATAGCCCAAACACTACCAATAAGAAGAACTAAATATCCACCAAAACCAAAAATTGTATATAAGAAATCTGATATTGTTGCACCAAGAGGTCCACCTAAATTATTAACTGTTTCATTAGAATTTTTATTGAAGAATCCAGAATCGGAAATATCATAAGAAACAAGTGATATAAAAATATATAAAGAGAATGCTATAAGAAAAAAACTTAGAAAATTTAATAACGTATTTTTTATATATGGAGGCATTTAACTATATCTAATTATTGGTCTAATTATAGGCATAAACCATAACAATTTCTGCATATTCAATTATAATTCATGACATGTCAGACAATCATAACAAATTAATAATTTTAGGTTCAGGTCCTGCTGGTTATGCAGCAAGTATTTATGCAGCCAGAGCTGGACTTAATCCAATCATAATTGCAGGCATGCAGGAAGGTGGTCAATTAACTACCACAACTGATGTTGAAAATTGGCCTGGTGATAGTGACGGTCTCCAAGGACCAGAATTGATGGAAAGGATGAAAAAACATGCACAAGACTTTGATGTTGAGATAATCAATGATCATATAAATGAGGTTTCATTGACTCAAAAACCATTTATCCTAAAAGGAGTTAACGAGTATTCATGTGACTCTCTAATTATTGCAACTGGTGCTAGCGCTATGTATCTTGGTCTTCCCTCAGAAAAAAAATACTTAGGTAAAGGTGTTTCCGCTTGTGCAACATGTGATGGTTTTTTCTATAAAGATCAAGATGTTGCAGTTATTGGAGGAGGAAATACTGCAGCTGAAGAAGCACTTTACTTAGCAAATATATGTTCCAAAGTGTATTTAATTCACAGAAGAGATGAATTAAGAGCAGAAAAAATTTTACAAGATAGAATATTTAAACAAGAGGAAGCTGGCAAAATTGAGATTTTATGGGATACACAACTTAAGGAAATTTGCGGCGATGATATGGGAGTTACATCAATAAAATTAGACAATAAAGGTTCTGAAATTTCTAGGAAAGTAATGGGTGTTTTCATTGCAATCGGCCACAAACCAAATACTGAAATATTTAATGGACAATTAGATATGGATAATGGTTACATTATCATCAAATCAGGTTTAAACGGATCAGTCACAAGCTCTTCTGTTGAAGGTGTTTTTGCTGCTGGTGATGTATCAGACCAAATTTATAGGCAAGCAGTAACCTCTGCAGGATTTGGCTGTATGGCTGCGTTAGATGCTGAAAAATATTTATCTGAATCATAATAATGAAATTTAAAGGTTATCTTGTAAGAGAAAACGAAGGAAATTTTAATGGTTCAATAGAAGATATTGATATTCCAAAACTTGAACAAGGCCGAGTATTAATAAAGGTTCACTACTCATCTCTAAATTATAAAGATGCTCTCGCCGCATCCGGAGCAAAAGGCGTAGCATCTTCTTATCCATTTGTTCCTGGAATAGATGTTGCCGGAGAAATAATTGAATCATCAACAACAGATTTTTCTGTCGGTGATAATGTTATTGCAACAGGATATAAAATTGGAATGTCTGAATTTGGAGGTTTTGGAGAAATCGTCCATCTTCCAAGCAATTGGGTTATAAAAATGCCGTCTGAGTTAGATCATATAAAGTGTATGTCATTTGGAACCGCTGGTATTACTGCTGCAGCATGTATAAAAAAAATTGTTGATGGTGACTGTTCAAAAAAACTTCCAGTTTTAGTATCTGGTTCCACAGGTGGTGTTGGCTCAATTTCAGTGGGAATACTTTCAAAAATTGGATATGAAGTTCATGCAATTTCAGGGAAATCTTCACAAGTCGATACTCTTAAAATGATGGGAGCTAATGAAATTTTAGACAGAAATGAATATATGTCTGATCCTATAAAACCTATGGATAAAGCTCAATATTCTGCAGCGGTAGATACCGTTGGTGGTGAAATTTTATCTAAAATGCTAACAATGATTGCAAATCATGGTGTAATTTCATGCTGTGGAAATGTCGCTGGACCAAAATTCTCTTCATCTGTATTTCCTTTTATCTTAAGAGGTATTCAATTAAGTGGAATTGATTCAGCCGAATCATCCATAGAACTAAAAAAAGAATTGTGGGAATTATTATCAAATGAATGGTCGCTTGATCTTTTAAATCAAACGAAAATAGTAAAAATTTCAGAAATTAAAGAAGAAATTGATAAAATTCTAAAAGGTGACCAAATTGGTAGAGTTGTAATACAACATGGAGAATAAATATGAAAGATGACTATAAAGAATTCTATGAATCGGAAGAAGCAAACCTTGATAGCAAAAGCGATGCTAAAGTTATTTTGTTTTTAATTATTGTTGCTGTTATCGCAATGACATACTGGGTAACTGTTCAATAATTTATCTTGGTTTCATTCTCATTCCAGAATCTAACCTAATTGTCTCACCATTTAGGTATGTATTTTCTACAATATGAACTGCCAAATCTGCAAATTCATTTGGCTGCCCAAATCTATGAGGAAATTGAGTAGATTCTAATAAAGGATCTCTTACCTTATCTGGTGCTAATTGCATAAGTGGAGTATCAAAAATTCCTGGAGCAATCGTACATACTCTTATGGCATGTCTTGCTAGATCTCTAGCAGCAGTAATAGTCAATCCAATAACACCTGCTTTAGATGCACTATATGCTGATTGACCAATTTGACCCTCAATACCTGCTATAGAAGCTGTATTGATAATAACTCCCTTTTCACCTTTTTGATCTGGTTCATTTTTATCCATTAATTCAGCTGCTATTCTCATAACGTTAAAAGTACCAACAAGGTTTAAATTAACAATAAATTGGAAGGCATCTAATGGATGAGGTGCTTCTTTACCTAAGATTCTTCCTGGATATCCAGTTCCAGCACAATTGACTGCAATATGTAGTCCTCCAAAATTATCTTTAATTTTATTTATAGCCTCCACTACTGGATCCTCTTTCATAATATCAGTTGATATAAACATAACTTTGTCTTCACCTAAATTGTTTATTATCTCTAGAGCCTTATCTTCATTTATGTCTAATATGACTACTTTTGCTCCTTTGGCCACATAAGCTTCTACAGTAGCCTGTCCTAATCCAGAAGCTCCACCTGTGACTAATGCTACTTTATTATTTAGATCCATATTTACTCCTTTAATTAAGTAAAAATTATAACTTTTTTTTATATAAATAAAATAATTACATAATTGGCACATCAATTGCATATATATTAATGAGTATATATTTTAAAGGAGATATCGAATGAAAAAATTATTACTTTTATTAACAATGGTTTCATTGCCTACTTTTGCATCAGTTAGTGCAAATGTAAGCTTTGCAAGCGATTATATTTGGAGAGGAATGACTCAATCCGATGGACCTGCTGTCCAAGGTGGATTTGATTATGCTTCTGATGGTGGTTTCTATGCAGGATTATGGGGATCAAATGTTAACTTTAATTATGATCCAGGCGCTGGTTCAGAGCTAGATCTATATTTTGGATATGGTTTTGAAGTTGGTGGTGTTGGTGTAGATATTGGTTACATCGAATACAGATATCCTGAAAACGATGCTGACTTAGATTTTGAAGAAATCTATGTTGGTTTGAGTATGGGTGACCTTGGTCTTACATATGCATCAGGTGTTGATGGTGCTCCAGACTATACCGAAGTTTCATATGGTATTGGACCTGTTGGTGTATCTTTCGGTCAATATGATGATTACGGTGATAACTTTGGGATATCCTATGGGTTTTCATGTGGATCATATGATTGTGCATTAACATACTCAGATTTTTCTGATGATGGATACGGTGCTGATGAAGATGCATTTGTTTTCTCAGTATCAGCAAGCTTATAAGTTCTATGAAGCTTGTTAGCGCAATAATCAAGCCTTTCAAACTGCAAGAGGTAAGAGAATCTCTTGTAGAATCTGGTGTAATCGGTCTCACCGTATCTGAAGTTAAAGGATATGGAAGACAAAAAGGTCATACAGAGCTTTACCGTGGTGCTGAATATTCTGTTGATACATTACCTAAAATGAAACTTGATATTCTTATCGATGATGAAAATGTTGGATCTGTAATAGAAACTATCACAAAATCAGCTTCAACAGGAAAAATTGGAGATGGGAAAATATTTGTGACAAACATTGAAGAAATTGTAAGGATCAGAACAGGTGAAACTGGTTCTGATGCTATTTAAATATTTAAAGGAGAGAAAAAATGGAAGAAATTAAATTTGCTTTAGATACATTCTATGCAGTAATGGCAGGCGCCCTTGTTATGTGGATGGCGGCTGGTTTTACAATGCTTGAAGCAGGGATGGTTCAAAAAAAGGATGTATCTGAAATTGTTACGAAAAACCTAGGTCTATATTCAATCGCATGTATTATGTATTTGATCTGTGGTTTTGCACTCATGTACTCTGGAGATAGCTATTTAGGAGGTTTACTACCTAACATTAGCAGTTCATGGTCATTATCAATGGCTACAGAGGCTGATCCTATGATGTATGGATCAGATGGTTCAGTAGAAGGCGGAGATTTTGTTGGGTATTATTCTCATCAAGCTGACTTCTTTTTCCAAGTAGTATTTGTTGCAACTGCTATGTCAATTGTATCAGGAGCTGTTGCTGGAAGAATGAAGATGTTACCTTTCTTTTTATTTGCTGTTGTTTTAACTGGTTTTATATATCCAACTCAAGGATTTTGGAACTGGGGCGGTGGATTTGAATCATTAGGTATTTCATATTCAGATTATGCTGGATCAGGAACTGTTCACCTTTGTGGTGCAGCAGCCGCAATGGCAGTTGTAACTGTGTTAGGACCAAGGAATGGTAAATACGCCTACGATGGAACACCAAACCCAATGCCTGGATCAAATATTCCAATGGCCGCTCTTGGTGCATGGATTTTATGGTTAGGTTGGTTTGGATTCAATGGTGGTTCTGAGCTAAAAGTTTCTGAAGTAAGCAGTGCTACTGCAGTTAGCCAAGTGTTCTTAAACACAAATATGGCTGCAGCTGGCGGAGTTTTAGCTGCACTTTTCATGAGTTTGTTCATGACAGGTAAAATGGATGTAACAATGGCAATAAATGGAGCTATTGCTGGTTTAGTCTCAATTACAGCTGACCCACTAAGTCCTGCTGGAGGTACTGCTGTAATAGTTGGTGCTATTGGTGGAGCTATAGTTTACTTTTCAATTGTATTTCTTGAAAAAGCTGGCGTGGATGACCCTGTGGGCGCAATATCAGCTCACGGAACAGTTGGTATTTATGGTGTTCTTGTAGTTGCACTAACAGGTGGCGCTTCATTTATAGGGCAACTTACAGGTGTTGTTATGATTGCTGCATTTACTTATTTAGCAAGTCTAGGAACAATATATGTTATCAACACGGTAATGCCAATTAGAGCATCAGATGCTGAACAAGAAGCTGGTCTCGATATCTCTGAGGTAGGTATAGAAGCTTATCCGGAGTTTAAATAATTTAATTGTAATGACGTCATAGTGCTCCCCCAATAACTAAGTCATAAGATTAAATTTTTTAGAGAAGAGTTACGAAAGTAGCTCTTCTCTTTTTTTTGTTTCTTTTATTAATTAATACTGAATATACGCCTACAAAACAGGATTTGAATATTGATTAAGGAAATATGGTCTCATATCTTCTGGTATGAGGGTCATTCTATTTTCAAGATACTCTATTGAATCATTAATTTCTTCCGGTGAAAATCTGTCGTTTTTATTTGGTTTTCCTTGAATTACTGCAGCAGCATAATTTGTAGAATGTAAATAATACGATTGCTTTATAGCTTCAGTAATTTGATCAGAACATTCTTCATATGAATCTATATAAAAATGCATTACTTTTCCAATATTTAAATGGACATTTCCTTTAAAGCCACTAATGCCTAGAAAAATACTTTCCATGTCCTCTTTTCTTTCTTTTGTATATTTTTGATTAAGGTCTGTTAGGTACATCTCTTTAGCTTTGAGGAGATCATTAGGATCTTTTTCATAAGATATTGAAACTGGAATAACATTTAGGCTGTTGAGGTAATCATTAACAGGCAATCTCTTTCTTGCGTTTAAATGTATCATTTTAATTACAGACGGGTCTGTGTAATCATTGCCATCTTTAGATCTGCCCTGTTTTTGGGCAATCCAAATAGAATCATTATTATTTACTATTGTGTTGAATATAAATTCTGATGCTAGATTTAAGCTTTTATATATATCTCTTTTTGATTTATCACTTCTATCAATAATAAAGCTTTTATTCAATCGCATAAGATCTGATGCCCACTTCTCACTCAATAAATTATTACCAACTGCATTATAAGTGGTATTAAATTTGTTTTTATGTAATGAAAAATTAAGTAATGCTGAATCGAGGGTTATATCTCTGTGATTTGCTACAAATAGATATCCTTTATTAATATCTAAATTTTCAATACCAGATATCGAAAATTTATTTATTGAAATCTTTATTACCTCAGAGACTACTGCTTCAAATACATCTTGATACTGGCTGACACTTTTTATATTTTTTATTTTATTTTTAAAAACAAAGCTAAGAATTTTTCTTGAAAAAGGTAGATAACTTATTTTATTAAACCTACCAGTAGAAAAAAGCATTTTTAAGAATCTTCTGTTGTTAGATAGGTTTATCAAAACTTGATGAACTTCATCGTCGTGATAAGGTCTTATAGAATCAAATTTATTCACTGAAATAGTTAACTTCGCATTAAAGAGACATATTTTACAATATTAACGTATACAATATCGATTAATGAAGACTTATCTAAAATATGATGGCCTTGAGGTTCTTGCTCACAGAGGTGGAGCTGAAGAAGCAGCAGAAAATACTCTTGAATCTTTTGAATACTCAATATCTTTAGGTTGTAAATTCATTGAAACTGATGTTCAAGTGTCCTCAGATGGTATCCCATATATTTTTCATGATAATGATCTTAAAAGAATCTGTGATTTGCCTTTTAAATTTGATAGCCTCTCTAGTAAAGAAATTGATGATTTGAGAATATTTGGTGATCATAAGATTCCTAAATTAGTAGATGCTTTAAATATATTTCCTTCAACTTCATTTCAAATAGATTTTAAAACAGACGAAGTTGTAGATCCTGCATTAGAAGTTATTTCGAAATCAAACGCCTCTGAAAGAGTATGTGTGGCAAGTTTTAATAGCGAAAGATTAAATAATGTAAGATCAACTCATCCGCATTTGTGCATATCTATGGGCCCCAATGAGGTTGCCAAAACGCTGATGTCGAGTTTTCGCATCTATAGTGGAATCATTCCTGGTGATTGTCTTCAAATACCTATTAGATATTACGGAGTAAGAATTGTGACAAAAAGATTTGTTAACTACTTAAAATCAAAAGGAATCAAAATAATGGTATGGACAATTAATGATGTTAAAACATTCAATTATTTAATCGATCTTAAAGTTGATGGAATAATTACTGACAAACCAAAACTTCTATTTGAGACACTTCAAAAATCTTAAAGATACTTTTTTAATAATCTTGTGATGACAGCATACATTGGGATTATTATTGCTGTGGTGATAAGTAACTCAATGCCAGTACTAAAATCAATAAGACTTCTTATAAATGGAGCGATTACAAAGGCTGTTATTGCTCCTAATATGCTATAAAAAATTATTGATTTTGTACTAAATAACTTCATCGGTATCAACAAAATATAAAACAACAATCCCTAATACAAATAAAATTAATAAAGGCAAAAGCATTAATGTTGTATCTTTAAAAACTGCTAAGAAAATGCCTATAAGTGCTGGACCTATAAATGCTGCAGCCTTTCCAAAGGTGTTGAACAAACCAAAAAATGCTCCTGCTTTATCAGATGGAATTAACTTAGCAAACAAGCTACGAGAACTTCCTTGAATGCCTCCTTGAATAAAACCTATTAATCCTGCAAGAATATAAAATTCAATTCCATCAGATAAATTAAATGAATATAAAATCAATATGATGTAGATAATGATCGTTATATTTATTACTAATTTATCTCCATACTTTTCAGCGACAAATGACCACATCAATGTTGATGGGAATGCTACAAATTGAACTAAAATTAAAGCCATAATAATTGAGCTTGTATCAAGACCTAGATTTATAGCAAAGGTGGAAGCAAGTGCGATAACAGTATGAACGCCATCTATAAATAGAAAAAAGGCAATCAAAAATACAAATGCATTTCTATACTCTGAAACAGATTTAAGAGTATTAACAAAATTTCTAAAAGAGTCCTTAAGTACCCTTTGTGATGAATTAACAACTCTTTCTTTGTATGTAATTGACAGAGGTAATAGGAATATTGTCCACCATACAGATACTGTAATAAATGACCATCTTATTGCATCAGCTTGAGAGCTCAATCCAAACATTTCTGGATAAAGGCTCATCAAAGCATTTACAAGAAAAAGTAACCCTCCTCCAAAATATCCCCAGGCATACCCGTAACCTGAAATTTTTGAAAATAAATCAGGAGATGCTATTTGAACTAAAATTTTGTCATAAAGAACGTTTGAAGCAGAAAAGAAATAGTTAGCGATACCAAAAAATACTAAAGCATATAACCAAGACCCAACTTGTAAAAAATATAATAAACCAACGCAAATAATGGATATTGAAACCATTGATATAAACATCAATTTAGTAGACTTACTTATATCAGTTATGGCTCCTATGAGAGGTGCGGTGAATAATAAAGTGAGGTTTGAGATTACAAGAGTCCAACTTAAATACTCTGCTGATAAAGTAGAGTCTAATGTAGTTGCCCAATATTGATTATAAAAAATAGGAAAAAATGCTGCTAAAACAGTAGTTGCAAAAGCTGAGTTACCTAGATCGTATGATATCCAAGCTTTAATTTCTCTAGATAGTTTTGATTTATTCAAGATTTAATAGTTATGAATTTTAGATCATTTTATCTTAAAAAATCATTTGAAAAAGAATTAATTTTTGATATATTTTTTTAAGGGGATTTATTATGGATGACAGTTCAACTTTAAAATATGGCTCTTTTTTTGCTATTGGAATAGGGATTATTGTCTTTTTTCTTGGTATAGGCGCTTATATTTATTTTTAGCCTGGAGGCCAATTAAAAGGCCTTCCAGAGATAAGATGGAGGTGAAGATGAAAAACGCTTTGCCCTGCTTTTGCGCCATTATTCACAACCAATCTAAAAGTTTCGTCTAAACCAAGCTGGTCTGCAATTTTCCCAGCTACAAGCATTAAATGACCTAATATTTCTTGATCCTCATTTGATGCATCAGACAATTTAGGAATTACTTTTTTTGGAATAATCAGTAAATGAGTAGGCGCCTGTGGATTGATATCTTCGATAACAATAGAAATCTCATCTTCATAGATAATTTCAGCAGGTATTTCTTTATTAATAATTTTTTCAAATAAAGTTAATGACATTCTAAATAAAAGTTCTGAAGAATCTAAATCCAATATAAAAAATTGCTGCAGTCATTAATATAGCTAAAAGTATGATTAAAAGATCTCTTAAGGTCTGAAGAAATCTACCTTGTCTGCTTGCTTTGATTAATTGAAATAACAAAAATAAAACTGCTATTGAACTAACTACTAATATAAACATACTTAACATATTTTTATCCTATTAAAGATCCAACTCCTGTTACCAGTAATGCTAGAGCAATTCCCCAACATGTACATGCGATGACATCTGCAATATAAAATCTTACAGCTTTTAGATCAGAAATACCAAGCAAAAAAGGAACAATCGGTCTTATGGCAGGAACAAATCTACCCAAAATTACAGTGTATTGTCCTGTTTTATCTAAAAATTTTTGAGCTCTTTTTATTGTCTTTTCTCTTTTAGAAATAAATTTAGTTGCTAACAAGCTTGGACCAACAGTTTTCCCAAAAAAGAACCCTGAAATATCACCCAAATGAGCGCCAAGCATTGCAACCATGACGATTGTGTATAAAGGTAATAACTCCATATTGAAAACAAAAATGCATACTGAAAACAAAATAGCACTTGAAACAATAATGCCAGATAAGATAAACGATTCCATAAAAGCAAACATGAATATAGCAATCCAAGCTAATTCATTATTGTTACTAAGAAAAGACTCTATATTTTCAAACATATGTACCTAAAAAAGATATTTTACTTCAATATATTTAAGGTGTGATATAAATTAAACTAAATAATTGCTTATGAAAAATACAGAAGAATTTATAGTAAAAGTATCTGAAAAAGATATTGATTTACTAAATAAAAAAATAGATCTAACAAGATGGCCTGATGAAATAAATCATAGATGGTCTCATGGAACGGATCTTAATTTCTTAAAAGAACTAACAAACTATTGGCGAAATGAATTTAATTGGCGAGATCATGAAAAAAAGATTAATGACATTGGTAGCTACAGATATACAACCAAGTCCGGACTTAAGCTTCATTTCCTTCATTCAAAGTCAAACAACAATAATGCTATTCCATTAGTAATGACTCATGGTTGGCCTGGAAGCATCCAAGAATTTTTAAAAATAATACCAATTATTCAAAAAAACTCTGATATTCCAATTGATATTATTTGCCCTTCTCTTCCAGGGTTTGGATTTTCCGATAAACCAAAAGAAGTTGGTATGGATTCCAAACAGATTGCTATTTTGCAGCATGAGCTTCTAACAGCTCTTGGATATGATAAATATATTGTTCAAGGTGGTGACTGGGGAGCTACCATAAGCAAATGGATGGCTGAACTTTATCCAGATCATTGTATTGGCATTCACCTTAATATGGTTATTGCTTGGCCACCTGCTGATAAAGATCCATTAGAAAATACCTCGCAAGAAGAACAAAAATTGATGGCGAATTATGAAAAATATAAAGAACAAGGAGTTGGATACTATGAGATACAAAAAACAAAACCACAAACACTTGGTTATGGCTTAAATGACTCTCCTGTTGGACTTGCTGCATGGATTGTAGAGAAGTTTTATGGCTGGTTTGATGGTGATGAGAATAAACTAGTTGTTTCTAATGATGAAGTTTTGGCAATAGTATCTTTGTATTGGTTTAGTAAATCAATAACTTCATCAACAAGGTTGTATAAAGAAAATGGAGACTTAGGATTTTCTTTTGAGAACATTAAGCAACCTATGGCAGGCGCAGTTTTTGAAAGAGACTTAATTGCACCTCCAAGAGCATGGGCTGAAGAAATCTATAATGTAGTTCAATGGAATACTCACAAAGGCGGACATTTTGCAGCCTTAGAGCAACCTGAATCACTCTCTAAGGATATTATAGAATTTATAAAGAAATTAAAGATCTAATTTTTCTAGAACATCAGCAAAAGAAACATATTTAAAATTCTGTCTCTTAACCTTATTTTTACCATCATTTGTTCCATCCTGCAGGACAAATAAACCCAAAGGATATTTATTACCAAAATTGAAATTAATAACGTCAATACCATCAGTGTCATTAACATTATCAATGTCCTTGTTACTACCAACTTTAAAACTGCCTAGGTAGTTATAAGGCTCTTGTCGATTATAAATATTAAAAGAACTATCACCTTGAGATGAAACGATAACATAGCCATCTTTTTCAGAAGACTTATAAACTGTTACACCTTCAGGATCATCATCTATATTTCCAGATCTATTATCAATAATAATAGGACTTGAAAAATCTAATTCGTTATTTATTTTATAGGCTCTTAAAATACCTCTATCTTGTTCTTCAGATATAAAAAGAGTTCTATTTTCATCGTCGTAAACACATCCCTCAGATTGAGTTGCATTTCCATTATTAAATGTTGTTAAAAGAGTCATTCCAAAGGGACCATAATTCCACATCTGTACCTTTGATCCCTCATCTTCTGTTAGAAATGCTATTAATCCAAATCTTGAATCAATGCCTGCACAAACTCCATAAACTACCATGTTTGCTTTAGCATTTATGTATGGCTCTTTTGAAATTTCAAAATTATTATCCTTTATAGCCTTATCAATATTAGTGTCTTTATATACCCAAATATCAAGTGTGTTTGTAGTTCTATTTGATGCAAAGATAAATGAATAACTACCTATGTCTTTGTTATCATCATCAGTAACATTCATTGTTCTAACATCAATATTATTGATATCTCCAATTTCTGTGTAGCCTATTTTTTCGGCCTTTAAGTTATATGTATATATGCCACTTCTCTTATCTGTTCCAAATACTAGTGATCTATCTGGATTTAATTTATTTAGCCAAATGGCAGGATCATCTGCAGCATCTCCTTTTGAGATTACTTGAGGAGTCTCGTCGATTGCAGGAACTATATGAATAATTTTATCTATAGGATCAGATACTACAGAAAGCGAATATATAAATAATGTTGTTAATAAGTATTTCATTTCTTATAAAAATAAGGCAAGTTAAAGACTTGCCTTATTATTTAAATTTATTTGGATTATAAATTATATCTTATGCCAATTGAATAGGTTGTTCCATACTCGTCATATTGAGATAATCTGTTTGGAGTTCCCCAATAGTAAAACTCTGGTTCATCAGTTATGTTATTGATATCAAATTTAAGACTTAGATTGTCATTAATTTTATATTTAAGATTAAAATCAATTTGAGTGTGATCATCTGTGTACCTAATATTATTATTATCTAAATCCTCTTGAATGGTTTCGCTATCATCATCTGCAAGGTAATCTAAATAAGGCGATCTTGAAACAGACGATAGCCTTATATCAAATTTATTTTTATCGTAACCTATAGAGATATTAGAAACATCTTCTGATAATTTTCTGAATGGAAATGTTACAGTTCCATTATCTACATCTAATGATGAAGTTCCATCAGTAGTAGTAAAGTTCATTGAAACAAACAGGCCATCAAAGGGTTCTGGTAGCATATTTAGCTCTTGAAATATATTTAATTCAAAACCATCAACATCAGAGTCATCTGTATTTACAAATGTCAATAATTCGTCAAAAAGCAAACCATTTACTGTTGTATTAGCCACTGCAAGTGGATAAATTGCATTTTCGATTTCTTTCTTAAAATATCCAAATGATGCGAAAGAGCCATCACCGTAATATTCAATTGATAAATCAAAATTAGTTGCTTCATACGGGTCAAGATCTGGGTTACCCATCTCACCTCGATAATTACCATCATCTCTTTCTCTTATATCTGCTATCAAGTTTGCTTGACCAAAACCCGGTCTAGATAATGCTCTCCATATTGCACCTCTAATGATAGTTTGATCATCTAAGAAATATTTAACATTTAAACTTGGCGAGACAAACGTGTAACTCTTTGATGCTGTTAACACATCATCTACATCACCATCATTATATCCAAGAGTATCGAAATCAGTATCTTCAACCCTAATACCTGCTATAACAATTGCCTTATCAAAATCCATTGTACCCATAAAATATATCGCGGTAATATCTTCATTTGTTGTAAAGTCTTCTTCAAAGTTATCATAATCAGGACCACCAGTGTATTGACCCTTTCTTGCATATAAAAGATTTTCATCAGCATGAGGACCGTACTGTTGTCCGGCGAATGGCCAAGATCTTATGTATGGTCCAAATTCAGATTGAAGTAAAGCTTGCACATTATCATCATCAACTTCTATTTGATTGCTATCACCTTTTTTCTCTCTAGACTTATATTTAAAACCATATTTTACTTTTGTTGGAACATCCATAAACGTAAATCCATCTTTCGTCATATCTATACTAAACGCTGTTTCAGTATCTTTGATTAAACTCCAATCTTCTTCCCATGCATCAACATTTAAATCAGCATAAAGCACACCTTGAGCATATGATGAGAGAGATAAACCGACTTTTTGAGGATCTTGATAAAAGAATGAGCCACAAGGACCTCCGCAATCATCAGTATCAATTCTATCGCTTCTAAATGTTACATCAACATTATCTGTATCATTTTCTTCAGCGTAAGAGTGACTAAACTGCACTTCTGCGAACCAGCCGTTTATCAATGTCTCACCGCCCAATATCACGGTTCTTATTTCACGTGTTTCTATTCTTTTTCTAACTTCAGCATCTCTTCTAACTCTATTAATCTCGCTTGAGCCTGCATATACGTTACCGGTTCTAAGAGAGCCAAATTCTTCTTTGTTCCTTAATTCATCATCATCATATTTGTTATATAAAAGATTTGCATAAATTGATGTATCGTCATCTATCATCATATCGATATCATATGTAACACCTGTTCTTTCTCTTGTTAAATCATAAAACCTCATCTCCCAATCATCATCAAGAAAGATATTTCCGTCGTCTGTATCCCAAGCTGGAAAACCGGTTTCGTTGTTGTAGGTAACAATCTGCTTAGATGCGTATGTAACACCAAGAACATGTCCAATATTTTCATTAATCATTGAACCATAAGTAAACGCAATTTTTGGATTATCAGAATTTTTAGATTGCTCATTGTATGAAGTGTCTGCTTTAAATTTTAGAAGTGTTCCGTCAATTGAAGTAGCTCTTTTAGTATTAAACTCAATTCTTCCGCCAATTGAGTCAGCATCTTTATCTGCTGTTAGTGTCTTGTATACTTCTATTGAATCTAGCAATTCAGTTGGCAGACCATCAAGCATAACAGCCCTACCTCCCTCTGGAGCAGGAACAAGAGCACCGTTAACTGCAATTGAATTAAGATCACCAGATATACCTCTTATATTTACATATCTGCCTTCGCCTTGATCGTTTTCAACTGAAATACCTGATAGTCTTCTTATGGCTTCAGCTGCTGTTGTATCTGGAAAGTCACCTAAAGCATCAGAATCTACGACAGAAACAATTAAATTTGATTGTCTTTGTTTTTCAATAGCAGAAACAATACTAGCTTTTGTACCAACTACTACAACTTCTTCAACTTGCTCATCGTTAGTATTATTTTCTGACTCTTGAGAAAATAAAGATAGTGATAGAAACAATGGGAATATATATTTTTTCATGAAATCTCCAATATAATGCACAAATTTTAAATTTAGAGTGCAACAGAAATAACATAAATTTGTGAACATTATGTGAATTTTTTAAGTTCTTTTATGTTTACATTTATAGACATTTGTCCATAATTAAATAGTGGAGACTTTAGCAAAACAAGACAGAAGCAAAGAAAGAATTAATAAAATAATTGATGCTGCAATTAATATTGTTGAAGATGGTGAGATTGATGATCTTACTCTTGCAAAAGTAGCAGAAAAATCTGGTTTAAAAAGAACATCGACTTATAAATTCATACCAACTGTAGATTTCTTAAAAAAACTAATAATCTCAAAATGTATTAATGAATGTCTAGAAAACTTTTCAAAAAACATCTTAAGTGATAGTGATAAAGGAGATCTTATAAAAGTTACAAATTATATTATTTATAATATTTATGAATATTTCTTTTATTCTTCAATAGCACAAAAATTAATTCTTAGTAATACCATAAATCCGCCTTTAGACTCAGATTCAATTCATCAGTTAGGTAATGTCATTCAAGAAACTTACGAAGAATCCATAAGTCTCGATAATGTTTTTAATAAAGAAGGTGTTTGCAGAGTTGTAGCTCAAATTATTCTTTCAATATTTTCATTAAACACAAAAGAAAGTGGTAAATTAAATGATATTGGAAAAATTGAAGCATCTAGAGCTGTGGTTGCATACATGACCAGCTGGATAAAGAGGTAAAATCAAACTCCGAATATTATTCTTAGAAAAACCCAATACAAGATTGTTAAAAAAGCTCCAATTGGAATTGTTATCAACCATGAAGTAATAATTCTCGTTATTGACTTAGTATTTAAATGTTTAGCCCCTTTTGCCAATCCAACTCCAATAACTCCTCCAACTAGTGTATGAGTTGTTGAAATTGGAAATCCAACGTAAGAAGCAACTACAACCGTAGTTGCTGTAGCAAGTTCGGCTGAAAAACCAAGACTAGGCTTTAATGCAGTAATTTTTTCTCCTACAGTTTTTATTACATTTTTTCCAAGCATACTTAAACCAAAAACAATTCCTGTTGCCCCTAAAAAAAGAATCCAAGCTTGAACTGGAGACGAAGTATCTATAATACCATTTGAATTTACAGTGGAGACAATTGCAGCAAGAGGTCCAATTGCATTAGCAACATCATTTGAGCCATGAGCAAAAGCCATTGCACATGCCGAGACAATCATTAAAATTGCAAATGCAGATTCAATTCCATTTTCTTTGATTTTTGAAAAATTCTGTCTTAAAAGAGTATAAGTAATTGCAGCTGCAATAATTCCAAAAATTGAACTAAACATATATACATCTGACTCTGATAACTCAAGTCCTATATTTTTCAGTCCTTTTCTTGCTATAACTAATGAAATAATAAAAGCAACATAAAAACTATATATAGGAATTATTTTAACGGCTCTTCCACCTGGATTAGCGCTATCAAGAATGGATTTTTTTGCACTTAAATAAATTAAAAATGCTAGGAATCCTGCAATTACTGGCGATGTTACCCAACTTGAAGCTATGCCACCTACTGTCCCCCAAGATACATAACTCACACCTTTTGAAATTGAAACAAAACCAATTATTGCACCAACGATTGAATGAGTTGTGGAGACTGGCCAGCCTCTTCTTGAGGCAATAATTAACCATGTTCCTGCGGCTAATAATGACGATAACATTCCAATAATAAATTTATTTGCATCCTCATAAATTGTTGGATCAACAATTCCTTTTCTTATTGTTGAGGTAACTTCACCACCTCCAAAATATGCTCCAAGAAATTCAAATATTGCAGCAATAATAATAGCCTGTCTTAGAGTAATTGCCTTGCTTCCAACTGAAGTTCCCATAGCATTTGCAACATCATTAGCACCTATTCCATATGCCATAAAGAACCCAACTATAGATGCTATAATTACTATTGCAAGAGGGCTTAAGAATAGAGTTTCCATATTATTTTTGAGAAAAAATTTTACGCTTAAATGTTATCATTTGTGTTAAGAATATAAAACTTTTAGGTGTCATCTAATTTAAATAGAAAATGAAAATTATAAATTTAGATCAAACTGATTATAAAAAACTTGATGCAAAATCTTACGATTTAGAAAAAAGAAGACTAAGAATTGAATTTTTGAAACTTCAAGAAGATGTAATTAAAAATAATAGAAGAATATGTATCGTATTTGAAGGCAGAGACACTGCTGGTAAAAGTACAGCAATTAGATTCTTTTCAGAATACTTAATGCCAAAACATTTTAATTACATTCAGCTAGGAATTCCAACAAAATGGGAATCATCTCACTGGTTCCAGAGATGGAAAAAGGTAATTCCAAATAGCGGTCAAATTTCATTTCTTGACAGATCTTGGTATACACGAGCAATAACTGAACCCATTATGGGTTATTGCACTGAAAATCAATACAGAGCGTTTATGAAA
This sequence comes from uncultured SAR86 cluster bacterium, assembly GCA_902547295.1. GTDB lineage: Bacteria > Pseudomonadota > Gammaproteobacteria > Magnimaribacterales > D2472 > SAR86A. The sequence goes on along the minus strand of CACCNJ010000009.1, from coordinate 18,713 downwards.
AAAGTTAATAATTGGGAAGAGCAATTAATAAGTGATGGAGTTGAATTAACAAAATTTTATTTTTCACTATCAAAAGATCAACAAAAAATTAGAATGAAAGCAAGAAAAAATTCTGAACTTAAGTATTGGAAGCTTTCAAAAAATGATGAAAAAGTAATTACTAAATGGAACGCCTTCACATTATACAAAGAGCAGATGTTTGAAAAAACTGGAACTGAAGTTAGTCCATGGGTTTCAATTAATTCGAATAATAAAATGATTGCGCGGTTAACATCACTAAGATATCTATTGAATAAAACTGAATATCATGGGAAGAAGATTCTTAAGCCTGCAAAATGGTCAAAGTCTTTGAATAATTATTCAACAAGTCTAGAAGGAGTTAAATTTGATAACCTTTCATATGAGCAATTTATGATCATAAGCAAATATAGCGACGACATATAATGAAAATTGCTTCCGTAGATATTGGCACAAATGCAGTAAAATCTAAGATTTTTGAAACAACACCCACCTCAATTAAGTTTATTGATGGAATACGTTCCCCAATTCGTCTTGGAGCAGAAGTTTTTGAAGGGGGAAAGATATCTGATAAAAAACTAAGAGAATTAGTAAGTACGCTAAAAAGATATCAGAAAAAATTTACTAAAGATAAAATTGATCAATACGAAATTATTGCTACTAGCGCATTAAGAAATACCATTAACTCGGAAGAAGCAAGAACATATATAGAAAATAAAATTGAACATCCAATTCGAATAATTTCAGGTCTTGAAGAAGCTCAGTTAATAGGTTTTCATCCAAAGGCACAAAAAGAAAATAATAAAGCATATGTTGATGTTGGTGGGGGAAGTACTGAGATCTATATTTACAATAATCCAAAACATTCAATTCAATCTTTTCAATTAGGTGGTGTTAGATTAATGCTTAAAAAAGATAAGAGAAAAGAATGGGATAGATTGGATAAATGGTTAAAGCAATTCAATGATATAACAGAGATCATAGGACTTGGAGGTAACATTAGAGCCTTTTTAAATGCTCATAAATTAAAAAAAATGAAATCTGATGATTTTTTAAAAAAATATAAGAATCTAAGAAATCTTGAAATAGAAGAAAAAATTAACAAGTATGGATTTGCAAATGATAGAGCTGACGTCATTGATTTTGGATTAAAAATCTATGAGAGAATTATAAAAAAATTAGAGATTAAAACTATACAATCAACCAAATGGGGTGTCTCTGATTCAATTGCAGTTAAAATTTTCCATGAAATTTATTCAAAAAAAATATCAATATATAATGAAAAATGAAATTAAATAAATATATTTCTGAGTTTTTAGGAACAGCTTTTCTATTCTGTGCAGTTGTGGGCTCCGGAATAATGGGTCAATCACTTACCAATGATGAGTCAATTATTTTGTTTGTTAATGCTGTTATAACTTTTTTCGCTCTTTATTTCTTAATTTCATCATTTGAGTCATACAGTAATCATTTTAATCCAGTTGTATCTCTAGCATTTTTTTTAAACAAAGAAATTTCTTTTAAAACGTTTGTACTATTTACACTTTTGCAGATTTTAGGAGCAATCATTGGAGTTTTGTCTGCAAATATTATGTTTGATGTTGAATTATTTCAGCTCTCTAATAAAAACAGGTCTGGATTCAATATTTATCTTTCCGAAATTATTGCTACTTTTGGGTTGGTATTTTTTATATTAATTTCAAATAAAGATAAAATTGCATTAATTGTTGCATCATATATTGGTGCAGCATATTGGTTTACATCATCTACATCATTTGCAAACCTAGCCGGCACGATTGGACGTATGTTCTCTGACAGCTTTGCTGGTATAAGCCCCGAAAATGTTTTCTCATTTGGTTTAGCACAGATTATCGGATCAATTATAGCGTTTATAGTTTATAAATATTTCTTTAAAGATTGATTATAAAAAGCTCTGTAAAAGATCCGTTTTCGTTTTTTGAATAAGTAACTTTACTAAAATCTTTTTCTAACATAAACGCTATCTTATCTGAAACAGAAAAAGATTCTTGTAAATTTTTAGTTTCAAAAGAAATTTTTAAATAATTATCAATATTATCTACTTGAAGATTTTTTATATCTAAATCTATCGAGTTGTCTATAAATGATTTGATTTCAGCAGGATCATTTGACTGATTAATAAATGAATTACTTAGCTGTTGAGCTTTTAGAACGACGTATTCATAATCAGATTTAGCTTTTTCAAGTTTTTTTGATGAAAAATTCAAGGACTGAATTGTATTAGTAAAAATAAAAAATAATATTAATGTAACAACCATTAATAAAGTAGCCAATACTAAATTTCTTTCCCTATTATTTAAGCTACTCAAAAAGTTATTCATTGTAAAAATCCAATCTTAATCTCACCAGAAATCAAATTTTCATTTGAAGCTAAATTCTCATCTATAATTTCTACATTTAAGCTTCCAACAGTATTTTTAATCAATCGATATTGAATCTCTGGTAACCCCTCTAAAAATAGTACTGCCTCATTTGAATTAAAATCTATATCTACACTTTTAAGATAATTTTCACCAAGAGAAACCAAAAAGTTAAAATTACTAAAATTCGAACTAGAGTTTTCTATTTCTGCTAATGGAGTAATAGATATTTGATTAATTAGTTGATCTATTTGAATCTTTGGGGTCACTACTCTATTAGTATTTTTATCTATTGCTTTAAAAATATTAAATGTTTCTGATTCGTATATGCTTATTTGCTTATTATTTTGAGATAAAAATAAATAAGGAAGAGACAAAGAACAAAATATTAGAAATGTGCATAAATATAACTCCATTCTTGTGAAATTAAGTTTATTAAAAATATTTTTAATAGAGACTTCAAACTTAAATAGATTTAGTTCTTTAGCATTTTTATTGCTAACAAAATCAGATACATTAAATTCCTTTTTAGTCTTAAATATTTCCAAGGCTTTCACATCATTATCACAATAAATAATAGGATCAAAATCTGGATAGTTATTTTTCACTGTTTCAATATATTGATTTAATGAATCATGTTCAATTGAACTACCTGTGCCATTTTTGAAGGAAAATAAAAACTTATTATTAAATTCTGTAATGGTATCTTTTCCGTATTGTCTATTTAAAAAATAATCTGGCAAAACTAGAACTTTACAATTCAATGAATTTAATATGGTATTTAATTCTTCATACAATGTTTTATTAATTACAAAACCATTTTTATCAAAAATGAAAAATTCGTTCTTTGAAATATCGTCAACGATAAATGAATCAATATCTGACATGAAATTAGCTAGATTATTTTGTTTTGAAAGATTTTCATTATTCTCAAAAACATAGCTACTTATAATTGAAGATGGAACAAGATATATAAAAGTATCTTTTTGATTCAAAGAATCAAATTCATTTAAATTTGAAAAAGTGTTTCTTTGTTTATAGTTATCTGAGCTATGGTGATATTTACCATTACTGAAACTTAAATTATCTGGATATGCAACAATCGTACTCATCAAATTCCATTATAAATTCTTGAGATAATAAAACCATTATTATTGCCCTCAAAAATTAGTTTACTTATAGAGGATGAAACAAAATCTTCAAAATTAATCTCTGTATTAATTTCATAAATATTTGAATTAAATTTAATTTCTCCATATGCGTCCTCAAAATTCATATCAGGAAAATTATTCTTGAAGTTAATTAAATCGTCAAAACCTGAATCTGGTATATTATCCAAAATATACTTAGCCTCTTGTAAAGATATATTTGGAAATAAAGAGCTCAATAAATAATCGTCATTTATATTGAGGGTGTTAATGTTAATTGATATTTGATTAGCTTCAGGAAGAGCGCAAAAATTTTTTTGCATTATTGACCAATCAATTTGTTTCACTGCTGGGATACTTTTTAACTCTTCTATAGAAACCATTAATCTCATTCCAGTGTATTCTTTTGGATTATGAAGTGGTCCAGAATAATAATAATCCTCAAGACCATTAGCCCTTGGATTTGAATCATAATCAATCCAGTCAATGACCTGATCTATAATCTCTTCAATAACATTATTATCTACTTCTTCTAGTGAGAGAATTTTTTTGATTGATGCCGTAGATTTTTTATTTTCAACGAATTCACCATTATCGATAAGAACAATAGAATTTATATTTAGGCAATTACTTGCATCTGAGATTCTTACAACAATATCTGCACCGTTAAGATTATAATAAAAGCTTTCTTTAAGAAGAGGATTGTTTTTTGATATTTTATTTTTATTAAATCTAAGTTCTTTTTTTATTTTTTCTTTTGATAATGCCTCAATGTTTCTAAAGGCATTTAATGATAGTGATTGAAATTCAATATATTGTGCTCTTTTTAAAGATAAGAGATATTTATTTCCAAATAATATTGCTACTGATGATAGTAGCAAAACTATTAATAGTATTGAAATAAGAACAACTCCTTTAGTACTTGAAGACATAATCAAAATTTGGTTCTATTATCCATGTGTATTCTTTATTATTTTTTGTAAACTCGAGCTTTATTAATTCTGGAATTTTTCTTTGAGTGATTGGATCGACCGGCCATTCTTGATACCACATTTTCTCATGCAAAAATCTTATATCTATTTCAGAAACTTCTTCAATTAAATTTGTTTTGAAGCTTTCATCAATATTTATTGGATTTGATGAAAAAAATTGTTTTCTAATCAAATTGTTATTCTCAAGACCATACTCAACTCTTTTTACAGGCGATATCTTATTTGAAATTGATTTAATCTGAGTATTAAAAGATATTTTTTTATCAAGATTGCTTCCTAAAAATGTTAAATTCATAGGGTTTCCAAAATTATCTCTTAGTGGCACATTTATAATTTGTCTTATGTCTCTTTTTAAAATTATTGATGATAAATTTAATGAGCGTGATACTTTAAGACGCTCTGAAGAAGTTCTTTCAATCTCAATAGAGGACTGAAGAATGTTTGATGAAATGACTGCAATCATAGATAGTATTACAAGAGAAACTAAGATTTCAATTAAAGTAAATCCCTTCTTCATTTAATTAAATAACCTTTTGTTGAATAAATATACTTATCTTGTCCTGCAAGCTTAATACGTACTTCATATTCAAAATAATCTTCATTTAAAGTATCGTATATTTCTTCATCCCAAACCCAATTTTGACCTCCCATAATCATTTCACCTTTTCTGTTTCCTGATCTTAGAGGTTTTTCAATTGTATTTAAAAGTGCAATGTGATTATTTGCTACCTCTTTAGCCAAATATCTCTGTTCAAGGTCATAGCTTGAAACTGAGGTAGAAATTATTAGATTGTAGATCGTTATAACCGAAATACTTAAAATAAATAAAGCAACAACTACTTCAATTAAACTAAACCCTTTTTTAATAACTGATAATTTCATCCTTAGTTTTTCCATTGCTAAAAATAATTATTCTTTGAATATATTGTGGGCCGTAGATATCTATTTGACCGCCAGAGTTTTCTCCAGATGGGTAAAAAATAATTACTGGTGTATCTAGCATTTGATTATCAAGTTCTATGATTGACCCATCTACAAATTTAAATGTTTTCCTAAGTGAAGTTGTATCAGACCAAAAAGTATTTTTGTAACTTGAATCAATTTCGTTTTGATTTTCTTCTGTAAGATACTTTGCAAATTGATTATCAGAACTTAGGTATAAGCCAATAATTTTTCCTGTAATAATACTTTCCTCCGTTAAATAGCTTACAGTTTTTTGAAATGAATTAGCTTTTTTCTCTATTAAATCAAACGTGCTAAAGTTTAAGGTAATTAATGTTGATGTTATTCCAATAATAATCAGTACGACAAGTATTTCAATAAGAGTAAAACCTGATCGATATCTTTTATTGTTGCATCCAATTTCCAACATCAGCATCCTCACCAGATCCTCCTTCAATGCCATCAGCACCTAATGTATATAAATCATATTTTTGAGTGCGTCTTGAAGGATATTCATAGATATATTCTCTTCCCCATGGATCTTTTGGAATTGCCGATATATAACCACCTTGAGGATACAAAAAAGGATTCTTTAATTCAGAATGGGGTTTTACTAGAGCATCTAAACCTTGTGAAGTAGAAGGATAAGACAATTCGTTAAATCTATATAACTCGAGTGCTTTATTAGTGTTTGCCATATCAGCCCTAATTTTTTCAAGATTCGCTCTTTGAAAAACTGGATCTACACTTACAACAACAACTGTCGCTAAAATACCTAGAATAACCAAAACAGCCATTAATTCTATAAGTGTAAAACCTTTTTCGTTATCTTTTAGTTTCATATTGCTAATGTATTCATTTGCATAATTGGTATTAGTATAGCTAGAACTATCATCATAATAAATCCACCCATAAAAATTATTACTATTGGCTCTAAAAGTGATAAAAATACAGACCTTTTATTTTCAATTTCAGATTTCATAAAATTCGAAACCTTATTAAACATCTTCTCAAGATTACCAGACCTGTAACCACTTGAAATCAATTGAATAAAAATATCTGGGAAAACTTGGCCATATTTCATAGAGGCTATAAAGTCTTTTCCTTCAATCACATCATTTTTGGCATTCATAACAATATTAGATAAATATTGATTGTTGAAAATCTTTGAACACTCCCCTAGAGCTATATCTAGATTAGTACCTGAAGCTAAAAGTAATTCCATAGTACTGGAAAATCGTTCTAATTCTGAATTAAGAATAAAGTTACCTAAAAATGGAATGGCAAGAATCTTTTTATCAATAAATATCTTATTATCTTTATTATTAGTATATTTCTTATAAAGGTAATATAGGCCTACAGCAAAAAAAAGTACTACTATTAATATTGGAATAATATTATTTGAGATTCCAATTAAAAACTTTGTTATAAATGGTAGCTCGGCTCCCGCCTTAATGAATTGATTGACGACTTGAGGCAGAACAAAAGCAAGCAAAGATATAATTACAATAAGGGAAAATCCAATCAAAATTAATGGATAAGTTAAAGCTGATATTACTTTTTGTCTTATTGAAGCGCTTTCCTCAAGATAATCAGCAAGTTTTGAAAAAACAGTATCTAAGTTACCTGAAGAGTCCCCTGCTGAGACCATTGATATATAAGTATCTGAAAAAACGCCTGGAAATTTTTTCATTGAATTGCCTAATCTTTTTCCTTGTACCAAGTCTTCTTTGAGGTTAAACAAAACTTGTATTAAGTTTTTATTTCTAATTTGTTTTGCGGTGATATCGATTGAATCCACAATTGGTGTGCCAGCTTCGAGTAATGTCGCAAGTTGTCTAGTCATCAGCACAATATCTTTATTTTTAATTCTTAAAGTCTTGCCTAAATTTTTAGATTCAGATATTTTTAACGGTGTTAAATTAAGATCTTTTACTAACTTCCTTGCTTCTCTCTCTGAAATAGCACTGATGATGCCTTTTTTCTTAGTACCAACTTTATTAATAGCTGTATAACTATATGCTGGCATCTTCTTTTATATTATTTACTCTTATTATCTCTTCGCATGACGTTACTCCACTTACTATTAGGTCAATTGAAGCTTTATCTATAGATTGATTATCTTTAAAGACATAATCTGAAATTTCATTTTCAGAGGCATTATTATGAATTAAATCTTTTAAAGTCTTGTCTATTTGAATGCATTCAGCAATAGCAATTCTTCCCTGATAACCAGTATGATTACAATGATCACATCCTTTTGCAGAAAAAACAGATTTATTTTTATCCAGTCCAAATATATTTACAGATTCTGAAGTTGGCTTATTCTCAATTTTACAATGAGAGCATAGCCTCCTCACAAGTCTCTGTGAGATTATTGTTCTTAAACTTGATGCAAGTAAAAAGGACTCGATTCCCATATCTCTGAGTCTAGTTATTGCAGCAACCGCACTATTAGTGTGAACGGTTGATAGAACAAGATGCCCAGTCAAACTAGATTGAATTCCTATCTGAGCGGTTTCAATATCTCTCATTTCTCCAACCATAACCACATCTGGATCTTGTCTCAAAATTGCTCGTAAACCTTTTGCAAATGTATAGCCTGTTTTTGTATTCACCTGGGTTTGACCTATACCATGAAGAGTATATTCAATTGGATCCTCAACTGTAAGAATGTTTTGAGATGAATCACTTAAATATCTTAAACCAGAGTAAAGTGTAGTTGTTTTTCCTGAACCTGTGGGTCCAGTGAAAAGTATAATTCCTTCAGGATTTTTAAGAGAGCTTTTATAGTTTGAAAGAATTTTCTCAGGTAATCCTAAGTCATCTATATTTATTTGAGCAGCTTGTTTATCCAAAATCCTCAGTACAATTCTTTCACCGTATGATGACGGAAGCGTTGATACTCTTACATCAATATTTTTATCTCCAAGAGACAAAGATACTCTCCCGTCTTGTGGCAATCTTCTCTCCGATATATCAAGACCAGAAATAATCTTAATTCTTGAAATGAGAATTGATGCAATCTTACTATCTTGTCTAAGTATTTCTTTAAGAATGCCATCAATCCTGAAACGTATTATTAAAAAATCTTCATAGGGTTCAAAATGAATATCAGATGCCCTGCTTTTAATTGCTTGACTGATAACACCATTGATTAGCTTGATGATTGGCGCGTCATTATTTCCGCTTAAAAGATCTTCTGTAGCGTTGATACTTCCTGCAAAATCTTGCAGATTAAATTCATCAGTTAATTCCTCAGAAATATTTTTCTGATGATCGCTTGAGGTGAATGAATTAGTAAGAATTTCATTAAATTTATTTGAATCACATAACTCAAATCTAAAATCAGAATTTAAAAATCTTTGAATTTCTTGATAAAGATTAAGTGATATAGGTTTTGGCGATGAGACTACAATCCCTTCTCCATTTTGAAAAGCAATTACTTCATTTTCTTTTACAAAATCATATGGAAAAATATCTGTATTTATATTTTCTTTAATCGAGTTACTCACTTTTAGTCTTTGGGATTAGTAAGATCTATAATAATATTATCTTTAAGTTCTTGTTCAGCCTTAAAATAATTATATTTTTCAAGTGAAATCTCATTTGCGGAATCTGAATCAGTAAGAATCGTTGGTTTTAAAAAAACCATTAGATTTTTTGTACTAGTACTTGTTGAAGATGATTGAAAAATCCTTCCTAAAAGAGGTATGGATCCTAAAATTGGAACCTTGGAGACTACCTCTTGAACATCTTCATCTATTAGTCCACCTAAAACAATTATTTGATTGTTATCTACTAAAACTGTTGTTTCTATTTCTCTTTTATTTGTAATAATATCTAAACCACTTTGAGCAACTCCAGCAATACCTGAAACACCTTGCTTAATTGTTAAAATCACTGAGGCTCCCTCATTAATCTGAGGAGTTATTTCCAATTCAATTCCAACCTCTTGTCTTGATGTTGTTCTAAAAGGATTTGAATTATTTGTTCCTAGACTTTCTCCGGTTGTTATTGGTATTTCTTGACCAATAAACAATCTTGCTGGTTCATTATCCATAGCAAGAATTGAAGGAGTCGATAAGATATTTGAATCTGTATCATCTGCAATTGCATTTAAAATTCCAACAAAATTATCATCTCCTTTTGTTAGATCTCCGAAACCAGCTACTAGGCCTTGAGTATTTAGAAGAGATGAAATTGCCGTTGTTGTCAAAGTGACGTCTTGCTCATCGTCAGCTGCACCAGCAATTGCAAGCAAGTCTGCACCAGAACCAGAAAATCTTGTAATTCCAACTGGAATACTATCTTCGTCATTACCTGAATAAATTGCTTCTACTCCAAGTCTTCTGGCAGCAGTTTCAGAAAGATCAACTACAATTGCCTCAACCAATACTTGAGCTCTTCTTATATCCAATTTAGCGATAATATTTCGAATGGAGTTAAGATTTTCTTCTGCAGAAGAAATAATAAGGGCATTAGTTTTCTCATGATGAGTTATAACTGTTTTTTGTCCTTCAATATCACTTATAAAACTTCCAGATATTGAGTTTAGGATTCCAGCAATATCAGAGGCTTGAGCATATTTAAGGTATATAACATCCATAGAATCGTTTGACATAATATCTTTATCTAATGAATCTAGAGTGGACATAATATTTCTGGTAATTAAATCATTAGCAGATAGTATTACTGAATTTGAAGGTGAAAAAGGAATTGCAATAAATTTATTTATTGTTGGATTGTTTTGAGCTTTTAATCTGTCAAGAATTCTTACAGCCTCAATAGAAGATAAGTTTTCAAGCTTAATTATAGATATCTTAGCTGTATTATTTTTATCTAAGTCTGAGAGTAATTCTTTAATCCTTTCAATATTACTAGCTCGATCAACGATTAGTATTGAGTTTACTGAAGGAATACTGGATAAATGAGATTGTCTACCAGTAATGGGTTTTATCATTGGGAGAATTTCTTCGGTAGATCTATTTATTAAAGGTATTACTTCTGTTTCAAAGCCACCTCCATTTGAATAATCTCGAGTCTGATCACGTGTAGCTTCATTTTCAGGAACAACTCTAACAAAACTGTCTTCAGAAATCGCACTAAATCCATTCACTTGAATAGTTCTTAGATAGACGTCCCAAATTTGATTGCTATCTAGATTAGCATTTGAATATATTGTTACCTTTCCTTTAACTCGCGGATCCAGAATAATAGTTTTTTTTGAAAATTGTGCAATATCTTGAGTTACTTTTCTAATATCTACATCTTCATAATTCAAAATATATGAATCTTGGGAATATAAATTTTGTGCAACAATAAATAATGTTATTAATGTGTATTTAGTTACAAATTTATATTTCATAAGCTAATCCCAACAAGATTTTCAATTTTATATAATTTTTTATCTTTGCGAAATACTACTTCATCCTTTGAAACTTCAATTAACTCATATACTCCTTCAAGTTTTTCACCTTTTGAAACCACATACTCCTCGTTGCCTTTTTTTAAAATTACTGAAGAATTATTTGATCCTGCTCTATAACCAATTAATTTATAATCAAAAGTTAAGGGACTTTCAATTTGATTATTGTTATCCCGAATGTCATTTTGATTACTTTGAAATTCAAAATTTGTCATATCTGGCACATTTATATTTTCAATTAGTGGTTTATTAGTAAAAGAAATAAATAAAAGACATAAAAAATAAAGCGCAGGAATAGCCAGAATTATAATTATCACTTGTTTAAATCTAATAAAATTCATAATCAAAATGAGCTACTTAGTGTAGCTCATTTTTGTAATATATAAATTAAAAACTTAATTTAAAGCCTAAAGATAATGAAGTTCCAAGATTATATTGATCATATATTACAGTATCCGCCATTGCAGCATAATACTCCTCATCAAGGATGTTTCTTAATTCAAGTGATATCTTCAAATCAGAATCATTGCTAGCATATGATATTGTTTTGGAATATACAAAATCTACTAGAAGTGGCGGTTCCTCATATATATCTGGAAGAACGTCAATACCCCTCGCTCTAACTCTGTCACTTACATAATTAACTATGAGTGTTCCTTGAGTGCCATTTTGTAAATCGTCCCATCCAAGTTGAAGGTTTGCAATTTCTTCAGATTGGCCTTGAAGTCTTGTATCTCTTCCATTTGCAAACAAGCTGGCAGCATTAACTTCTCTTCCTTGTGTATTTATATAAGTATCCGTATCACTGTAAATTACCTCAGAATCAGTAGCAGTAAAATTCATTTTAAAAATAAATTCCTTAGTGCTACCCCATTTTGAATCAGGTAATGTATCTTCATAAATTCTTTCATACTCAATTTCAAAACCAGTCACTTCAGCTGATGGTACGTTTTGATATGAAGTAATAATTAAGTCACCAGATTCATTTACAACTTCTTCAATTGGTTTTGAAATATCTTTAAAGAAAAAGCCTGCTGTTAAGAACTGGTTAAATCCCCAATAATATTCAACTCTTAAATCAATATTGTCTATTTCAGAATTTTCTAAGTATAGCGAACCTGATATAACCCTATCAGTATCAACATCAATAAATAATGTTGGGGATAGCTCCCTAAATGTTGGTCTCGCAATAGTTTGAGAAAGACCAAATCTTATTTGAAGATTTTCATCAAATTCAGGTAAATAAGTTAATGTGAAAGAAGGTAAAGTGTAATCTTCATCAATAACTTTCTCTATATTGTTGTCAACAATTTGGAATACATCATAAGTGTTTACCATTTGTTCGCCGTCTTCGAACCTTAAGCCTGCTGCCAATCTAAAATTTTCATTTAAATAAGCATCTAGGTTGAAATATAAAGAAGAAATTTCTAAATCGCCTTGATAACCTGCTGGCGATGAAGCTGCAGTATTTTCAATTACTATTAATCTTGATGGATCAAAATTTTTATCTTCAAATATATAATCAATTCTGTTGTCTAATCCATCGGTTGGTATTGGTCCACCCTCAGCTAAAAATCTATAACTTCTAACCTGTGCGTCTCTATAGTTATTTGATTGATCAAACCCTGTCTTTATAATTACTTCCTGGTCTCCAAGTTGTAATGGGAATGTTAAATCGATACCAAAATTCTCATTATCATCATTTACATAACTAAACTGTGTTTGATTTCTGCCGGTATTTACATCGTAACGATAAAAGCCTCTATCATCAGTATCTTCATAGAAGACTACTCTTTCGTATGGTGCATATCTTGAAGCATCACCACCAGCAAGCCTTATATCAAGCTCCATATTATTTTGAAAAAGATAATTATAGTTAAGTTGGTGATTTATAAGCTCTCTTTCAAAAAACTCAGTGAAATCTTCTCTGACATTTCCTGAATCAGAGGTATCATATCCTTGAAGGGTTCTAGCCTCTTTTGTACCTTTATGAATATACATGCCAGTATATTTAAGTTCTGCAGAGTCTGTTTTAATACCTGAAACAGCCATAAGATATGAAGTTACATCATTTGAAGTAGACTTAAATGTCTTATCATTGCCTCGTATAACTATTGAAGTCCCATCTCCTTGAGCTTGAATATCACCAGTTTGTCTGATTCCTTCTTGAGTTTCCCAAGAGCTTTTTACGCCAGCTGTAAGAAGAACACCGATAGTTGCAGATTCATCATCAAGAATATCTTCAATGCCTATGTCTAGTTCATCCCCATAGGTGAAACTTACCGAGTTATCCAATGGCACATCACCTGCTTGAATAACCCAAAGTTCTGAATTAACAAACTCTCGACCTGCATTTGCAAGTTGATAAGTTTTGAAATTTGACCTATCAAGCTTTTGATTAGCATTAATTGCTCTTTGAACAAATGACGGAAAATCTCTTGTACCATCATCATATCCAAGATCATCGTCATCACCACCATCATACAAAAGGCCATCTGATAGGGATGTTTCAGAATTGTATCCTGATGAAAAAGATAGATCTAAAATTCTTTCTGAAGGAACAGCTTTGGTATTAATCTCTATGATACCGCCACCAAATTCACCTGGCATATCTGCTGAGTAGGTCTTTTGAACAATTGATGATTCAATAAGCTGGGTTGGAAACAAATCTAAGGGAACTACTCTTTTAAGCGGTTCTGGGCTTGGAAGACCTGAACCATTTAAAGTTGCAGCAGAATATCTCTCTCCTAGACCTCTAACATAAACATATTTGCCTCTAACAAGACTTAAACCAGTTAATCTTGTTAGAGCTATAGCAATATTATCATCTCCTGTTCTTTCTATCTCAGATGAATCAAGAATCGCAGAAATTTCAGAAGTATCTCTTTTTTCATCTGGAATAAAAGAACCACTTACAACCACTTCTTCGATTTCTTGAGACACACTAAAAATTGAAAATAATGAAAATCCAATAATAATGTTGTACTTAAGAAACTTTAATGTATTTTTTGATTTCATTTATCTCTCCATTAAATATATGTTTTTAAATACAACCTTATTGAACTTCTATAGTTCCAGACAAAGTCCAGTTCTTATACCAAGTATCAGTAGCGCTGCTAACGGCCCCTATATATGTTGGTGTTGTAAACCAGCTGTCAGTGTTATATGCATCTGGTATTGCGGTTACGGTTGCCGCAGACTCTGCGGTTCCATTAACGACTCCAGTAAGAGTATTTACGTATGAACCACCTCCAGAATTAGCGCCATAAAGATTATTTGATCCTGCTTTAACGATCGCATCTACCTGTGCAACAGTTGCCCCACCCTCTGATGCATCTGTTTTTATGTAACCAGGACAATCCATTGCAACTGAATTCATTGAGAATGTTGGCGTAACAGCTCCTGCTTGAACTGTTTCTAAGAATGTTGTTTCAATGCAATTTGTGGTTCGGCCTGTTACAGCACTATTTACTATTGCAACTCCATTTAAATATTGGCCTGAGACACCTTCTTTAAGCTTGAAAACATCATCAAATCCTTTTGAAATGAAAGTAAAGTTTGAGACAACTGCATTAGATCTTGGTTCAGTCAAATAACCAACTGCCTTATCAGCGTTTGTATTATCAGACTCTACAATATGGTCGCCTTTATCATTGGATTGTTGGACAATTACATATTGAAGTCTACCTTGATAACCCCAGTCAATATCTAAGTTATCATCATCAGCACCTGTACAAACGAGGTACTTAACATCGACAGTTCCACCAAAAAATTCAACACAATCATCAGCGTTGTTATGGACTTGTATATATGAAACATCTGTTCCACTCCCAACACCACCGAATGTTATTCCATTAAGTTCATTACCAGGAAAAACTTCATATCCTGCGTATTGAACTCTGACATATTTTAAGGTTCCGCTACTATCATTTGGAATTTCACCACCCATAGTATCTCCAACAGATCCTTCAACATCTTTTTCACAAGGGTTAACTCTTGTTCCAGCTGTAGTAGAAGTTCCAGCTGTTGAATATGAACATTTGTTAATTGGTGACCTTCCAAGTAAAACTAAACCACCCCATAAACCTCTTGTATTTACAATATCTGCTTCTCCAAGAATATCTTGTCTTCCAGTCATTATTATTGGTGCAGATGAAGTTCCAACTGCATTAATTTTAGAGCCTCTTGTGACAACTAAATAATCGTTTCCAGATTCTCCGAAAACAGTAACACCAGGTTCAATTGTTAATGTTGCACTGACACCTCCTGTTTTTGTTCCGTCTGATCCTATATCAATACCGACAGCAACCTTGCCATCTAATTTATAATAATTTCCTGCAACTAAAGTTAAATCAGTTTCTAGAACTCCAGACAACGAACATACTTTTCTTCCAAGGAGCACCTCTGATTCGAGCGTTCCGGATGGACATTCAGGATCTGTGAATAATCCTAAAGTCCAACCAGAAGCCCAGTTGTTTTCTATATCAGACCCAGGGGAAAATGCTCCGATATAGTTAGTGGCAGAAAACCAAGTGTCAACAATATATCTCTCCTCTTTTGAACTATAAGTTGGACATAAATCTGTAGGTGTTCCTGCAGCATGAGGTCCAACTGCACACATACCCTGAACTTTTGATACATCAAAAGCAGAAGTGACTGCACTCTCGTTATCACCTAAAAAGAATCCTGAAACAAGAGTATTTGTTCCAATTACTAAATCTGTTGCTCTTTCTTTAATTGAAGCCTCTAATTGAGCAGCTGTAACTCCACTTGAGTCAGTATCGGCCTTGAAAGGTGATGTATCACCTGCAGCATCCATAAAGACGGAGTGATGCTGAATTTTTGGTGTTATGGCACCATCTTGGATAGTCTCAATATTAGTAGATTCAATAAGATTTTGAGATACGTTATTTTTTACAATACCATTGATGTAAATACCAGAAACTCCCTCTTTATATTTTAGAGGTTCATCAGCACCTTGAGCTAAAAATGTAAAATTTGTAACCATAGGACGTGATCTTGGTTCTGTAAGATAACCAACTGTGCTGTCTGAATTAGTATTATCTGACTCTACTACGTGATCACTTGTATCTGAAGATTGTTTAACAACTACAAATTGCATTTTTCCTTGGTATCCCCAATCGATATCGAGATTGTCATCACCAGCGTTTGTGCAAATTAGATGCTTAACATTGACAGTGCCACCAAAAAACTCAACACAATCATCTTGGTTGTTATGAACTTGAACAAAATCTACTTCAGTAGCATCACCAACACCACCAAAAGTTATGCCATTTAATTCATTGCCTGGAAAAATCTCATATCCTGCGTATTCGACTCTCACAAAATTTAATTTACCTGAATTATCATTTTTGTTAGCGCCGCCCATTAGTGCGTTTGAACCCTCAACAACTCTTTCACACTCTGCAGTCCCTCTTACATCGTTTGAACACTTATTGATTGGTGCTTGACCTAGAATAACCAAGCCGCCCCATAGACCTCTCTCTAATTCTCCAACTGTGCCTTCAATTGCAGTATTGTGTGTAAATCTAATTGGTTTTGATTGTGTACCATTAGCTATGATTTTTGAACCCCTGTTAACAACAAGATAATCCTGAGAAACTTTTCCTAAGATCACAGCATCTGCAGGTATTGTTAATGTAGCTGAAACACCACCTGATTTTGTTCCATCACCACCCATGTCGACACCAACATCAACCTTTCCAAGCATTCTATACATAACGTCAGCTGTCAGAGTAAGGTCACTCGTAATAGGTCCTTGAATTGCACAAACTGTGTTTCCAGCAACTGGGGATCCATTTGTTATAAACGGAGATTCCGGACACTCTCCAGTACGAACATTGCTGCCAGCGCCGCCTGAACCACCGCCACCAGTAGGATCATCTAAAGATCCTAATTCACCAGGAGATATAATACTTGTATCGCCACCCCCGCCACATGCTACGAGTATAAATGTTGATAATATTAAAGTTGTTTTTTTGATAGAGTTAAAAATCATAATAAGCTCCTTCTAAGATTACATAACGATATTTAAATCTAGTTGAGTTACTGAAGATTGAATTTAATGAAAATTAAAACAACGATTTTGTTACAAAATTTTTCAGATTTGTTACAGATTTATGAAGTTTTTAAAGGTAAAGTAAACCAAAAGATTGATCCCTGAGGTTTTGCATTTTTTACCCCAACCTCACCATTTAAATTATTTACAAGATTTTTTACAATAGCAAGACCTAGACCACTTCCTTTTTCCTCAGTTGCTCTAGCTTCAGCCGTTCTGTAAAACCTATCAAATAAAAAGTCTTGCTCTTCATCAGGAATACCTCTTCCACTATCTTTTACACTAATTTCTAAATGATCTTTTACTTTTTTTGTAGAGATATTGATTGTCGATTGAGAATCAGAATACTTAAAAGCATTTTCAATTAGGTTATTTAGAATTCTTTCAAGAGCATTTTTATCTGCTAAAACTATTTTTCCTTTAGAGCAAGAACACATAATAGATATATTTTTTCTTTTGCCAAGATTTTTTAGAGAATCTATAGCTTTATTAATATGTTCATTTATGGGGAGTTCTTCAATGTTTAGTTTTAGCTCTCCATAATCGATTCTTGATAAATCAAGTAAAGAAGATACCATATCGCTAAGTCTTTCAGCGTTATGCAAAATAGCCTTTGCAAAAACTTTTGACTGTTTTTTGTCATCAAGCGCGCCATCGACAAGAGTTTCAGAATTTGCCATGATAACACTTACTGGCGTTCTTAATTCATGAGAAACATTTGATATAAAATCTCTTCTCATAGAGCTAAATCTTCTTAGTTGAGTAATGTCATGAACAACCAAAATAAATTCTTTTGTAGTTTTAGATTGATTTATTGTTGCAAGAACCCATCTAGTGCTTCTATCGTTTAACTCAATTTCAAATTCAATATCGGCTCTTTTTTTCTTTTTCGCCCTTTTTAATAAATAATTAAGTGATTTGATATTAAGGTCAGTAATTTTTTTTCCAACTAATTCATTTTTATTCAAGATCAATGACACTTGTTCATTTTCATATGTGATTTTGCCATCTATATCAGCAACTATAATCCCCTCTCCTAAATCATCTAAGACTGAACCAAACTGGTCTCTTTGTTTAGCAATTAAATTGATTTTGGATTTAAGCTCCTCTGAGATTTGTGAAACACTTTGGGCAACATTACCGAATTCATCAGTCCTCTCAGTAGGAAGAGCTTTTAAGTCTTTCTTTCTTGCCTTTCCATCTGCATCTGCAATTTTTGAAGTTGCATAAGCTAGATCTGCAATACTTCTGTAGGCATAGTTCGCAGCTATACCAGATGCTATTGATGTAACAATAAAAGCAACCAGAGCAATTAAAATTATAGAAAGATTTAAACTTCCTATTGCAGAATCAACATTTACATAGGGAACTGCTATTCTAATAACATTTGGACTCACGTCATTATTATCCAGAATAGCGTAATACATCTGCTGTTGTTTTACGGTATCGCTATAACGAATAGACCAGCCTCTTCCTTTTGAAAAAGCGTCTTGAACCTCAGGTCTATTAATATGATTATCCATGTCATTAATATTCTGAGTGTCAACATCTGAGTCACCAATTACTCTACCATCAGACAATATAAGTGTTATTCTAGAATTTGATGCACTACCCAGTCTGTCAGCTATAGAGTCAGCTTCATTAAGATCTCCAATAGTATCAACTTCATCAACAACTTCTACAAGAAGAGAGGCTTGATTTTGTAAC
>CACCNJ010000008.1 GCA_902547295.1 uncultured SAR86 cluster bacterium | reverse complement strand
GAGTGGCATAACTCCTTTGGGAGTATCAATATACTTGTTCCTTAAAATCCTTGACACTGTTGAGGGATGAACCCCAATCTCATCTGCAATTTCTTTATTGCTCAGAGTGTTCAGCTTTAGCGGATTATCTTCAAAAAATGCAATTTGTTTTGTGCAAATATATTCACCAACACTTTTTACTGTATCATTTCTTTTTTTTACAGATGTTAAAAGCCATTTTGCGTCATTAATTTTTTGCAATATTTCTTCATTTTTCTTTTTCTTTAATTCTTTTTTTACATCGCTAATTAAGCCATTGTCTAATTTAATTAGGGGAAAATTATTATCATTAAATACAACCTTGAAATTTTTATCTACGAAGGAGACCTTTAAGTCTGCTTCAATAAAATTAGTTCTCTCAAAGTTTAAGCCTGGACTCAAATCACAATTTTTTATCTCATTTAAAGCTGATTTAAATTCTTTATCTGTGTAACCATTTTTATATGCAATCTTTCTTATTTCAGTAAGGTTATCAAGCTTATCATTAAGAAGTATATCTTTAATTAAAGCTCTCTTGGTTTTAGAGATATTTTTTTTGTTGTCAATTTGGATATTTATACATTCTTTATGATTTCTATAACCAATTCCGCTGGGACTTAATTTATGAATTATATTTAAAAGGATATCTTCGATCTCTTTTTCTGAGTAAATAAAATTAGATATCTTCTCAATCTGCTCAGTACTTTCAGAAAGTTCACCAGATTCATCAATACACCCAATAATTAATTTAGCAATTTTGATTTCTTTTTCATTTAAATGGAAATCATTCAATTGAGCAATTAAAGAATCTCTTAAATTTACCTTGGACTCTATATCAAAGTTGAAATCAGAATGATTAAAATCTTCATAGTCATTATTAGCATCATTTTTTTCTAAAAATGGATTTTCTATTATCTCTCTATCAATTTTTTTAATTAATTCAAATCTTGAAAGTTGAAGCAAATCTATTGATTTTTTTAAGGATGGTGTAAGTTTTACACTTTGCTTTTGTTTTAAGTTTTTTGAAAGGATAATACTCATTTATGAATACATATCTCCAAGATAAACCTTTTTAACTAAATCATTGTTAATCAGACTTTTTTTATCACCTTCTGCAATTAGTTCACCATTATTAATAATTGCAGCTTGATTACATATTTCTAGAGTTTCTCTAACATTATGATCTGTAATTAAAATTCCAATATTTTTTTTCGATAACTTTATAAGAACATTTTTAATATCTTCTATTGCAATTGGATCAATGCCTGCAAACGGCTCATCCAACAAGATAATTTTAGGTTTAGATGCGAGAGTTCTGGCAATTTCAACTCTTCTTCTTTGACCGCCTGACAACTGCCTACCTTTTAGATTTAAGATATCTGATAGATCAAATTCCTCAATTGATGTATCAATAAATTTTTTTATTTCTGCCTTACTTTTAAATGAAAGTTCGGCAAGTCCATATAGGTTTTCTCTAACAGTAAGGTTAAGAAATATAGAGGGTTCTTGAGGTAAATACTTTAATCCAAGATTTGATCTCAGATGCATTGGCATTGTTGTTATATCTTCTTTTTCAAGGACTACTTTCCCATTATCAGCATTTATTAGGCCAGCAATTATGTAAAAGGTTGAGGTTTTACCTGCACCATTGGGCCCCAACAAACCGAAAATTTCTCCATAATTTACATTAAAAGATATATCTGAAATAATTTTTTTTTCTTTAATCGATTTGAATACATTAATTATTTCTAACATTTTTATTTATCCGAGGTTATCTTGCCAGTTTTTGGATTAAAGATGATTAAATTTGAGCTGATAGAAATTTTTTCGAATTTAATTGAGGCATTTCCAACTAGGTGTATCTTTTCGTCACTAAAAAAAAGTATCTTTTCTGCCTCTCCATTAAAAAAGTTATTTTCTTTGTGTGATTTGATTGTACTTGGATCACCTGAAATTGAAATTACTTCTTTTTTATCATCATAAATTGCTGAGCTAGCAGAAATTTCAACGTAACTAGAATTTATATTCACATTGGAAAGAAAGCTTATATTTTTTGAATCATTTAAAAACTCAACTTTATCAGATTGAATTTTCACTTCACTAGCGAGACTTTTTGAATTTAGATCAAGTATAAATAAAAAAAAAGGAATTATAATTAAGTATTTATTTTTCAATTAAAGTATCCTAGCTTCAATCAAGTCATGCATTGACAAAACTCCAATATATTTATTTTTTTCAAGCACAACTAAAGTAAAAATTTTATTCTTTTCCATTATTTTTGCAGCATCTACAGCAAGTGCATTTGAATCAACCGTCTTAAAAGTTTTTGTCATAACATCTTTAATTTTTGTTTTCTGAATGTCTATTTTTTTATTAATACATCTTCTTAAGTCACCATCAGTGAAAATTCCAACAATCTTTGACTTATTTGTAACCAAAGTTATGCCTAGATTTTTTTTTGTTATTTCAATTAACGCTTTGTCTAAAACAGTATTTAGATTGACTTTTGGAACTTTATTTCCTTTGTGCATTAAATCTTGAACTTGTGTAATAAGTTTTTTTCCTAGTTTTCCTGCTGGATGTGATGAAGCAAAATCTTTTTTAGTAAAGCCTTTTGCTTCAAGTAGAGCTATTGCCAAAGCATCACCAAAAGCTAAAGCATTTGTAGTGGAAGATGTTGGTGCCAAATCAAGAGGGCAGGCCTCTTTTTTAGACTTTATTTGTATCTTAATATCAGCAAACTTTGCTATAGGTGATTTATTATTACTAGTTAATGAGACTATTTCTTTTGCATGCCTTTTTAATGAAGATAGTATATTTATAATCTCATCTGTTTCACCCGAATTGGAAATTAGCATAACAATATCTTTTTTATTTATTAATCCCATGTCACCATGGGCAGCTTCAGTTGGATGAATAAATATTGATGGAGTACCGGTGCTGGATAAAGTTGCAGAAATTTTTTGCGCAACATGACCTGACTTACCAACTCCCATGATTACAAATTTTCCATCACAATTTAAAACCTTATCGCAAAGTTCTACAAATGAACTATCCAATTGATTAGATATTGATTGAATTGATTCTGATTCAATTTTTAAGGTTCTTTTTGCAGAGGCTATATAGTTATATTTTTTCATCTTAAACTTAAAAATTTATTTAATCCCTAATGTTATAATAGTCTAATGTTGCATACACTCAAAAAATATTTATTTCTTTTTTTGCTCATTTTTAATATAAACAACATTTACACTGCAGAAAATCCATATATTTTTATAGATTCCAATGCTCAGGATATGGTTAAAGTTCTTACATCAAACTCCAATCTATTTGAATCTAACAGAGAAGCTTATGAAAACAAAATTAAAGAAATTTTTGAACCTATGATAGATTTTAGAAGGGTTTCAGCTAGTGTTATGGGAAAAAAATATTATCTTCTGGCAACGAAAGAGCAAAGAGGTGAGTTTATTGAGATATTCAAAGACTCACTTTTAGATACCTACGCAGAAACACTTGCTCAATGGGGTGAATCAACTATTTCAACTGAATTTCCAGAAGACGACTTTTTATCAAAAAAATTTGAAAGTTTTGAAAGTAATGTCGAGGTTAAACAAATTTTAAATACAGGCACAAGCGAATATCCAATATCATATAAGCTTAGGAAAAGTAATAATGGATGGAAAATTGTGAATATTATTATTAATGGTGTAAATCTTGGCCTAACTTTTCGAAATCAATTTCAAGCACTTGCTATATCTCATGATGAAGACATTGAACTAACATTAAAAAATTGGGTTTCTGATGCAGGCGATGCAGGTATTTCATAATATGGAAGATATAATTAAGAAAATTATTACTGCTAGTATTGATGATGCAAAATGTAGCTTTGAAGGCGATTCATGTAATTTGAAACTAGTTGTTACATCTAGCACATTTTCAGGTATGTCTCTTATAGATCAACATAAAACAGTTATGAGGCTTTTGGAAGATAAATTTCAATCAGGTGAATTACATGCTTTAAGTTTAGAGACAAAGACTTTCTAATATGGAGAAGTTATTAATCAAAGGAGGGAATCAACTCTCTGGAAAAATAACATGTTCAGGCGCAAAAAATGCAGCCTTACCTATGATTTCGTCGACGATTTTGTCTGATGAAAAAGTTACTTTAAAAAATCTTCCATATCTTCAAGACATAACCACAATGTTTGAGCTTTTAGGTTCAATGGGTGCTGACATCTTATTAGATGAAGATATGAACTTCACAATAGAATCAAATAATCTCAAAGATATTGAAGCTAGGTATGAATTAGTAAAAACAATGAGAGCTTCAATATTAGTTTTAGGTCCTTTGCTTGCTAAATATGGTAAAGCAAGAATAGCACTTCCTGGAGGTTGTGCTATTGGATCACGGCCTGTAAATTATCATCTTGATTCTCTTAGGCAAATGGGAGCTGAGATAGTTTTAAAAAATGGTTATATTGAAGCATCGGCAAAAAGTTTAAAAGGTGCAGATATTAGATTCGATGGAGTTACTGTTACAGGCACTGAAAATTTAATGATGGCTGCAACACTTGCAGAGGGCAAAACAACTTTATTAAATGTTGCAAAGGAACCAGAGATTGCTGATTTGGCCGATATGTTAAACTCGATGGGAGCAAAAATTGATGGGGCAGGATCAGATAAGATCACTATCCAAGGCGTCGAAAAACTAAGTGGAACTTCATTTGAAATACCTGCCGACAGAATAGAAGCTGGAACTTATCTTGCAGCTGCAGCAGTAACAAAAGGAGACATAAAAATTGAAGGTATTAATCCAAATAGGCTTATGAAAGTTATTGATAAATTAATTAATACTGGTGCAAAAGTTGACTATGATGAAGATTCCATTTCATTTATCATGACGAATGATATTCCTGATCCAGTAGATATCACAACAGCACCTTTTCCTGAATTTCCAACAGATATGCAAGCTCAATTTTCTGTTATAAATGCGATTTCAAGCGGTACTGCTAATATTTATGAGACTATCTTTGAAAATAGATTTATGCATATTCTTGAACTAAACAGAATGGGATGTGATATTTCGGTTAACGGTAATCATGCAATCATTAAAGGAGTAAAGTCATTATATGGTGCTGAAGTTATGGCAACAGACTTAAGAGCATCTGCAAGCTTAATACTTGCTGGGCTGTGTGCTAAAGGTGAGACAGTCGTAGATAGAATTTATCATATAGATCGTGGATATGAGAGAATCGAGGAAAAATTAAATTATTTAGGTGCAAATATAGTAAGACTTCCTAGTTAGATTTTTCAGTGTAAGAGTCAAAATCTATAGATACTATTTCATTTTTTTGATTTAAGATTTCAATGCTTAAATTTTCACCAAGTGTGGCAAATTTCAAAGAACTCGTTAAATTACTCCAACTTGCTGTTTTATCATTTATGCTGAGGATAACATCATTTACTCTTACACCTTTTTCAAACAAAGGACCTTTATTTTGCATCTCAATAATTCTCAATCCACTACTGACAAAACCACCTTTATTTATCCTAATTTTTGCAACTCTAAAATTACCTATCCAAAGACTTTGAAGCTCACCAAATCTAATTAGCTGAGTTGCAATTTGAACAACCAGGTTTGATGGTATTGCAAACCCTATACCTTGATATGCTCCAGTTCTTGAAAAAATTTTAGAGTTAATACCAACCAAATTACCATTTGAATTTATTAATGCTCCGCCAGAATTTCCTGGATTTATTGCAGCATCTGTTTGGATTAATTGTAAATAAGGATTTCCATAATCTCTCCCTGTCGCACTAATAATTCCATTTGAGACTGAAATTCCAATTCCATATGGATTACCAATCGCAAGCACATCGTCACCTATTTTTAATTCATCAGAATTTGCAAAATTTATGGGGTTTAGTTTTTCATCAGGTATTATTTTAAGAACTGCTATATCTGTATTTTGATCTACACCAATTATGCTTGCAGGATAGTTATTACCATCCTCTAGCTTAATATATATGTCATCTCCGGATATGATATGTAAGTTCGTAACAATATAACCATCTTCAGAAAAAATTACCCCAGATCCAATGCCATTTCTATTGTTAGAAAAAGTCTTATTTTGATTCGATATAACAGTTACAACTGAGGGTATTGATTTTTCTGACGCTAAAACCAATTTGTTTTTATCATTAGATATAAAGTACCATGTGCCTGCAAATGTAATAATAATCACCAAAAGATAATTTAGAAAATTAATTTGAAAAGATTTCATAATGCCTAACGTTAAAAATATCATCGATACTCTGAAAAACCAAGGAGCTAATCCAGATTTGTCTCAAATAAATCTAATTGAAAAGCTATGTAAGATGAATATTTCAAATAAATTTTCATTTAAAAAAGTATTCTCTAAAGATAATTTATTGGGAACATATATTTGGGGTGATGTTGGAAGAGGAAAAACCCTAATAACAAAAACATATCTTAAAGAGCTGAAAAGAGATGATATAAAAAGCTTTCATTACATAGATTTGATGAGCCATATACATGATCAACTAAATAAAAATTCTGGAGTAAAAAATCCGCTATTAAAAATATCTAAAACTTTAACTAAAGACACCAGCATAATATTTATAGATGAATTTCAGGTTGAAGACGTTGCTGATGCAATGATTATAGGAGACCTGTTGAAACTTATTTCAGGGCATGGAATAAAAATAATATTGACTTCAAATGCACATCCTAATGATTTGTATCTTGATGGACTTCAAAGACAAAAATTTTTAGCCTCCTTTAAGATATTTTTAAAAAATGTAAATATTCATAAACTTGACGGAGACATAGATTATAGAACAAGAAATATAATTAAATTTGACGAGTATGATAGTAATAAAATTATTCCAGATGAGGAAATATTTAAGTTCATAATTGATAATTTTGGTTTGGATCAACAAAAATCAGATCAAATATTAATTAACGATAGAAAATTTAGCTGTAAACTTGTTTCTAATAATATTCTTTGGATTGAATTCAACGACTTTTTTAGGGAAGCTACAGGATCCAAGGACTATACTTATATTTCTAATAAATTCGATTGGATATTTATAAGTAATTTTAAAAAAAATAATGATGATACGATTGACATTGTAAGAAGATTTATATCATTTATAGATATAACATATACAAATAGAACAAAAATTAAGTTTTTCTTTAATGATATTGCTATTGAAAGTATCTATTCAGGCTCAAAGATTGAGAATCTTTGGGTTAGATGCAAAAGTAGACTATCCGAAATGAGAACACAAGAATATTTAACTAATAATTAGTTTAATAAAAATTAACATAAATATTGCTATATTTAGCTCTAAACATTAATATTCGCTACTCAAATTGAATGATTATGAAAACATACTCTTTAAAAAAAGAAGAAGTGCAAAGAAATTGGTTTGTTGTAGATGCAACTGATAGGGTATTAGGTCGAGTTGCTACTAAAATTGCTGATAAAATTAGAGGTAAAGATAAACCGACATTCACACCCCATACTGACGGCGGTGACTATGTGATTGTTATTAACGCTGAGAAAATTAAAGTTACTGGATCTAAATTTAATAACAAAATGTACTATCGCCATTCCTTATATCCTGGAGGCTTAAAATCACAAACTTTCAAGGAATTAAACGAAAAGAATCCTGAAAGAGTCATTGAAGAAGCTGTTAAGGGAATGCTTCCAAAAAATAAACTTGGAAAATCAATAATTAAAAAACTAAAAGTTTTTCAAGGTCCAAATCATGATCACGAATCTCAACAACCAACTGAGTGGAATCCTAGCTAATGAGCAATGAGATTTTCTATGCAACTGGGAGAAGAAAAACTTCCTCAGCAAGAGTTTATTTAAAAAAAGGAAAAGGTGATATATCTGTTAATGATAGAAAGCTTGATGAGTATTTTGGTAGAAAAGTTGCTCAGATGTTGGTAATGCAGCCACTTGAGCTTCTTGATTTATCTGAAAAATTAGATATCAATATCAAAGTTAAGGGTGGTGGAAGTTTTGGACAAGCCGGTGCAATTAGACATGGAATATCAAGAGCTCTTACATCTTTTGATGAAGAATTAAGACCACAACTTAAAAAAGCAGGTTTGCTTACAAGAGATCCAAGAAGAGTTGAAAGGAAGAAGCCTGGACTGGTAAAAGCTAGAAAAAGTAAGCAATTTTCTAAGAGATAAATATAGCTTAAAAGCCATACTTATTTTTAATTATAAGCGGATTTTATATTACATATTTATGGTATAATTTTTGCGTTATTTGAGTAGCACACACCCTTAATGCAAGATAAAGATAAAACTAGAAGGAAAGTATTAATTGGCCTAACAAGTGCAGTTGGTTTGTCAGGTTTACCATTTGCTGCAACTCCATTTATTGCTGCATGGAATCCAAGTGCAAAGGCAAAAGCTGCAGGTGCAGCAGTTAAATTAGATGTTTCTAAGATGCAATACGGACAACAAATACAAGTTTCATGGAGAAAACAACCTGTTTTTATTGTTAGACATACTGAAGAAAGTATTGCCAGCTTAGATTTAGCTTTGCCAAAATTAGCAGATCCAAATAGCGATCAGATTGAAGAACCTTACAGAGGTCTAAATCCATCTAGATCAAAAAGTCCAGAGTATTCAGTATTTTCTGGTGTATGTACTCATTTGGGTTGCGCACCAAAATATTTTCCTGAAATTGAACCTAAGCCTTGGGATGCTACATGGAATGGTGGATTTTTTTGTCCTTGCCATGGTTCAATGTTTGATATTGTTGGAAGAGTTTTTAAAGGAGTTCCTGCACCAACAAATCTCGTAGTACCACCCCATATGTTCGATGGAAGTATATTAACAATTGGAGAGGATAAGGAGTTATAAATGACTGAAATAGCTGGAAAATTATTTACATGGATAAATACAAGACTTCCAATAGTTAACACTTTTGAGAGACATCTTTCAAAACATCCGGTTCCTTCAAAGGTAAACTTTTGGTATTTATTTGGCGCATTGGCTGCGGTTACTCTAATTATTCAGGTTGTTACTGGAATATGGTTGATAATGCCATACTCCAATACTGAGGAACAAGCCTTTTCTTCTATTGAATATATTATG
Source organism: uncultured SAR86 cluster bacterium (assembly GCA_902547295.1). GTDB lineage: Bacteria > Pseudomonadota > Gammaproteobacteria > Magnimaribacterales > D2472 > SAR86A. The sequence goes on along the minus strand of CACCNJ010000008.1, from coordinate 47,713 downwards.
AGAGACGTTGACTATGGATGGGTTATTAGATACATGCACACAACAGGTGCATCATTATTTTTCGCAGTAGTATATCTTCACATGTTTAGAGGGCTTTTATATGGGTCATATCAAAAACCTAAAGAGTTAGTTTGGATTTTTGGATGCACAATTTATCTTGCTATGATGGCGGAAGGCTTTCTTGGTTATGTTCTTCCATATGGTCAGATGTCATATTGGGGAGCTCAAGTAATCATTTCACTATTCGGAGCAATTCCATATATTGGAGAATCATTAGAATTATGGGTTAGAGGAGACTATTACATATCTGGCATAACAGTTTCAAGATTTTTTGCTTTACATGTGGTTGCACTTCCTTTAGTTTTGATTGCGCTAGTTTTTCTTCACTTAGTTGCTCTTCATGAGGTTGGCGCCGGTAATCCAGAAGGAGTTGATATTGAAGAACATCTTGATGATGATGGTGTACCTCTTGATAGCGTGCCATTTTTCCCATATAAGGTATTGAATGCATTAGTAGCAATCGGTGTTTTCATGACAGTATTTTCAATAATAATGTTCTTTTTTCCTGAAGGAGGCGGTTATTTCATTGAAATGGCAAATTTTCAAGAAGCAAATCCATTAGTAACTCCAGATCATATTGCGCCTGTGTGGTATTACGCTCCTTTTTATACAATGCTAAGAGCAATTCCAGACCCACTTGGTGGTTTAATTGTTATGGCTTCTGCAGTGGCAATTTTCTTTATAGTTCCATGGCTAGATAGAAGCAAGGTTGCTTCAATTAGGTATAAAGGAATTTATAGCAAGATTGCTATAACTATGTTCGGAGTTAGCTTTTTAACACTTGGATATTTAGGAACTGTTGGAGTAACAGAAGTAAGAAAAACAATGAGTGTTATTTGTACAATAATTTATTTTGCATATTTCTTGCTAATGCCAATTTATACAAAGTATGAAACCACCAAGGAAGTCCCTGAAAGATTATGATTTCTATGCTTAACTGCTTTCAAATTATTTCAAAAGGCATAGTTTTATCTATTTTATTATTCTTTTTTAATGAAATTTATGCAGCTGAGGGCGGTCCATGTAAAGACTACGGAGAGTGCGACAAGTTTCAATATTCACTTAATGATATAGAGTCTCTTCAAAGAGGGGCTTCTACATATATTAATTATTGCTATGGATGCCATTCCCTCAAATATTCAAGATGGGGAAGAGTAGCTAAAGACTTACAAATACCAGAAGACATCTTTTTTGAGAACCTTGTTTTTGATAAATCTATTAAGCCTGGTGATTTGATGGTTGGCGCTATGCCTGAAGACTCTGCAAATTGGTTTGGGGTGGAACCTCCAGACCTTACTTTAGTTTCTAGATATAAAGGTGATGATTGGATTTACTCATACTTAAGAGCATATTATGAGGATTCCTCTAAACAATATGGTGTAAATAATTTAGTTTATCCAGGAACTGCAATGCCAAATGTTTTGATGTCACTTCAAGGAAACCAGCAATTAATTTGTAAAGATGTTCCTTTGCTTGCAAAAAATGGTGGTGAAAAAAGAGATGATTTTGGCAATACGATATTTAAAGAAAAGTGCGGATTTCTTGAAGTTCAGGAAGGCACAGGAATATTAACCAGAGAAGAATTTGATACACTAATATATGATTTAACTAACTTTTTAGTTTATGTTGGAGAGCCAAGCAAAGCTACAAGAGAAAGAATTGGCTGGTATGTTGTTTTTTATTTTTTAATTTTTACAGCATTATCTTCATTGTTATACAGAGAGTATCATAAAGACTACAATAAATAACTTAAAAGCGAGGGGATAATGATTTTATATTCTGACAGAGACGATCACTATAGCCAAAGAGTTAGAATTGTTCTTGCTGAGAAAGATATTTCAGCAGAAATTAATGAAGCTAAGCCTGAGGAGACATCAGATGAAATTCTTTCAATAAGTCCTTATCATAAACTTCCAATTCTAGTTGATAGAGATTTAGCCATTCATGATCCATCTGTAATGATGGAGTATTTAGATGAAAGATTCCCTCATCCACCACTTCTGCCTGTTTATCCAGTGGCAAGAGCAAATTGCAGAACACTAATGTTAAGAATAGACAGAGAATGGTGCCCACTAATAGATGCTCTTATTCTTGGTGAAAAATCTGAAAAAGAAATGATAAAAATTAGAGAAGAACTTTTGCATGAGATTTCATCCATTGCACCTACATTTAAAGAGTTCAAATTTTTTATGAGCGATGAGTTTACCCTAGTTGACTGTTGCTTTGCACCTATACTTTGGAGGTTACCATCAGTTGGGATAAAGCTGCCGGTAAACAGACATTTAAAACCTCTTATAGATTATCAGAATACTGTGTTTGATAGGCCCGGATTTTTAGATAGCCTTTCATCTATTGAAAGAGATCTTAAATCTAATTAGTAAAAGTTGCGGTTGAAACCTTCCACAAACTTAAATCTCGATCAATACAACCATTTCTTTTAATTTTTCTATTTCCTGAGTCTGGTAAAAAATTTTCTCGAAATAAGTTATTTTGGTTGATTTTTTCAATAATAAGGAAGTCTCTTATAAGAGTTCTCTCAATCTCATTTATGATTAAAGAATCTTGTTTTTTTGAAATATTTTCAATCATTTTTTTTGTAATTGGAATATATGTATTTTCAAAGTCTACTAATTTTTTAATATCATTTGCATTATGAAATATTTCACTTGATGAAAATGTTTCTATATTTAATGCATAGCTTCTTAATATAGGTACGATTGTTTTCCCACTTTCATAATTAGTAATATAGTAAATACTTGCAATGTCATTCCTTATTCTTGGTGAATGTGATATTTCTATACTCGGATCAAATTTAGCCAAGTCATTATAATTTCTTGAACTTGAGTCAACATTAAGAATTTTTTTTATTTGTGAATCAAAATCTTCGGTCATAATCATAATATATTCTTCTTCAGGGTATTTATTTTTTAAGAGTTTAGCGACATTAGTATAATTTTCAGAAAAAATAACAAAAACTTTTTTATCTAAATCTTTTTTGTTTCTAAAAATGTTTTTTTCTAGAACTTCTCTTTCTTCTTCGACGAGACTTTTACAAAAATACTTTAGGTTTGAAGTGAGTATGTTATCTTCAAGAAAATATGAATCTTCACTATTAAAGTCTATTGAAAATATATTCTCATCTCTTAACAACGATTGAATAATTATCTCTTTATTTTTATTGCTCGTTTCAATTTTTAAACTTATATCAGGCTTAATAAAATCTTGTCTTGGTGAGATTGAACAAGATGAAATAAAAATAATTAAACAAGTTAAAATTAATGTTAAGCTAAATTTCATAAATTTATTATCTTAAGATGTTATATTTTGTTTCTACTCCAATTGGTAATTTAAATGATATATCACTTAGGGCTATAGATGTTATAAGATCATCTGATTATTTGTATGCAGAAGATACAAGAAACATAAAAAAATTACTAAAGTTCGTTAATTTAAAACTTAAATCTAAAAGTTTTCATGAGCACAATGAACATAAAGTGTCACTAGAAATTATTGAAAATTTAAAAAATGGAAATATTGTTTCAATAGTCTCAGATGCTGGAACTCCAGTTGTATCAGATCCTGGATATAAGCTAATACAAATATGTTTGAAGGAAAATATAAAATATACTTTAATCCCTGGACCTTCTTCAGTTTTGAGCTCTTTAGTAATGTCTGGTCTTTCACCTGATAGATTCTCTTTTTATGGATTTATTCCAAGAAAAGCAGGTGACCAAAATAGATTTTTTGAAACTTTATCTAATGATGTAAAAACATCAATTGTATTTGAATCACCAAAGAGAATTAAAAAGACTCTCATTAACTTGCAAAAATTTGTAGGTAAAAAAAGAAAAATTTCTTTGTGCAAAGAAATGACTAAAATTCACGAAGGTGTTTTTAGAGGAAAAATTTCTGAAATCATAAAAGATATTGAAAATGATCAAATTAATCTTAAGGGAGAGTTAGTTTTAGTAATTGAGGGAGCAGATAATCAAATAGATCTAAATATTAATACGCAAATTAAAAAGGAATTTTTATCAAAGCTGTCAGCCTCTGATTCTGCCAAGTTAATCTCTATGTTAATTGGGAAAAATAAAAGAGATATCTATAAAAAGCTTATAGAAAAATAAAAAATGTTTATAATAGCGTCTGAGTTGGTTGGATGATCGCTAAATTTATTTAGAGGAAAGTCCGGACTTCAAAGAGCAGGGCGCCAGGTAACACCTGGGAGGCGTGAGCTTACGGAAAGTGCAACAGAAAATATACCGCCATTTATTGGTAAGGGTGAAAAGGTAAGGTAAGAGCTTACCGCTTAAGTGGTAACATTTAAGGCATTGCAAACCCCAGCCTGAAGCAAAACCAAATAGAAATCCAATAAAGTTGCTCGCTTTGGATTTGGGTAGGTTGCTAGAGTATTATGGCAACATAATATCGAGATAGATGATCATCTACAACAGAATCCGGCTTATAAACCAACTCAACTCTATTTTTGTAGATTTTTTGCTTTTAATAAATGTGTGAAAAAGTGTGCAAAAGTGTTGCAAAGTGTGTAAAAAGTCTTTATATTTTGAGGATGTTTGGATTTAATACGCCATCTATTGATAGTAAGGGCAGAATAGCTATTCCTGCTAGGTATAGAATTGACTTTAAAACACAAAACCATAACGAAATTGTAATAACAAAAGATCCTCAATATCCATCTTTAAAACTTTATCATCATTTAGAATGGCAAAGGATTTCAACAAAACTTCAATCACTTCAGGGCTTAGATCCTATCGTTAGAAATTTACAATGGACAATACTTGGTAATGCTTATCAAACAGATATTGATATCGAGGGCAGAATGCTAGTTAGAATTCCCTCAGATTTGCAAAGTTATGCTGAAATAAATGAACAAAAACAAGTTGCATTAGTTGGAATGGGTAACAAATTTGAAATTTGGAATATTAAAAATTGGGAAATGCGACAAACAGGAGGATCTCTTTCAACAGAGATTTTGGATGTTGTGCTACCTGAAAGTATTAAAGAAATGTCATTTTAAAGGGGAGTATGATGAATTTTGAGGTAGTTGAAACAAAACAAGAAAACGCAAAAATTAAAGTTGTTGGAGTTGGCGGCGGTGGAGGAAATGCAATACTTCATATGATTAATCATGATATCAAGGGTGTAGATTTTATTTGTGCAAATACTGACACTCAAGCTTTAAAATCTGTAAAAAGCGCAACTACAATAAAACTGGGCAATGGCCTGACTAAAGGATTAGGTGCTGGAGCGGATCCTGATATTGGTAGAAGAGCTGCTGAAAGTGACAGAATGGCAATAGAAGAATTATTATCTGGTTCAGATATGGTTTTCATTACTGCTGGAATGGGAGGAGGTACAGGTACTGGAGCTGCGCCTGTAATTGCATCAATTGCAAAAGAATTAGGAGCATTAACTGTTGCTGTAGTAACAAAACCCTTTAAATTTGAAGGAAAAAAGAGAATGGGAGCCGCTGAAAAAGGCCTTGCGTCATTAGTTGAAGAGGTAGACAGCCTTGTAACTATCCCAAATGAGAAACTTTTTGAAATATTAGGATTGGATACTTCCATGCAAGATGCTTTTGCAAAATCTGATGACGTTTTAAAGGGCGCTGTTCAAGGTATTTCAGATATTATTATGCAAAGAGGTCATGTAAATGTTGACTTTGCTGATGTAAAAGCTGTTATGTCAGAAAAAGGCATTGCCATGATGGGTACAGGTATTGCAAGTGGCAAGAATAGAGCTGAAGCTGCAGCAACAATGGCTGTTAAAAGTGAATTGTTAGATGATATTAATCTTAAAAATGCCAGAGGTGTTTTGGTGAATATCACAGGTAAAGAGCCTACTCTTAGGGATCAAGCTGAGGTAGCAGATATTATTGATGAGATTGTTAGTGAAGATGCAAATATTATTTATGGTCTTGTTTTTGACAAAAGTTATAAAGATGAAATTAAAGTAACAATCGTTGCAACAGGGGTGGACCAAAGAGCACCATCTTTAGTGATTGATAACGAACCATCAATGAAATTAAATCCTGTTGGTTTGGATAAAGATAAAACCAGTCAAAAAGTTGGCACGTCGTCTGCAGAGGAAATTGATTTCCTTGATGTGCCGACTTTTATGAGAAAACAAGTAGATTAAAATGCTTCATTTTCCAGTTTTACTGGAAGAATCCGTTGATTTTTTACTAAATGACGTAAACGGTCATTATATTGACTGTACTTTTGGTAGGGGCGGACATTCAAAGTTAATTTTAGAGAAATTATCAAAAGATGGACTTTTAACAGGCATCGATAAAGATCCTGATGCATGTGAATATGCTATGAAATTTCAAAATGATAATTTCAAGATTATTAATGATTCATTTAATAACATCGAGAAATATTTTAAAGAAGAAAGCATAAGCGGAATTCTCTATGATCTTGGTACTTGCTCGACTCATCTTGATCAACCTGAAAGAGGGTTTAGCTTTAATAAAGATGGTCCACTTGATATGCGCTTTAATAACAAAATAGGTATACCATTTTCTGTATGGTTAGAAAATGCTTCAGAGGAACAAATCAGAGATATTCTCTATAAATATGGTGATGAAAAACATGCAAAATTAATTAGTAATGCGATTGTTAAAAGCAAGATTAAGAATAAGATTACAACAACGACTCAACTTTCAAATATTATAAAAGACATACATCCTGAAAAAAATAAAAAAATTCATCCAGCAACGAAATCTTTTCAAGCTTTTCGTATTTTTATAAACAACGAACTTGAAGAATTTGCTGAATCTCTTAAAGCAGCAGAAAAACTTTTAAAATTAGGTGGTTATATAGTAACAATAGCTTTTCATTCATTAGAGGATAATATTATCAAAAATTTTTTTAAACCATCCTTGGTATCTTTCCCCAAAGATATTCCTATAAATAACAAAGAAGAAAAGAAATTTAAATGTATTGCAAAAAAAGTCAGGGCCTCCAAAGATGAAACAAATATTAACCCAAGATCAAGAAGTGCAATAATGAGGGTCTTTCAAAAAATATGATTAAAAAGAAAATAATATTTCAATATCTATTTTTAATAGTTTTAATCTTTATTCTAAGTATTGAAAAAATAAAATTATCATGGGAAATAAGCACTCTTTATAACAATAGTGAAAATATAAAAGTTGAGTTTGAAAAACTTAAAGATCTCAATCTTAAATTAACAACACAGTACCATTTGGAAAATTCTCCAGCAATCATTGAAAAAATTGCTAAAGAAGATTTAGGAATGACAAAAAAGAGACCTAAAAAAATTAATTATGAATAAAAAACTCAATTACTTAAATTGGAGATTTATACTAATAGCTGTTGCTATTTTTATTTGCTTGATAGCAATAATCTATAAGATTTTCTCAATACAATTTTTTGAGAGTAGTTTCCTTCAGAATGAAGGTAACAAGAGGTATGTTAAATACAAAGACGTTGTGCCAGTAAGGGGAACAATATACGACAGAAACAATTTTCCGTTAGCAGTATCGGTAATTAATTATGATCTTTATGCTTTAAGGGGATTTACAAAATCTCAGCTGCTTAATATATCAGAAAAAGTTGATTTGGATATTGATCCTGGAATTGAAGTTTTCAACAAAAAAACGCTTTTAAAGAAAAACATTTCAAATGAAGCGTTAATAGAAATCAGAAATTCAAGATTAAAAAATATAGAGGTGGAGGTTCGTCAAAGTAGACATTATCCGTTGGGCGATCAAATTGCACCTTTAATCGGATTCTACGGTAAAGATGGGGCACAAGAGGGACTTGAAAAAAGTTATGACAAGGTTTTATCAGGTAAAAAGGGGAGGCAAAAATACTTTAAGAATGCAAAACAAGAAATTATTTCAAAACCTATTGAAGTTTCTAGAACGATACAAGGAAGTGATATACATCTAACTATTGATAGTACTTTACAATTTTATGCATACAAATTCTTAGTTGAGGCCATAAAAAGCAACAAAGCAAAATCTGGAACAGCTATAATTTTAAATAATATAGATGGTGAAATACTGGCTATGGCAAGCTTTCCATCATATAACCCAAATCATCCTCAAAGAAAGATACAAAAGAACAGGGCTTTGGTCGATGCATACGAGTTGGGCTCAGTCTTAAAACCCATTGTTTTGTCAAAAGCTCTTGAACAAAAAATTGTGAATATCGATGAGTATATAGATATACCAAGAAGACTGTATCTTAATGACAAGATTATTGTCGATTCAAAGCAATATGCGAAACTAACGCCAGCAGAAATAATTACATATTCTAGTCAAATTGGAGCATCTAAAATTGCTTTAGAGCTAGGATATGATGATCTAAAATCAAATTATTATGATTTTGGTTTTACAAAACCAATTTCAATTAACTTTCCATCATCCGCATTTGGCTATATGGCCATTAAGGATAAAATTGTTGACAAAGAACTTGCAAGTTTAGGGTATGGTTATGGCTTAACAATTAGCCCTTTTCAGATAGCATCAGCTTATTCAGTATTTGCTAACAATGGGATTTTTAAAGATTTTAAGCTGCTCAAAGACGAAGATGTTTCATCGAGAAGAGTTATTTCTGAATCAACTGCATCAAATATTTTGAAAGCTTTAGAAATGGCTACAAAAGAAGGAACAGGAAAAGCTGCAAATGTTAATGGGTTTTCTCAAGGAGGTAAGACTGGAACTGTTCACCAAATAAGATCTGGATCAGGTTATGCGGAAGATATGTATAGGGCTTCATTCATAGGAATAACGCCTTTAAACAAAAACTCTCTGACAATATTTGTTTCTATAGATGATCCAAGTTTAGATTCATATTCTGGTGGCAGTGTGGCAGCACCTGCTTTTGCAAAGATTGCAGAAAATTCTCTAAATCACTTAGGATATTTTGAAGATGAGTGAATATGAAGAAATATTAGGTATAAAAATTCCTAAAAATACTAAAATTAAAGCTGTAACCAATTCATCAAAGAAGGTAACAAAGGATTCAATTTTTTTTGGATTCAAAGGAACTAAAGTTCATGGAAGCAAGTATGCTAAAGATGCCATTAAGAATGGAGCATCGTTGGTTATTCACGACGATCCTTTGTTTGTAAAAAATAATGAAAAGATAATTTACTCAAAAGATCTAAAAAAAAATATTATTAAATTTTTAGATTCCTTTTATTCAATAGATATTAATAGTAATAATTTTTTCGCATTTACAGGCACAAATGGCAAGTCGTCAACTGCTTACATTTGTCATCAATTACTTCGTAATATGGATTATGAATCTTTATACATAGGTACATTGGGTATCAAACATAATGATGAAAAAATTCAAACAAAATTTTCAAATAAAACAACTCCAGATATATTTGAATTATATGAAATACTTGATTCACTTAATTGCGGTTTAGACTCTATAAGTATATGTCTGGAAGTATCATCTCATTCGCTTGATCAAAATAGGCTTGATGGCATTCAAAGGCTAAATTCTGCATCAATATTAAATATTGGTGAAGATCATTTGGATTACCATAAGGATATTTCTTCTTATAGAGACTCAAAATTTAGTATCTTTAAAATGAATTCGCCAATAAAACTTGTCACTGATGAATCTAATAACTTTGTAAAGAACTATGATTATTTAAAAGAAACAAAGTTGACATCTATCAGTAGTAAAAATAATTTTTCTGATATTTATTATAAAATCACAAAAGCTAATTTTAAAAATTGCGAATTTAAAATATTTCTTAATAACCCACCAAGCGGGCAAGAAATACATAAAAATAAGAAATATAAATTTAAATGCGCTCTTTTCCCAGAGTTTAATATTACTAATCTTATATTTGCAATTTCTTCAATAGGATTTGATGAATTCTCTGATAAGTATGTTAATGATCTATCTTTCATCAAGTTACCAAAAGGCAGGACTGAGGTTATAAATAATATTTCTAAAAATATAATCATAGACTATGCCCATAATTCTCACTCTTTTGAAGTGCTATTATGTTCAATCAAAAAATATTTCGATAATTTAATTTTAGTTTTTGGTTTTGGAGGCGATAGAGACAAATCTAAACGAGCAAAGATGTTAAAAATTGCTTTAGACAATTCATCTAAAATTTTTTTAACATCAGACAATTCCAGGAGTGAGAAATTTGAAAATATTATAAAAGATGCCATGAAAGGGAATAATCAGAGAGATATAACAATCATAGAAGATAGAAAAGAGGCAATAATCAATGCAAATAAATTTTTGGATAAAAATAGTTGTTTGTTAATTCTTGGCAAAGGACATGAACAAACTCAAGAAATTGATGGAAAGATTTATCATTTTAGTGACCATGAGGTAGTTGATGAAATTTATAACTAATACTTCAGATTTAGCAAAATTTCTTAATAAGAAAATAAAATTTAATGCACTAATAAAATCGATTTCAACTGATACAAGATCATTAAAAAAGAATTCATTATTTATAGCTATAAAAGGTGAAAATTTTGATGGAAATGATTTTGTTGATGAGGCACTCTCAAAAGGTTCGAATATTATTATTGCTGATAATAAACGTTTTAAAAACAATAAAGATAAAAGAATTATATGGGTGAATGATTCGATAAAAGCACTTAAAACAATATCAAATAACATCATAAAAGATTATGGTGGTAACGTAATTGCGATTACTGGCAGCAATGGAAAAACAACAACAACAAATATTATTGGTAAAACCCTAAAGAATAACTCAAAAACTTTAAAAAATTTTAATAACGAAATCGGTATGCCTCTGAGCTTGATGAATGCTTCTTTTAAATCAACGAATTTAATTTTTGAAATCGGTGCCTCCAAATTAAATGACATTGATTATCTTAGTAAAATCTTACAACCTAATATTGGATTAATAACAAATATTGGAAATTCACATTTAGAGTCCCTAAAGAATATTGATGGTGTTTTTAAAGTAAAGTCTGAAATAGTTAAAAATATTAAGAAAAATGGCTTTTTAGTTGTACCTAATGATAATAAGAAGCATCTTAATAAATGGAAAAAAATGAGATCAGATATAACAACAATTTCTTTTGGTATGAAGGATGATGCTGATTTTTATCCTATTGACGTAAAAATAAAACAAAATGGACTAAGCTTTTTAGTCACCTCGAGACTGCTTGAAAAACCAATAAAAATATCATCTTCACTGGAAGGAATTCATAATGTTAAAAATATTCTTTCAGCTTGTGCAGTGCATTATTGTCTGGGTCAAAACCTAAAGGATTTTTCAAAATCAATTAGCTTATCTAAACTCGACAATTTAAGGCAGGTAAAATACAAATGGCTAAAAGGATCTACCTTAATTGATGATAGTTATAATGCAAATCCAGATTCAACAAAAAAATCTATTGATTTATTAAGTAATTACAACAAAAAAACTGTCTTATTATTAGGAGACATGTTGGAGTTGGGTAGGTATAAAAATAAACTTCATAAAGAAGTTGGGGAATATGCAAAATCTAAGGGAATCAGTAAATTGATTGCATTTGGCAATCTTACAAGATATTCAATTGATGGCTTTGGAAAAAATGGGATTTTTTTTAATGATGAGACTAAGTTAAAAAACTATTTAAGGAAAAATATAACTTCAAAAAATGTTATCTTAATAAAAGGTTCAAGAGGTATGAAAATGGAGAGATTTATAGATGTTTGAGTATTTGGGTACAGTTTTAGTATCTGTTGATCCTGGTTTTGACGTTCTAAGATACTTAACTGTGAGAACAATTGGTGGCACGGTAACAGCGCTTTTGCTTTCAATCTTGATGGGACCATTAATAATTAATTCTCTCAAATCAATGCAATTTGAGCAGTTTGTCAGAAAAGATGGGCCACAATCCCACTACAAAAAAACGGGTACGCCCACAATGGGAGGATTACTTATATTATCTTCTTTAATAATTTCAACTCTTTTATGGGCTGATCTTGGAAATAGATATATTTGGGTTGTATTAGGAGTAACCATAGGTTTTTCAATAATTGGTTTTTTTGATGATTATTTAAAAATTAAAAATAAAAGCCCCGATGGACTATCTTCAAAACAAAAGATTTTTTTTCAATCCATAATTGCGCTTATATCAATAACATATCTATATTACTCAGCTGAGATTATTCCTGAACAGTCGTTTATTGTTCCTTTTTTTAAAGATTTAATAATCCCCATGTCTCCCTTTGTTTTTATTTTTATTGGAGTGTTTGTATTAGTTGGCTCTTCGAATGCTGTCAATTTGACTGATGGGCTGGACGGTCTTGCAATTCTTCCCTCAGTCTTGATTGGAGGAGCACTTGGCTTAATTGCTTATGCTATGGGGAACCAAAATATAGCAGATTATTTATATCTACCACATCTTCCATTATCTGGAGAGTTAATAGTGTTCTGTGGGGCACTAATTGGATCAGGTATTGGTTTTCTATGGTATAACACATATCCAGCTCAAGTATTTATGGGAGATATTGGGTCACTAAGTCTCGGAGCTATATTAGGAATAATCGCAATTATTTTAAGACACGAATTAGTTTTTGCAATTATGGCTGGAGTATTTGTAATGGAGACTCTAAGTGTAGCAATTCAAGTAATTTCGTTTAAAACAAGAGGTAAGAGAGTTTTTTTAATGGCACCAATTCATCATCATTTTGAACTTAAGGGCTGGGCTGAGCCTAAGATTATTGTTAGATTTTGGATAATCACACTTGTTTTAATTCTGATTGCATTATCAACATTAAAGTTAAGGTAAGGTTAAGTGAGATCTCTAATATATGGTTATGGGGATACAGGTAAATCTTTTGAAAGATACTTAAAAAATAAAAAAATTGTTTTTGATATTTTTGATTCAAATATTGCTAAATATAATCAAAATTATAACTTTGAAGACTTTGATCAAATTTTGTGCAGTCCTGGAGTACCAAAAGACATTTTTGAGAATATTAAGAGCCAAAATATCAATACATTTACAGATGTAGACATTTTTTTTAATGAAGACAAATCTGTAAAAATTGGTATTACTGGAACTAACAGGAAAAGCACTACAGCATTTCATTTACATCAACTATTAAATAAATATAAATCTTCAAATTTAGTTGGCAATATTGGAAATACAATGTTGGACTTTATTAATAATGGAAAAGAGTTCTCAATAATTGAATTATCAAGTTTTCAATTAGATAAGATGAATCAAAATCGGCTTGATTTTGGCATTTTGCTTAATATTGAAGAAGATCATCTTGATTATCATGGCAACTTTAAATCTTATAAACTAGCAAAAGAAAAAATTCTCTCAGCTAATGAAAGCATTTCTTTTGAGATAGATCCGTATAATCTATTTAAATGGATTACTGGTAAAGAAGCTAAAAAAATACAATTAAAAAATCTTCCATATAGATTTGAACATATATCTGAAAAAATTATTAATGATTCAAAGTCAACAAATTATCATTCTTTGAAGTATGCAATGAAAAAAGCAAAAAAATGCTTTAATAGTGAATATATTTTGATTGTGTGTGGAAATCCTAAAAAAGAAAAATATAAAGAAATTCATCTTAAAGATCCAAGCGAAGTTTATATTTTTGGAAAGCATTCTAATCAAATAAATAAATGTATTGAGCATCCTAAAAAGAAATTATTTAAGAATATTAAAGAATTATTTGACTTTGTTCATACTAAAAAAAGTACATGTAATATACTTTTTTCTCCTGGTTATCCAAGCGGTGATGACTTCAAAGATTTTAACGAAAGAGGTGAGATCTTCAACATTCACGCATTTAATAAATAAATGAATATTAGTAGGAGTGACATTTTGGTAATTTTGCCATTGGGTTTATTGCTTATTATAGGTCTGGTAATGGTAACTTCATCAAGCATATATATTGCTGATGATATGACCTCTAATCCCTTCCATTTTGCTAAAAGACAAGCATTATTTATATCAGTGGGACTATTTTCAATGACATTTTTCTTAATATTGCCATCAGATTTTCTTTTAAAGTCCGATTGGATATTTATGTTATTGAGCATAATTCTTTTAATTATTCTTTTTATTCCTGAAGTTGGTACAAGTGTAAATGGGAGTATTAGATGGATAAGAATGGGACCAATTAATATACAGCCCTCGGAGATTTGTAAATTTAGTTTAATTCTATATATTTCTGGATACTCTGTTAGAAGAATGTCAGAAATGAATTCGCTTAGAAGTTTCTTAAAACCATTATTTCTGTTATTCATAATATCTTTACTAGTAATGGGCCAACCTGATCTTGGTTCTACAGCCATCATTTGCTTTCTAGTTGTTGGTATTCTTTTTTATGCAGGCATATCTTTCTATCAAATTTGTTTGCTAGTTTTATTAATTATTTTGTTAGGTTACTTAGCAATAACGTCTTCACCAATGAGATTAGCTAGGGTTTTAGCATTCACAGATCCTTTTGCATTAGATGTTGTGCAAAATGCAGGATGGCAATTGTCCAATTCTTTAATAAGCATTGGTCAAGGGGGATGGTTTGGTCTTGGCCTAGGAAATAGTTTTCAAAAAAGCTTTTTTTTACCTGAAGCTCATACAGATTTTATATTTGCAATTTTAGTTGAGGAACTTGGAATAATAGGAGGCATGTTGTTAATTTTTTTATATGTGACTATGTTGATTGGATTGATTTTTATATCTTTTGATTCTTTCAAAAAAGATAGATTATTTCAGGGATATGTAGTGTTTGGTGTATTTCTTTTAATATCAATCCAAGCCTTGTTTAATATAGCAGTAAATATTGGTCTTTTGCCAACTAAGGGCCTTACATTACCTTTTATCAGCTATGGAGGAACAAGTATCATTATAATGTTATCTTTAATGGGGATTGTCCTTAGAATAAATAATGAAAATAAAGTTCTCTAAATGAAATTCTTAATCGTTGCTGCTAAGACTGGAGGTCATGTATTTCCTGCTGCAACAGTAAGCAAAAAACTTATTAATAAAGATCATCAAATTATTTTGATTGGAACTGGAAACAATATTGAAATAAATGCATATGAGGACCTAAATTCAAAGCAATATCAACTTAATATAGATGGCTTTAGAGGAAAGAATGTTTTCATAAAAATTAGGGTGTTATTTCAAATCATTACCAATATATTCTATCTACTAAAGGTAATTAAAGAAGAAAGAATAGATGCCATGATTGGCTTTGGCGGTTTTATTAACGTACCAGCTGGCATAGCATGCTTTATAAAAGGTATTCCAGTTTTTACTCATGAGCAAAACTCTGTAATGGGTTCAGCTAATAAGTTACTCTCAAAATTTGCTGTGATAAATTTTCTAGGATTTGAGATTTCAAATATAAATAATTCTATATTTTCAGGAAATCCAATTAGAGATACTTTTAGAGATTATAGTAAAGATATAACAGAAGAATTAGAAGACAAGATTAAAGTTTATATTACTGGTGGAAGTCAAGGATCTAAATATATCAATTTAAATATGCCTCATGCATTGGAGCCATTATCGGAATATTTATTGATAAAACATCAATGTGGTTTAGATAATCTTGAACAAGTAAAAAGTGGATATGAATCGAATAATATTGAAGCAGAGGTTTTGGAATTTTTCAATAATCCTGAAGAACAGATAAAATGGTCAGATTTTGTTGTCTCAAGAGCAGGAGCACTTAGTTTATCTGAAATCACTTCAATGAAGAAAGGTGCCTTAATGATTCCTCTGCCAAATTCTATTGATAATCATCAGTACGAAAATGCAAAAAAAATTGAGGATATGGGTATGGGTATTTTGCATGAAGAAGATGAAGATATAAGTTATCTCACTGATAAAATAAATGAAATTATTAAAGATAAAAAATATATCAATTGGAAAAAAAATGAACTTACAAATCATGTAAACGCAGCAAATGAAATAGTGAAACACATTGAAGAATATCTTAATAAATGAAATTTTTTAAAAAAGTAAAACATATCCATTTTGTAGGAATTGGTGGAGCAGGAATGATAGGTATTGCTAAAGTATTGCTGAAAAAAGGATACAAAATATCAGGTTCTGACATATCAGACTCTCGTGAATTAAGAAAATTAGAAAAACATGGTGCAAAGGTATTTATTGGTCATTCATCTAAAAATATTAAGGGTGCAGATTTGCTAGTTATATCATCTGCAATTAGTTCCGGAAATCCTGAATTAGTCCAGGCAAAAAAAGATTCTATTACATCAATACCAAGGGCCGAAATGCTTGGAAGTATAATGATTGGATATGAAAGTATTGCTGTTGCTGGGAGTCATGGTAAAACCACAACAACAAGCATGATTGCAAAAATACTAAGTGTTGCAAATTTAAGCCCAACATATGTTGTTGGAGGAAAAGTTTTAAGTACAGACGAGAACTCTGACTTAGGTAAAGGAAAATATATTGTCGCAGAAGCGGATGAGAGTGATGGATCATTCATTCACCTTCAACCCGATGTCGCAGTTTTAACAAATATAGATGATGATCATCTGGTTCATTTTAATAACATTTTTGAAAATCTTTTAGATTCATTTGTTTTGTTTTCAGAAAACGTACCTTTTTATGGATATCTGATAATTAATGGCGATGATAAGAACATAAAAAAAATCTCAAAAAGAATATCTAGATCACAAGTTACGTTTGGAGAATCAAAAGAATGTGATTATAAAATTATCAAAATCATTTCAAAAAACGGTAAGCAAGATTTTCAAATTTTTGATAAAAAAACAAGAAACGTTCATAAATTTAAAATTAATCTTCCTGGTAAGCATAATGTTTTTAATGCAACAGCTGCAATCGCTGTTGCTTTAGAGGAAGGTATTTCAATTAGCTCAATAAGGAATGGCATTAAAGAATTTACAGGGGTTGGAAGAAGATATGAAAAGCATGAAATTAAAATTGATGATAAATCATTAACCTTAATTGATGATTATGGTCATCATCCGTTAGAAATTGAATCAAACATAAAGGCGTATAAAGAGGAATATAAAAATAAAAAAGTATGTATGATTTTTCAACCACATAGGTTTTCAAGGACAGCACAGCTCTTTGATGATTTTATAAAGGTATTAAAACACACCGATTCATTAATAATGTTAGATATTTATTCTGCAAGCGAGAAGCCAATAAAAGGCATAAACTCAAGGAGAATTGTAGAAACTCTAAAACAAAATGGTCATAAAGATGTTACTTATTTGAAAAAACATGATGATGTAATAGATTTGATTAAAAAGAAAAAGGATGATTTTGATATTTTAGTCACACAAGGTGCTGGTAGTGTTTCGAATATTTGTCAAATAATTAAAAATCAATGGGAAACATAAATAAAATTGCAGTTCTATATGGAGGCTCTTCCTCTGAAAGAGAAGTTTCTATACAAAGTGGAAAGGGTGTTCATAATGCAATCTGTGATTTAGGCTATGAATCAGATCTAATTGATTTTAAAGATCTTAACAATTTGAATGAATTAAAGATTTATGACTTTATATTCATTGCTCTTCATGGTTTTGAAGGCGAAGCCGGTAAACTTCAAAGAGATTTAGATGATTTAAATATTTTATATTCTGGATCAGGTCCTGAAGCTTGCATGAAAACATGGAACAAAAAAGTCACAAAAGAAATCTTAAAAGAAAATAATATAAATACTCCTGTCTCCCTAAGTATTTCTGAGTTTTCTATAGAAGATGCAAATCAAAGTTTAAATACATCATCATTTGATCGATTCAGACCATTTAATTATTTATTTTTAAAACCTGAGGAAGATGGCTCCAGTATTGATATTTTTAAAATAAGTGATGAAGAAAGCCTTAAAAATGCATATAAAAAATGCACTAATCGTGAAAGAGGTTTTTTATTTGAAGAATATATTGATGGAAGAGAACTAACTGTGACCGTAATTGATAAAGAATGTTATCCGCCTATTGAAATAATTACAAAAAATGAATTTTATGATTATGATGCAAAGTATATTTCAGACGATACATTGCATATTGAAGCAAAATTAACGCAAAGTGAATTAGTTGATATTAAATCAGTATCTCTTCAAGCATTTGAAGCGCTCAATTGCAAAGCATGGGCAAGAGTTGATTTGATTCAAGATAAAAAAGGTAATTTTTATGTAATAGAGATTAACACAGTTCCTGGAATGACAAGCCACAGCAATGTTCCAAAGTCTGGAAGTCTATTAGGCTTAACTTATAATGAGGTAGTCCAAAAAATCATCGATGCATCTTTATAAAAAACTATTGCTAATAATTGTAATCTTAAATCCTACAAATTTATTTGCAGAATATGAAATTAATATTAATTTTGAATCAGGATTTGAATTTGAATCACAAAAAATATTAATAAGTGATCTAAAAAATTCTAAATCAAAAAAACAGATTGAGAAAATTCTTAAAAGACAAGATTGGATAAAAGATTTCTCAATAGTCTACAAACCTTTTAAAAAGGAAGTTTATGTAAGTATTACAAATAGAGAGCCAATTTTTGTTCTTAACAATCAATTTTTTTATGATATTAATTTACATAAATTTAAGTTTGATAATTCAAAAAGAGACTTGGTAATCGTGCAGGGACCTGTAAAAAATGAAGAAGATATTTTAGAAATAATTACTAGAATTGATTCTATTTCAAGCATTAATTTTAATCTTAGTGAAATCAATTACAGTTATGTTAATGGGTGGGATGCTATTACAGATAAAACTTTAATCAGGTTTGGTAACGATTTAACAGAAACAAAATTCAAAAATTTTGAATATACAGCAAATTATTTGTTCGAGAATGGAAAAAATCCTAGTATCATAGATATTAGATATAGAGATGGAGTTGCATTAAATTATGGCAAATAACAATAAAAATTCTAATATAATAGTTGGTTTGGACATAGGTACGTCAAAAGTTGTTTGTATTGTAGGAAGATATAATAGCGAAGCTAAACTTGAAATTGTTGCATTGGGTGCATATCCATCGAGCGGGTTAAAAAAAGGTGTAGTTGTAAATATTGATGCTACCACCGATGCAATTAGCAAAGCAGTAGAACAAGCTCAATCGATGATTGAGGAAAAAATTAAGTCGGTCTATGTTGGAATTGCTGGAAATCACATCAAAAGTCTTAATTCACAAGGCGCTGTTGGCATCAAGGATAATGAGGTGTCGGCATTCGATATTGACAGAGTCATTGAGTCAGCTCAAGCAGTCTCAATACCATCAGATCAGAGAGTTCTTCATGTTCTACCTCAGTCCTTTGTTATTGATGATCAAGAAGTAAGCCTTGACCCTCTAGGAATGTCTGGAGTAAGGCTTGAGGCTAAAGTTCACCTTGTTACATGCGCAAGCAGCGCAATTAAAAACATCGAAAAATGCATAAAAAATTGTGGACTAAGTGTAGACGGGTTTGTTTTAGAGCAGTTAGCAAGCTCACATTCTATTCTTTCTGAAGATGAAAAGGATCTTGGAGTATGTTTGGTTGATATTGGAGGGGGGACGACGGATATTGCAATTTTTAATACAGGCTCAATTGTATTCACTGGGGTGATTCCAATTGCAGGTGATCAAGTAACAAGTGATATTGCACAAGCTTTAAGAACGCCTACACCTCAAGCAGAAGACATAAAACAAAAACATGGATGCGCAGTCACCGAATTTACAAAAGATGATGAAACTGTTGAAGTCCTTGGTGTTGGTGGAAGGCCTCCTAGAGAACTATCAAGAAGCTCATTAGCCGACATAATTCAGCCTCGATATTCTGAACTATTTGATTTAATAAAAGCTGAAATTTCAAGAAATGGGTTTGAAGACAAAATTTCTGCTGGAATTGTATTTACTGGTGGCACCTCCAAGATGGAGGGAGTTGTTGAATTAGCTGAATCAATTTTTCAAACATCAGTAAGAATGGGAATTCCGTCTAAGTTCAAAGGGATGGAGTCCATACTTCAAAATCCAATATATTCAACCTCAATTGGACTTATAGAACATGGTTATAAGCAGATTAATCATGAAATGCTTGCAGAACAAAATCAAGGGTTTTTCTCCAAGCTTCTTAGAATAGTTAAAAGTGAGTATTGATAATAAAAATTAATTCATTTAGAATTCGCATTCCTTGGTTTTTACAATAAGTAAAAATCTATAACCATAAGGAAAATATGAAAAAGTACGAAGCAGTAATTATTTTAAATCCTAACCTTTCTTCTAAGGTAGACACATTTATAAAAGATTTTGAAAAACTTCTAAAAGCTAATACCTTTAACATTAAAAAAATGGAAGATATTGGTAGAAGACAACTTTCATATTCGATTAATAATCACAATAAAGGACATTATTTAATTTTTAATATTGAAGGAAACGCAGAAAATATAATTGATATTGAAAATAAAATTAAATATAACGAATCTATTATTAGGCACCTCTTTATTTCAGTTAAGGAGCATGACGGAGAAGATTCTCAATTGTTAATTGATTCGAGAAATAAGAAGTCTGAATCAGAAGATGAAGAGAGTATTGTTAAAAATGAAGTCAAAGAAAAATCTGCAGAGGATGATGAAAAGAAAAATGAGGAAGAAATAGTTTCAAAGGAAGAATCTATTGAGGATGCTTCGCCTGATTCAATTGAAGAGGACAGCAAAGATGAGTAAATATGAATTACCAAAAAAATTTGATTATAAAAATGTAAGTCTTCTGAAACAATTTATAACAGAGACTGGTAAAATTATTCCAGCAAGAGTAACAGGTGTATCTGCATCTAATCAAAGAAAACTTACTAGATATATTAAAATTGCTAGGTTTTTAGCTTTGATTCCATATACTGACATGCATAAATAATTATGAAAATTATATTATTAGACAAAATACAGCGGTTAGGAGAGATCGGTGATGTGGTCGAGGTTAACAGTGGGTATGCAAGAAACTTTTTAATTCCTCAAAAAAAAGCAGCTTTTGCAAGCGAAAAAAATATTGCTGAAGTTGAAGCAAAGAAAGATGAGTTAGCTGCAATGTCAGCAGATATTCTTACAAAAGCTCAATCAAGAGCAAAAGATATTGAGGGTTCTGAGTGTGAAATATTGGTACCCGTAACTGAAGAAGGAGCTTTATATGGATCTGTTGGTACTCGAGAGATCTCTGAGGCATTTACAGCAAAAGATATTGAAATTGATAAAAGCGAAGTCCAGCTTCCTGATGGACCCATAAAAGAAATAGGCGAACACAATATAATGATTAGTGTTCATCCAGAGGTCTCAATACAAGTTTTAGTAAAAGTATCTCCAGAGTAGTTGTATATTTTGAAATATGATGTAAAAATCATATTCCAATGTCAGATATAAATATCAATCAAAACGAACAAGCAAGAGAAGCTGAAAGAGCTGTTTTAGGCGGCTTGATGTTGGAAACTCATAGATTTGATACTGTGATACAAGTAATAAAAGAAAATGATTTTGATGGCAAAGATCATCAAATCATATTTCAGTCAATGTCAGAACTTGTTGAAGAGAATAAACCTCTAGATCCATTAACCGTATCTGAAAAGTTGGATAATAAAAACTCACTTAATAAAGTTGGTGGAAAAGATTATTTAATTGAATTAGCTACATCAACTCCATCTGCTGCAAATCTAGAAGCATATGCAGAAATAATTAGGCAAAGATCAATTACTAGAAAACTAATGAAGGCAAATTCTGATATTAGTGAACTTATATCTAATCCCCAAGGTCAGGATGGAGCATCATTATTAGATAAAGCGGAAAGTATGATTTTTGCTTTGAATGATGAAACAAATCTAAATGATCAAAATCTTCAGTCAATGAGAGAACTAATTCCATCTACAATGGACAGACTTCATGAACTATCTAACAAATCTGGCGGTTTAATAGGATCATCAACTGGCTTTAAAGACTTAGATAATAAACTTCAAGGATTACAGAAAGGCGATCTTGTTGTTGTTGCTGGTAGGCCTAGTATGGGTAAAACATCATTTGCAATGAACATTGCAGAAAATGTCTTGCTAGATGACGATTCAAATGGAGCTGTTCTTATTTTTAGTTTAGAGATGCCAGGTGAATCTCTTACGACACGACTACTTTCTGGAATGACTAAGTTAAATCAGCAAAATGTAAGATCTGGGATGTTGAAAGATGATGAATTAAGAATCCTTTTACAACAAAGTGAAAAGTTAAAAAATATGCCTCTGTGGATAGATGACAGCTCAATATTATCTCCAATGGAACTTAGAGCAAAGGCTAGAAGGCTTGCAAGAACAGAAAAAGATGGCCTTTCTTTGATAGTTGTAGATTATCTTCAGTTAATGCAACTTCCACTATCAATTGAAAATAGAGTTAATCAAATATCTGAAATTTCTAGATCATTAAAATCTTTAGCAAAAGAGCTAAATGTCCCAGTTATTGCATTATCTCAATTAAACAGGGCTGTAGAACAAAGACCAAACAAAAGGCCCATAATGGCTGATCTGAGAGATTCAGGTGCTATTGAACAAGATGCAGATGTAATCTTATTTATATACAGAGACGAAGTTTACAATGAGGATTCTGAGCAGGGTAATAAAGCGGAAATAATTATTGGCAAACAAAGAAATGGACCAATCGGTACTGTTAATTTAACTTTCTTAAAAGAATTCACAAGATTTGAAAACTTTTCTAGCGACAGTTTTTACGAATCATTTGAATGACCTCAATAAATTCTGAATTAATAATCGATCCTAAAATATTTAGAGATAACATTTCATTGTTAAAAAATAAACTCAACAATTCCTCTAAGTTTATGGCTGTTATTAAATCTGATGCTTATGGCCATCACCTTGAACACATAGTTAAAGACATTGAGGATCTTTCAGATGGATTTGGAGTTGTAAGAATTGATGAAGCTTTGAAAATAAGAGAGCTTTCAAGTAAAAAAATACTTCTTATGCAGGGAGTTTATTCAAAAGAGGATCTTGATATTTCAATACAAAATAAATTTGATCTAGTTGTTCATAATCTAGAGCAATTTCAAATTCTTAAAGAAGGCAATCATTATGAAGGGTTATGGTTAAAGCTCAATACAGGCATGAACAGACTTGGTTTTGATATAGATGAATTTTTGAAAATATATGAAGAATATTTATATGATAAAAAGTTTACTTTAATGTCCCATCTAGCATCTTCTAATGACACATCAAATCCTTCTAATGAAAATCAATTTAAAATTTTTGAGGATATTTCCACTAGATTACACAATTCAATTGAAAGGAGTATTGCTAACACTGGATGTATTATGAACTATCCAAATAAAACATATGATTGGGTCAGGTGTGGTATTGGAATTTATGGAGGATACATTGGAAACCATGACCTTAAAACTGCCATGACATTAAGATCCCCAATTGTGAACATAAGAAATATCAATAAAGGAGATAAAGTTGGCTATGACGGAAGGGCTATTGCAAAGAAAGATATGAAAATAGCATCAGTCTACCTTGGATATGCAGATGGGTTACCAGTAAACATAAAAGATGGCACTTCTGTAATGATCAATAATGAAATGGCTTCTGTTTTTGGAAAAGTTAGTATGGATTTAACTACAATTGATATAAGCAACATAGAAAAATGTTCTGTTGGCGATTGGTGCGAATTTTTTTCACCTGAGTTACCAATTACAAATATAGCTAGTTCGAATGATCTTATTTCTTATTATCTGATGACAAGTGTGAAATCACGAGTAAAAAAAGTATATAAAACATTAAATTAATCTGTTATTCTAATATCCCATCATGACCAATTTTAATGATGGCCAAAACTAAGTACATTTTCATCACTGGAGGAGTGGTTTCATCACTCGGCAAGGGTATCGCAGCAGCATCAATTGGTGCTCTTCTTGAAGCAAGAGGCTTATCAGTATCACTTATAAAAGTTGATCCTTATATAAACGTTGATCCCGGAACGATGAGTCCTTTTCAACACGGAGAGGTTTTTGTAACGAATGATGGAACTGAAACTGATTTAGACCTTGGTCATTATGAGAGATTTGTGAGATTTCAAGCCTCAAAGAAAAACAATTTTACCGCAGGTAAAGTATATGAAGCCGTTATTCGTAATGAAAGAAAAGGTAAATATCTTGGAGGGACTGTTCAAGTAATTCCTCATATAACAAATGAAATAAAAAGAAGAATAAAAGAGGGCGGTCAGAATAAAGACGTTGCCATTGTTGAAATTGGTGGAACTGTTGGAGATATTGAAAGTCAGCCTTTTGTTGAGGCAATACGGCAGATGGCCTTAGAGCTTCCAAATTCTTCTTGGGCTTTTGTACATCTTACTTTAGTCCCTTTTATTAATGCTTCTGGAGAACTTAAAACAAAACCTACTCAACATTCTGTTAAAGAACTTAGATCATTAGGAATCAGTCCTGACGTATTAGTTTGTAGATCTGAACAGGAGTTACCAAAAGATGAAAAAAAGAAGATCGCACTTTTTTGCTCTGTACCTAATGAAAGCGTTATATCAATGCATGATGTTGACACAGTATATTCAGTACCGATTTTACTAAATAAGCAAAAAGTTGATAAAACCATTATTGAAAAACTAAAAATTAAGGCTAAACAGCCAAATCTAAATGACTGGAAAAGAGTTGTTAAAGCGAAATTAATGCCCGAGAAGGAAGTAAATGTTTCATTTGTTGGAAAATATACGGAGTTAAAAGATTCCTATAAATCAATAAATGAAGCTCTTGAACATGCCGGAATAAAAAATAAAGCAAAAGTAAATATTAATTTTGTTGAAGCCGAAAACATTTCTTCAAAAAACATCAAAAAAACTCTTAAGAATGCAGATGCAGTCTTAGTTCCTGGTGGATTTGGTGAAAGAGGTATTGAGGGAATGATCTTAGCTTGCAAATATGCTAGAGAAAATAACATTCCATATTTAGGAATTTGCCTTGGCATGCAAGTAGCGATTATAGAATATGCAAGAAATGTTCTTAATCTTAAAGGTGCAAACAGTACTGAGTTTGATCAAAATACAAAGCATCCTGTTATTGGCCTTATTACAGAATGGAATGATATTTCTGGCAAAAAAGAAAAAAGAGATAAAAATTCAGACTTGGGTGGAACAATGCGTTTAGGTGGCCAGCTATGCAAACTTAAAAAGGGGTCTAATTCATTAAGAATGTATAAAAATTCAGAAATCATTGAAAGACATAGACATCGATATGAGGTAAATCCAAAATATAAAGATGATATGATCAAAAAAGGATTAGATGTTGTAGGGACATCTATTGATGGTAAGCTAGTAGAAATGATTGAGATTCCTAAACATAAATGGTTTTTAGCATGTCAATTTCATCCTGAATTTACCTCCAATCCAAGAGATGGACATCCTATTTTCAACAGTTATATCAAAAGTACGTTAAGAAAGTAAAAATGCAATTAAGAGACTTTAAAATTGATAATAATGAAAAAATGACCCTCATGGGTGGCATGAATGTTCTTGAATCAAGAGATTTGGCAATGGAAGTAGCTGAAAAATTTAAGGATGTAACTGATAAAAATGGTATTAATTATATTTTTAAAGGCTCTTTTGACAAAGCTAACAGGAGCTCTATTAATTCATTCAGGGGGCCAGGTTTGGATGAAGGCCTAAAAATATTAGAGGAAATTTCAAAAACTTATGATATTCCTGTAATCACCGATATTCACGAGCCTAATCAAGCAGAATCAGTTAGTGAAATTTGTGAGGTTATTCAAATACCTGCTTTCCTTGCAAGACAAACCGATCTAGTTAGTGCAGCTGCAAAAACTTCTTCCATAATTCAATTTAAGAAACCTCAATTTTTATCAGCTCAAGAGATGTCAAACGTCGTTGAAAAATGTGAAGCAGCTGGAAATAAAAATATTACTTTGTGTGAAAGAGGTAACTCATATGGATACAACAATTTGGTTGTTGATACTTTAAATTTTCAAATTTTAAAAAAATTATCAAAACCTGTAATTTTTGATGTAACACATTCACTTCAATTACCAGGAGGCTTAGGAAGTTCAACTGGTGGTAGAAGAGAATATGTTTTAAGTCTTGCAAAAGCTGGTATGTCGCAATCAATAGCTGGACTTTTTCTGGAAGCACATCCAAATCCTGATGAGGCTAAATGTGACGGACCTTGTGCATTGCCTCTCTCTTATCTAGATGAATTTTTAAATCAAATAAAAGATTTGGATGATTTTGTTAAAGGTCAAAATAATTTAGAGATCGAATAACAATGTCAAAAATATCGAATGTAAATGCTATTCAAGTTTTTGATTCTAGAGGCATTCCTACAATTGCTTGCGAAATAAGTCTTGATAACGGGATATGTGCATCAGCAATGGTTCCAAGTGGAGCATCGACTGGTTCGAAGGAGGCACTAGAGCTCAGAGACAGTGATTCAAATTATCATGGAAAAGGAGTTCTTAATGCTATTTCAAATATTAATAATAAATTAGGTCCTTTATTAATTGGAAAAGAATCAGAAAATCAAATTGAAATTGACAGAATATTAATTGATTATGATGACACAGATGATAAATCATCCATGGGTGCAAATGCTATATTAGCTATATCCCTAGCAAGCTCTCATGTTGCAGCTAAAAATAAAAAAGTTAACTTATATGAGCATTTTTCGAGCATCTACAAAGATATAACAGGTAAAGCAAATAAATACTCAATACCAATGCCAATGTTTAATATTTTGAACGGAGGAGAGCATGCTGATAATAATGTTGATATTCAAGAATTCATGATCGTACCGAGTGGTGCTAAGGATTTTACTCAGATAATGAAATGGTCAACGGAAATTTATCATAATTTAAAAGAAATTTTATTATCTAAAAATTATTCCACAGCAGTAGGTGATGAGGGCGGATTTGCACCAAATCTAGATTCAAATGAAGAAGCAATAGAATTAATCATTGAATCAATTAAAGCATCAAAACTTAACCCAGGAGATGATGTGAGCATTGCTCTTGATTGTGCTGCAAGTGAGTTTTTTGATGGTAATAATTATTTTTTAAAAGGTGAAAATAAAAAATATACATATGCAGAATTTACAAATTATCTTGATAACCTAATTACACAATACCCAATTTCATCTATTGAGGACGCAATGGATGAAAATGATGTAGAGGGTTGGAAGCTAGTTACTGATAAATTGGGGGAAAAATGTCAGCTTGTCGGCGATGACTTATTTGTAACTAATAAAAAAGTTTTTTTAGAAGGCATCAATCACAAACTCGCTAATTCAATTTTGATTAAATTTAATCAGGTTGGGACTATATCGGAAACATTTGGGACAATTGAATGTGCAAGAGAAAACGGCTATAAATGTATTATATCTCACAGGTCTGGAGAAACTGAGGATACAACTATTTCAGATTTAGCTGTTGGATTAGGAGCATCACAAATTAAAACTGGAGCACCTTGCAGGTCTGACAGAATTGCAAAATATAATAGATTGCTTTGGATTGAAAATAAAAGCAATGATATTTTGTTAAATGAATAAACTAAATTATTTATTCTATTTATTGTTGGTTTTAATAATTATCTTTTTATTAAACAGCAATTTTTTTGGTGAAAATAATTACTCCAATAGAGATGCTCTTGTAATAGAAAATACTGCACAAAGATTAAAAAATGAAGCCATTAAAAAAGAAAATGAAATTCTTGAATTTGAGATTAAGAATGCCCAAAATTCAAATGATCATGTGGAGAATTTTGCTAGAGAGAAGCTAAACTTAACTTATCCTGAGGAAGAATTTATATCTTTTGAAGAAGAAAAAAAAGACGATGAAAGAAAATAGTTTATTGGCAATAATTGCGGCTGCAGGAATTGGAAAAAGATTTGATGGTGATTTGCCCAAGCAGTATGTCAAAATTAACGGAAGATCTATTATTGAAAATGCTGTAAAGCCTTTTATAGATTCAAAATATATTTCTAAGATAGTAATCGCAATTTCTGATGGAGATGAGCTTATAAAAAGCCAGAACTTTTATAATTGCAAAAAAATTGAATATATTATTGGAGGATTGACTCGACAAGAATCAATTTTTAATGCTCTTAACTCGATTGAAGATGATTATGAATTTGTAATTACGCATGATGCAGCTCGACCAAATGTTTCCGAAAATGATATTGCAAGACTTTTTGAAGATATTGTTCATTCAAAGTCGAGTTGTTCATATCTATATACTCCTGTTTATGATTCAATTAGGGAAGACGATAGAACATTAGATAAGTCTAAATTTAATTTAGTTCAAACTCCTCAAATATGTAATTTCAAAGACTTAAAAAAATCTATACAAAGCTGTATCGATAATAATTTAGATTGTCCTGATGAATCATTTGCCATTGAATATTCAAATCTTAAATTATCTAAGATTCTTGGAGATAGATCGAATATAAAAGTAACAGAGAAAGCTGATATAGAAATTCTCAATAATTTTCTTACAAGAAGTGGTATTGGTTATGACCTTCACAAATATGAACCAGGAGATGGGATTATTTTGGGCGGATATAAAATTACATGTAATTACAAGATTGTAGCTCATTCTGATGGAGACGTATTACTCCATTCAATTGCTGATTCAATATTGGGTGCTGCCGGGTTGGGTGACATTGGGATGTTTTTTTCAGATCAAGATAATAAAAATAAGAATTTAGATAGTACGCTTATCATTGAACACTGCCTAAATGAATTAAATAAAATGGATTTAGAAATTTATAATATTGATACAACAATTATTTGTGAAAATCCTAAAATTCATCCGCACAGAGAAAAAATTTTAGAAAATTTGTCTGCAATATTAAAAGTTCCTATAAAAAAAATTGGCTTAAAAGCTACCACATCAGAAAAAATTGGAATTATTGGAAATAATGAAGCTATATCAGTTCAAAGTATAGTAAATTTAAAGGACCTATCATGAAAATATTGCTTACAAATGATGATGGATATAAAGCCCATAATATTCAGTGCATGTATGACGAACTATCAAAAGATCATGATGTGTGGATAGTCGCTCCAAAAAATAATTGCAGTGGTATGAGTGCTGCTATTTCTTACCTAAGTGAGATTGAGGTTATGAAAGTTGATGATAAGATCTATGCAGTAGATGGAACCCCGGCTGATTGCACATATTTAGGATTATTAAGTATAGTAGATTTTGAATTTGATATTGTTATATCAGGTATTAATCATGGAGCCAATATTGGTAATGACGTTTTATATTCAGGAACAGTTGGAGCTGCTGTTGGAGGAAGGAATTTAAAGTATCCACCAATTGCTATATCTGTTGCTTCTTATGATGCTAAGGATATAAGCTTTATAACAAAAAAATCGCTTGAGTTAATTAATAAAATTATTAAATTTAGTGAAACTTATTCTGGAAAAGTAATCAACATAAACTTTCCAGATATTTCTGAAGATGAATATAAAGGAGTTAAGGCAACAGGATTATCTAAAAGAGACGTTCCAGCCAAACCTATAAAGATAGAAGATCAATCCCTATCAAAAGAAACTTACAGATATCGATATAACCTATCAGGCGAGCCTATTAAAGGTGATTATGTTACTGATGCAGAAGCTGTTATGGATGGATATGTTTCTATATCTGTACTCGACTATAGTCTAGGCTCATCTGAATTTATTGATAATCTTTCTGAGATAATAAATGAGTAACTCTGGATTTACTTTTAGAAGGGTTAGAGAGGAAATGATTGAAACACTTCTGGATTTAGGGATAAAAGATTTCAGAGTTCTCGATGCGATTTCACAAGTGCCAAGACATATTTTTCTTGACGAAGCTCTTTGGTCGAGAGCCTATGAAAATAGATCATTGACTATTGGTTATAAGCAAACAATTTCTCAGCCATATATAGTTGCAAGAATGACTGAATTATTAATTTCTCATACAAATTCGAGAGGCAAAATATTTGAAAATCTACTTGAACTTGGATCAGGTTGTGGATATCAATCAGCAGTACTATCTTTTTTTAGTGAAAATGTTGATGCAATTGAGCGAATAAAACCACTTGTTCAAAAATCAAAAGAGAATTTATCTCAATTAAAAATTAATAATGTGTTATTTAGGCATGGTGATGGATATCAAGATTGGGAAAAAGAAAAAAAATATGATGGTATTTTATGTGCTGCTGCTCCAAGAGAGTATCCTAACGATTTAGTTTCTGTTTTAAGTAATGATGCAAAGCTAGTAATTCCCGTTGGTGGGGCTTCTCAGAAATTGAATGTTATAACTAAAATCAATAATGATGAAATAAATGAAGAAGAATTTGATGATGTATCATTTGTTCCAATGCTTGCAGGAAAATCAGAAGATGGAAATGATGTATGAAAGATCAACTTAAATACTTTACAGCAGGTGTCTTTATTGGCATATCTGAATTGTTACCAGGTATATCTGGTGCGACTGTAGCATTAATGTTTGGAGTCTATGAAAAGATTCTAAATTTTTTGACGAAATTTAGAGATTTAAATTTAATTATTCCATTATTTGTTGGGATGGTATTAAGTGTATTTTTATTTTCTTCGCTTGTTAACTTCTTATACACGAACTTTACTCAAACATTTAACATTTTTATAGCTTTTATAATGATTGGATACGGCATTTTTTTGTTAATAAATACTTACTTAAAAGAAAATATTAATAAAGGCAAAACTTTTTACTTAAATGTTTTTCTTGCAATTTTTATTGGTTTTTTGCTAAGTGGCTTTTACATAACCGGATCATATCCACCTGATGGTCCATTTACACCCTCTGTAGGTGCGCAAATTATATTTGGTTTTTTTGCATGCACATTTTTACTTTTTCCAGGAATATCTGGCAGCGCATTTTTGTTAGCCGTTGGTATTTATCCTTATATTATTGGCAGTATATCGAATCTTAATATTGATGTATTACTTCCTTTTGCTATTGGAATGTTAATAGCTTTAATAATTATGCCCAGGATTATTAATAAAGCATATGAGAAATATGGAAAATCAATGCTAATATTTTTTGGTGGATTAATTTTTTCTGCTGGGTTATTGGATCTTGCAGAAATAGTTAATCTTCTTTTATAAAAATTCCTTTTTACCTTTAATATCTTTATATTTCTCAGCCTCTGGTAATGGTTCTTTCGCTTCTGTTATATTTTCATAAACTTCAGAAAGCCTGAGATTGATCTCTATGAATTCTATTTGATCTGACGGTAATTCGTCATCTGCATAAATAGCTTCAATAGGGCATTCAGGCTCGCATAAACCACAGTCAATGCATTCATCTGGATGTATGACAAGGAATTCTGGACCTTCGTAAAAACAATCAACAGGACATACTTCAACACAATCAGTGTATTTACATTTAATGCATGATTCTGTTACTACGTATGTCATAATTAGTTGAGAAGACTGAATTTTAGCTTACTAATTTTTAAATTTACACAAAACTGTTTAAAAAAATAGAAAAATACTATATACTGTATAAATATACAGTAAATTAAGGAGTTAATTATGCCTAAATCGAAAGATACTACTTCAAAATCATTAAAAGATACTATTGCAAGTATTGACGATCATTTTGGTAAAGGAACAGTAATGAGAATGGGCGATCGAGAAAATCTTGATATCCCCTCAATTTCAACAGGATCACTTGGTCTTGATATTGCACTTGGAATAGGAGGAATTCCAAAAGGGAGAGTTACAGAAATTTATGGACCTGAGTCTTCTGGTAAAACTACCCTGACACTTCAAATAATTGCTCAATGTCAAAAAGAAGGAGGAACTTGTGCCTTTATTGATGCTGAACATGCTTTAGACCCACAATATGCTGAAAAATTAGGTGTCAATGTAGATGAATTGCTATTGTCACAACCTGATACTGGAGAACAGGCATTAGAAGTTGCAGATATGTTAGTCAAATCTAAGAGCGTAGATTTGGTAATTATCGATTCCGTTGCAGCATTGGTTCCAAGAGCAGAAATTGAAGGAGAGATGGGAGACCATCATGTTGGCCTTCAAGCTAGATTAATGTCACAAGCCCTTAGAAAAATTACAGGTAACATTCAAAGGTCTGGCGCCACTGTTGTTTTTATTAATCAAATAAGAATGAAAATTGGTGTTATGTTTGGCAGTCCTGAAACAACTACTGGTGGTAATGCTTTAAAGTTCTATTCTTCAGTAAGATTAGATATTAGAAGAATTGGTTCTGTAAAAGAGGGAGACGAAGTAATGGGTAACGAAACAAGAGTTAAAGTTGTCAAAAACAAAGTATCTCCTCCTTTTAAACAAGCAGAGTTCCAGATTATGTATGGACAAGGAATCAACCAGGAAGGTGAAATATTAGACTTTGGTCACAAACTTGGTTTGGTTGATAAATCAGGTGCTTTTTATAAATTAGATGGTGAGAGTATTGGACAAGGTAAGGTAAAAGCTAGTACTTTCCTAAAAGAAAATGCAAAAGTTAGAGACAAACTTGTAAAAGAAATAAGATCTTCTTACATTTCAAGTAAATCTAAATAAATTTTTGATACAATAAATCCTATTAATTAATTTTAGTAGGATTTTTTTATGGCAGAGAAAGCATATATTGTTGAAGCAGTAAGAACAGCTGGTGGTAAAAGAGATGGAAGATTGAGTCTATGGCACCCGGCTGATCTTGGAGCAAGGGTTCTAGATGAACTAGTAACGAGATTAGATATTGATCCTGTGCTTGTAGACGATGTAATTTTTGGCTGTGTTGATCAGGTTGGGGCACAATCAGGAAACGTAGCTAGAAATGCAGTCTTGTCTTCGTCTTTTCCTGAATCTGTTCCTGGAACTTCTGTTGATAGACAATGTGGTTCATCTCAACAAGCAATTCACTTTGCAATTCAGGCTGTAATGTCTGGTACTCAAGATATTGTTATTGGTGGAGGTGTTGAAGTAATGTCTATGGTACCTATCGGTGCAGCAGTTACAGATGGATATAATGCAGGACACGGGCTACCGTTTGATTCTGAAGGAATGAAAGAAAGATACCCAGATATATTTTTCTCTCAATTTACAGGCGCAGAACTAGTAGCTGATAAATGGAATCTTTCTCGTGAAGATCTAGATCAATTTGCTTTGGAAAGTCATCAAAAGGCAGCTCAAGCATCAGAATCAAAATATTTTGATAAAGAAATTCTACCTGTCGAAGGTAAAAATGCTGAAGGCATTAACGATTTAGTAATGGCAGATGAAGGTATTAGATTTGATGCTAGTCTTGATAAATTAGCAGGATTGAACCCAGTAACTGAAGGTGGCAAAATTACCGCTGGTAATGCCAGTCAAATCACAGATGGAGCTGCAGCTGTTCTTATTTGCAATGACGCAGGACTAAAAAAGATCAAATCTAACCCAAGGGCAGAAATAGTATCTATTTCTGTTGTTGGAGATGATCCTGTATTTATGTTGACTGGTCCAATACCCGCATCTCATAAGGCTTTAGATATTGCTAAACTCAGCATTGATGATATGGATATATATGAAGTCAATGAAGCATTTGCTCCAGTTCCTCTAGCATGGGCTGAAGAACTAAAGGCAGATAGAAGCAAATTAAATGTCAATGGTGGTGCAATGGCGCTCGGACATCCTCTTGGTGCAACAGGGGCAAAGCTAATGACTACTATGCTACATGAATTAGAAAGAAGAGAAGGAAATTATGCTCTTCAAGCCATTTGTGAAGGTGGTGGTACAGCAAACGCAACAATAATAAAACGAATTGCTTAATTATCAGTAAAGTTTAAAAGTATATTTTTAAACCTTTGTCCAAAAAATTTTGGTTCGTGGTCGTGATTTGGGTGTACCTCATATATAAAATTTATTTGAGAGCCTAACAGAATTTTATTTATTTCATTTTGTGGGTTCTCATAAAGTGAGTCTAAGCCAACTGTTCCATGATCAAAATATAGTTTTTGTGAAGATAACTTACTTACATTATCTTTAATATATTTCTTAATAGCTTTGGTGGTAGATTCATCACCACTGATTTTCATTCTAAACGGAAGAATTAAATATTCACTTATTTTTATTCCAACCCAGTGTGTAGAAATGCAGCCAACAAATCCAAAGATTTCAGGATTTTCAATTGACATATTTAAAGCGGAGAGCCCACCCATACTTGCACCAATAATGCCGAGGTTATCCTTATTAAGCTTTGTATCAAATTTTTTCTCGATAGAGGGAATAACTTTATTAATAACAAAATCTTGATAATTAAATTTTTGAGAATCAATAAAATTAGAATAAATCGATCTTTTCAAATTTCCATCTATATATTTTATGGATTCTTTTGGAAAGTATTCTGCGTACCTCCTTGTTTCATCCAAAATATTCCCATTAATTCTCTTAGCACTATCGATTGCAATAATTACAAGGTTAAGATTTTCTTTTTGAGTTTTTAATTCTTTGAATGTTTCATCAATATTCCATGCCTTTCCATTCCAAGAATCATTCTCTGAAAATAACTCCTCACCATCATTCATAATAATGAACTTTGTCTTATTATTGACATTTTT
The DNA here is from genome assembly GCA_902547295.1 of uncultured SAR86 cluster bacterium. Taxonomy (GTDB): domain Bacteria; phylum Pseudomonadota; class Gammaproteobacteria; order Magnimaribacterales; family D2472; genus SAR86A. Next base: position 13,062 of record CACCNJ010000008.1, on the reverse strand, counting down.
TGAGTAAGGATAGTAAATTTGAATTCTTCGTTCATTAGTTCCACTTTTCAGATAAATTTCTTCAATTGAGCCGATTGATAATTCGGTACTAAAAGATTGAAAGCTAACCATTGATATGATTAAAAAATTTATAAACTTCATTAAGATTTATTTTTCCCAATCAAATTTGGGTAATTCTTTAAATAGATTTCTTAAACCCTCTGACCACTTACTGGAAAGATCTGAAAAAAATGGTGTTTTAAATTGAAGGTGTTCCTCTAGTGAAATTTGAATAGAATCTTTCTTATACACTACTAGGTCAATAGGTGGCCCAACAGTAAGATCACTTTTCATTGTTGAGTCAAACGAGACCAAAGCACATCTTGCCGCATCACCTAAAGAGGTTTCGTTTCTAATAAGTCTATCTAGTATAGGTTTCCCATATTTTGTTTCACCTAGTTGAAAAAAGGGTTTAATCTCAGAGGCACGAATATAATTCCCAACTGGGTAAACCATCATAAGAGCATGCTCTTGCCCGCTAATTTGACCACCAATTATAAAGTTAGAACCTAGATGTGTATTGATCGAAATACCATCAGTTTTGGAATGATTTAGTGATATTTCACCAACATAATTTGCAATTTCATCAAAGTTTTTACAGAGATTTAAACTATTTTTAGGATTTGATGAATTTATATCATTTTCAAGAGTTTTATATACATGCTGAGATGTTGATAAATTACCAGAAGTGATAATAATTATTGACCTATCGCCAACCGAGTAAGTAAACATTTTTTTGTAAGTGGAAACATTATCTAATCCTGCATTTGTTCTTGAGTCTGACACCATAACAATGCCATCGTCCATTTTCATTCCCACACAATATGTCATATTAAAAAAAATTATTAGAATGGAATATTCTATATTTATATAATAAAAAAATACATAATAATAATTATCTTTATTATTTCTATTTGTTAAAGTTAGTTTCTGGTTCATCTTTGATAAAAGACAGAAGTTAGTTTGAACCGATGGAACATATTACTATGCTTTGTCTTGCTATCAATTGGTATCGAGTAATATGGAAACAAAAAAAAATAAATCTAGTTTTTTTTATGATGAATACTTAAATAGTAAGAATGCTCCTCGTAAAGATTATCATAAATCATTTCAATTCTTTGACAGTTTAAGTTCAAACAAAAAAAAATTATTGGCCAAAGTGCGTGACTCAATAATCCGTACAATGGGAGTTACATTTAGAGTTTATGATGATAATAAGTTAATTGATAGAGAATGGCCTTTAGACTTAATTCCCAGAATTATTAAAGAAAAAGAATGGATTAAAGTAAAGGAAGGATTAATTCAAAGAATCATGGCAATAAACTTATTCATTCATGATGTCTACCATAAACAAGAATTTTTAAATAAAAATCCTATTCTAAAATCTTTAATTTTAGATTCACCAAATTTTTTAGAGGAATGCAAAGGAGTAATTCCCAAAAATAAAATTTGGGCACATATTTCAGGTACTGACCTTATTAAAGATCATACAGGCAAGTTTTATGTTCTAGAGGATAATTTAAGGGTTCCTTCAGGTGTTGCATATATGCTTGAAAATAGAAATGTAATGAAGAAAGTAGTAACAGAATTATTTAACAATTATAAAGTATCGCCAGTAGACGATTATACTTCTCAACTCTATAAATGTTTATCCGATGCAAGTTATTCAAAAGATAAGAAAAAAACAATTGTTATTTTAAGTCCAGGTGTTTTTAATTCTGCATATTTTGAGCATGCGTATCTAGCACAACAAATGGGAATTGTTCTTGTTGAATCCTCTGACCTATGCTTATCTGATGATAATTATGTCTACATGAAAACTATATCAGGAAAGAAAAAAATTGATGTAATCTATAGAAGGATAAATGATGACTATCTAGACCCAAATGTATGGATTAAGGATTCAACACTTGGATTACCTGGATTGATTAACTCTTGGAAAGAAAAAAAAGTAGCTATTGTAAATGCTCCGGGATCCGGTGTTGCTGATGATAAAGCTGTATACGCATTTGTTCCAAAGATGATAGAGTTTTATTTAAATGAGACACCAAAACTTTCCCAAGTTAAAACTTATTTATGCGCATTTGATAAAGATAAGAAATACGTACTAGACAACATTAAAAAACTTGTCCTTAAACCAGTAAATGAGTCTGGAGGATATGGGATTCTTATAGGACCCAATGCTTCAAAGAAAGAATTAGAAGAATATAAACAAAAAATAATAGATAATCCAAGAAATTTTGTAGCTCAACCTCTAATTAAACTTTCTACTAGCCCTACTTTAATCAAAACTTCCATTCAACCACGACACATTGATCTAAGACCATTTATTCTATCTGGCAATGATACTTTTGTGACTAATGGTGGTTTAACTAGAGTCGCTCTTAAAAAAGGGTCTACCATTGTAAATTCATCTCAAGGTGGTGGGAGTAAAGATACCTGGATAGTTAATTAAAATGCTTGCAAGTATTGCAGAAAAAACCTACTGGCTTTCAAGATATATCGAAAGAATTGAAAATACATCAAGACTTATAAATGTTAACTCAGATTTACTTCTAGACATCCCCTATGAAGGATCAGATGATTTAAAGCATTTAATTAAAATAACGGGACATATTAATGATTTTAAAAAAAAGAACACAAAAGAAAATGTATATTACTTTCTCATTCAGGATGAAAGTAATCCCTCATCAATAAAATACTCTATTGAAATGGCAAAGATGAATTCTAGATACCTTCTGACGATGTTACCAAAGTCTGCCTGGGAGCAATTTAATAATCTTTATATAGATTTCAATAGCAAACATAAGCCACATAGCGAAGATCTTTATAGAATAATTAGAAATTCTCAAAGATTTTTTGCAATTATTACTGATGGGATGCAAAGGAATGATGTTTTTAATTTCATCAAGCTAGGAAGATTTATTGAAAGAGCAGATATGTTATCAAGAATAATTGAAGATCAAATTCTTAGGAAAGAAAATTACGTAAATAAATATTATCAAAATTTACAATGGAGTAGTGTTTTAAGGTCGATCAATGGATTTGAATCCTTTAAATTGATCAATAAAGATAATCTTAACCAAGAGATTGTACTTAGATTTATGATAATGGAAAAATTATTTCCTAGATCCTTGAAGTATTGTGTTAATAAACTTTTAGAAGTCCAGAGATTTTTGCCAAAATCTCCTTCTATCAAAAAAGACATTAGTATTCTATTAGAAGATTTTACTAATGAAAATTTATATAAAAATGATAAGAAAATGTTAAAGGTCCTAGATGATTTCCAATTTGGGTTAATAAATTTAGACAAAACTATAAAAGAAAATTTTTTTAATTAATTTTTAAAGAACTCAAGTATTGTTTTAATATCTTCAATTGAGTTTGATGAAATTTCGCCGTTTCTTCCTATGAGCTCAACTTCATTATTTTCAGTAAATTTTTTACCTATTACAATATTGAGAGGTATTCCTATGAGTTCTGAATCTTTTATTTTTACTCCGTATCCATCTTTTCTATCATCTAGCAGAACAGAATAATTCATTTCTGAAAGTTCTTTGTATAAAGCTTTTGATGCTTTAGCAATGTCTTTATTCTTATCATATCCAATGGAAATAATATTTATGTCAAAGGGTGCAATACTATGAGGCCAAATAATACCTTTTTCGTCATGATTTTGTTCAATTGCTGCTGCAACAAGTCTTGAAACCCCAATTCCATAACAGCCCATATATAATGTTGAAGCATTTCCATCAGAATTCAGAACACTTGTTTTCATTGATTCTGCATATAACTTTCCAAGTTTAAAAATATGACCAACCTCAATTCCTTTCCTTATTTGAATTGTTCCATTGCCATCTGGAGAAGGCTTACCTTCAAGTGTGCTTATATCTTCTCCATCTTTTAAAAGAAGCTCAGTATTGATTGCAAATTCAGATGAATCACTTATGGCAATAGTATCTTCACCATTTTCAGCAAGCACATGAAATTCCTCAGAACTATCTCCACCAATGGCTCCAGAGTCGGCAGCAGAAATTTTGTATTCAAGTCCTATTCTTTCAAGAACTTTTTTGTAAGTCTCCCTCATAATTAAATATGTTTCCTGTAAAGACTCCTCATCGATATTAAAGCTGTAAGAATCTTTCATTAAAAACTCTCTTCCCCGCATAATTCCATATCTAGGTCTAACCTCGTCTCTAAATTTAGTTTGAATCTGATAAATATTTAATGGAAGTTCTCTGTAGCTTTTCACATTATCCCTAATAATGTCAGTAATAACTTCTTCGTGTGTGGGACCTAAACAAAAATCTCTATCATGCCTATCTTTGATTCTAAGTAATTCAGGACCCATTTTTTCCCATCTTTTTGTTTCTTCCCATAATTCCCTTGGCTGAACCATTGGCATAAACACCTCTTGAGCACCAGAATTATCCATTTCTTCTCTTACAATATTTTCAACTTTTTTTAGAACTTTTAAGCCTAGTGGTAGCCAAGTATAGATACCTGAAGCAACTTTACGTATCATTCCTGAACGAAGCATTAATTTGTGACTCACAACTTCTGCTTCTTGGGGAGCATCCTTAAGAGTAGGTAATAGTAGCTTTGAAAATAACATAGTTTATAATTTTATCTTTTTTTGAGGACTTATGCCGATTTATGACTACAAATGTTCTAAATGTGAACATGAAATTGAGATAATTCAAAAAATTAATGATAAACCAAAAGAGATTTGCCCAAAATGCAACAAGAAAGGCCTTAAGAAGCAAATCTCAGCACCTTCTTTTAGGCTCAAAGGTGGTGGGTGGTATGAAACAGACTTTAAAACAGGCAAAAAAAAGAATATAGCCTCAAGTGATGGTGCAAAAAATGACAAAACAAAAGAAACTTCCAAAACAGACTCCAAGAAAGGGTCTAAACAAGATAAAATTAAGAAGTGAATAGGGAAATATCATGAAATCTCATTATTGTGGTGAAATTACATCATCTAATCTCAAAGAGAAGGTTACTATTTGTGGATGGATACATAGAAGAAGAGATCATGGAGGAGTAATTTTTTTAGACGTTAGGGATATAAAAGGTATATGCCAAGCTGTTGTGAATCCTGATAACAAAGAATCATTTCAATTAGCAGAATCAATAAGAAACGAATTTGTTGTTCAGATAGAAGGTGTTGTAAGAAATAGACTTGAAGGAACAATAAATAAAAATATGCAAACTGGTGAAATTGAGATAGAGGTCTCTAATATCAATATCCTCAGCAAGGCAAACACTCCAGTTTTTCCAATAGACGAATATCAAGAAGTTAATGAAGATGTAAGATTAAAGAATAGGGTACTTGACCTTAGACGCCCAGAAATGAATGAACGAATTATTAAAAGATCAAAAATTACTTCTTTAATTAGAAACTACCTTGATAAAAATGAATTTCATGAGATTGAAACACCAATTTTAACTAAGGCTACTCCAGAAGGCGCCAGAGATTATATTTTACCAAGCAGAGTTCAACCAGGTAGTTTTTATGCATTACCTCAATCACCTCAATTATTTAAACAACTCTTGATGATTGGCGGTTTAGATAAATATTATCAAATTGCACGATGTTTTAGAGATGAGGATTTGAGGGCAGATAGACAACCAGAATTTACTCAAATTGATATTGAGGCATCTTTCATTAATCAGGAAGAAATCATGAAGCTTAGCGAAAAGATGATTAAAGATGTAATTAAAGAATTTTGTGGAGAAAAACTTGATAAATTTGAGGTGATTGATTGGCATGACGCTATGGAGGAATATGGTTGTGATAAACCAGATTTAAGGATTCCCCTAAAGCTCAAAGAAATATCAGATCTTGTTATGAATGAGGAATTCAAAGTATTCTCTGATCCTGCTAAAAAGGAAGGATCAAGAGTGGTTGCTTTAAAAGTGCCAAACGGAAATAAAATGTCAAGAGGTCAAATTGATGACTATACAAAATTTGTATCTAAGTTGGGTGCAAAAGGGCTTGCTTACATAAAGATTAATGATGTTAGAGATCTTGAGAATGGCATTCAGTCTCCCATATTGAAGTTTTTAAATAAAAAAACAATTCAAAATATTTTTAAAAGTCTTGAAGTGAAAACAGATGATTTAATCTTTTTTGGAGCTGGAAGTGAATCTGTTGTTAACTTATCAATGAGTAGCCTTATAAAAAAATTGGGACATGATTTAGATTTATATGTCTCAAAGTGGGCTCCTTGTTGGATAGTGAATTTTCCAATGTTTGAATTAAATGCCGAAGGAAGTCTTACACCGCTTCATCATCCATTTACTTTACCTAAAGCATCAAAGAAAGAACTTTTAGAAAATCCAAATGATGTTCTTGCATATGCATATGATGTTGTTTTGAACGGATATGAAATAGGTGGAGGATCTTTAAGAATTTATGATAAAAGTATGCAAGAAGCAATTTTTGAAATTCTTAATATTTCAAAGAAAGAAGCTGAGAGTAAGTTTGGTTTCCTTTTAAAGGCTTTGTCCTCAGGTTGTCCACCTCATGGTGGTATCGCATTTGGATTAGATAGAATTGTTATGCTGGTAACAAATACAACAAACATAAGAGATGTTATCGCATTCCCTAAAACTCAAAGTGCAACATGTCTATTAACAGATGCTCCAAGCAAGGTTGATAAAGATCAGCTTGATGAACTTAAAATAAATAGTACACATAAGGAAGAATAGTTAATGGCTGGTCATTCAAAATGGGCAAACATAAAACATAGAAAAGCTAGACAAGACGCATCACGAGGAAAGGTTTGGACCAAGGTGATAAGAGAAATTACTGTTGCAGCGAAGGATGGCCCTGATCCAAATGATAATCCAAGATTGAGACTAGCTCTTGAAAAGGCAAATACTGCAAATATGCCTAAAGACACTATTAAAAGAGCTATAGAAAAAGGCTCAGGTACAGGAGAAACTGGAGAATTAGAAGAAATAATATTTGAAGGATATGGTCCAGGAGGAGTTGCTATCCTTGTAGAAACTATGACAGATAATAGAAATAGGACTGTTTCAGATGTTAGGCATGCATTCTCAAAGTTTGGAGGTAATCTTGGAACTGATGGATCTGTTTCATATTTATTTAAAAAACTTGGAGTAATCCATATAAATAAGGATTACCCAGAAGAAAAGCTTATGGAGAGTGTTATTGAGTCTGGAGCACAAGATTTTTCAGAAGAAGATGATTTCTTTGAAGTAACAACAGATCCAAATCAATTTAACAAGGTTATTGATTTCTTCAAAGAGAATGATATCCAATATTTAAATGCTGAACTAAGCTTACGAGCTGATACACTTGTGGACCTTGATCAAGACATGTCTGAAAAAGTCTTAAATATTATGGAGTTTATGGATGATCTTGATGATGTCCAAGAAGTTCACACTAATGCAGAATTCCCAGAAAATTTTGAGATAAAGGAATAAATTTTGTCAGTTAATTCAAGAAATAAAGGTGCTGCATTTGAACGACAAATTGCTAATGCATTGATAAATGACCTTAACCTAAAGAATCCAGTTAAAAGAATCTTAGAGCAGACCCGCACAAAGGAGTTACCTGATCTCATGCTTGGAAAATGGTGTATCGAGTGTAAGGCATATGGAGCTGGTGCAGAACCTAGATCTGATTGGTGGGAGCAAGTTCTCGCATCATCGAATCAAGAGGGTTTAAGACCCGCACTTGTGTATAAATTTAATAATAGACCCATTAAAGTTCGAATATTAGCAAACTCTATTAATAATAATATTAAGAACGACCTTGTTACTGTAGACCTTTTATGGCCAGATTTTATTCAGATAATACTTGAGTTATTTCAGGAGGATATTGAGCTGCATGAAAAAAATTATCAAGTGTAAAGATATGGAATTTAAAATATATGTTGAAGATACAGATTTTCAAGGAGTTGTATATTATGCGAATTACTTAAAGTATTTCGAAAGATCAAGATCTGAATTTCTATCCTATGCAAATATTTCTCAAAATAAATTAAGAGAAAAAGATTTAGCATTTGTAGTAAAAAGTATCAAAATTAATTACTCAAAAGCTGCTGAGCTTGGTAATTATATAGTTGTCCAGTCAAATGTAGAAAAAAAATCTGCTGCAAGAATGATTTTCTATCAAAAAGTGATTGATAAAATCTCTGGTGAAGAATTTGTCAATGGTGAGGTAGAGGTTTGTTTTTTAAATCTTTCATCGAAGAAACCAAAAAGGTTTCCTGATGATTTATTATTAATTTTTGACTAGGATAGTGTTATGGATGATATATCAGTATTAAATCTTATTTTAGAGGCAGGAATTGTAGTCAAAATAGTAATGTTAATTCTTTTTATTGCCTCAATCCTCTCTTGGATAATAATTGTAGAAAGATACAATTTTTTTAGAAAAGTAAAAAACGCCAATGATAAATTTTTAAGAATTTTTTGGAGTGGAAAAGATTTAGATGTTTTGTATAACGAGGTATTGAAAGATGAAAATTTATATGGGGCAAGAAACTTATTTAAAAACTCTTTTAAAGAATTTAATTCAATTAAGATTGGAGAAAACATTTCTGAATTAGATCTAGAGAGTATTAATCGCTCTATGAGGGTTTCTATAGCTTCTGATGAAGAAGAAATGAACAAGCATTTATCTTTTTTAGCAAACGTTGGATCTGTCAGTCCATACATTGGCTTGCTCGGGACAGTTTGGGGGATAATGACATCATTTATGGGACTTTCAGATGCCACTCAAGCTACTATAAATGCTGTAGCACCAGGAATATCAGAGGCATTGATTGCAACTGGCATGGGACTATTTGCTGCTATACCAGCAGTAGTGGCTTTTAATAAGTTTACATCTGAATCAGAAACTATCAGTCAAGGAACATTAATTTTTGCAGAGGAGTTAGCAAGTATTTTTTATAAACAGTCAATTGATAAAAAATAATGATATTCAGACTAGCAAAAAAGAAAAATCTTAAAGCAGAAATAAATGTAGTTCCGTATATCGACGTTATGCTGGTTTTGTTGATTATTTTTATGGTTTTGTCACCTTTGTTGATTCAAGGCGTGGAGGTTGATTTACCTCAAACTGATACAACTAAAATGAGTGTTCAAAATGAACCGCTTGTAATATCAATTGATAAAAATGGAAATTATTTTATTAATGTTGGAGAGGAATCGTTGCCTATTGATTTAAATGAATTAAAGAGAAAGTCTGAAGTAATCTTTAAAGCAAACCCTGATATTGAAGTAGTTTTTCAAAGTGACAGAAATGTTGCGTTTGATTTTGTGGCAAAAGCCATGGCATCTGTTCAAAGCGTAGGTATTACTAAAGTTGGAATTGTAACAAGTGGCTATGAAAATTAATCAAATATATTTAGAGGCTTCATTTATATCTTTTATAATTCATGCTTCAATTATTCTATATCTTCTCGGTTTTTTTTATAATGAATCTAAACAAACCTCGGTATTGAGTAAGCCAATTGAGGTAAATCTACTTTTTGAAGAAAGAGTTATAGCAAAAGAGCAAGTTAATCAAACATTAGAACCAAATGAAACTAAAATTGATAATTCATTGAGTGAGATAATTCCTGATAAAACTATTTCATTTGATTCTTTCATACCAACTGTCAGCTTAAATGACTTAATTGCCGAAGATAAATTAATATCAAAAGAATCACAAAATAATCAAGTAGAACAATACAGCTCTCTTATTATAAGCAGCATTCAATCAGCCTGGCGTAAGCCAATAAATATTCAGGATGGCTTAGTTTGTGACCTTAGATTGTCAATTAATAAAAATGGAAGAATTATTAATGTTAATTTGATTAGAAGTAGTGGAAATTTAAGATTTGATAATTCAGCTTTAAAAGCTGTTCAAAGAGTTGAAACTTTTAGTTTCTTTAGTGACATTCCATATAGTTTATATAATTCAAATTTTAAAAGTGTAGTGATTACATTTAATCCGACATGAAAAAAATATTATTAATACTAGTATTTTCTAATTTGCTTTCATCAGAACTGATCCTTGAAATTACTCAAGGTACTGAAGATCCTTACAGAGTTGCTATTTTAAAATTTGAAGGTGATCAAAAAATTTCGAACGATATTGATGTAATTATAAAAAATAATTTAATGAGATCAGGAGAGTTTAATTTATTTGTAAAAGAAGATTTACTCTCTATACCAACTAATGAAACTGAAGTTATATTTAATGATTTTAAAATCTTAAATATTGATTATTTAGTTATTGGAAAAGTTGTAAAAGAGAGCATAAACATTTCAGTTGTTTATGAGATATTTGATATTAATAAAGGAAAAAAAATAAGGACTTCAACTGTTTACGGTATTCCAAACAAAAACAGACAGTTAGGCCATTATGTAAGTGATGGCATTTATGAAGAAATAACTGGTATAAAGGGAATATTCTCAACAAAAATTCTTTATGTAACTGAGAATAAGAACTTCAACCTTATGGTTGCAGATGCTGATGGAAGTAATGAACAAATACTGTTACAGAGTGATGATCCTATTATTTCGCCATCATGGTCTCCAGATTCAAAAAAGGTAGCATACGTATCATTTGAAACAGGAATGGCAAAAGTTTTTATTCAAGATATAGCAACTGGTAAAAGAGAGCTTGCAATAGAAAATTCATCTCAAATAAGCTCTCCTTCTTGGTCGCCTGATGGTAAATTTCTTTCATTGACAATGTATCAAGATGGAAATGCAGAAATATACATACTAAATTTAAAAAATAGAAATTTAACTAGACTAACGAATCATTTCTCAATTGATACTGAGTCGTCATGGTCTCCTAAGGGATCAAAAATTATGTTTACATCAGGAAGATCAGGATCTCCTCAATTATATGAAATTGACTTGAGACGATTTAATGCAAAACCCAAAAGAATAACATTTGATGGAAACTACAATGCTAAAGGCTCATATTTACCAAATAATGAGGGATTTATATTTGTTCATAGAGAAAATATAAACTTTCAAATAGCAATAAAATATTTTAATGAAAATTTTATAAGACCATTAACTAACGCACAATTAGATGAATCTCCTAGTATTTCACCCAATGGAAATGTTATAGTTTATGCAATTAAAGACGATGGTATGAACTTGCTAGCTGGAGTAACTTTAAGTGGTGCCAAGTTCAGATTGCCAGCCAAAATGGGTTTTGTAAGAGAGCCTGCGTGGTCTGGATTTTTAAGATAATTATGTGGAGTGAATATGTTTATACTAAAAAATAAGTTAAATTTTATTATTGCTATTGCTTTTCTGTCTTCATGTTCAAGCATGAATGTCACTGAAGAAAGAGTATACACTGGTGATGTAAAAACTGTTCAAGCATCATCCTTGGCTGAGGATAGTATTAGATACGATAGTAAGGCAGTTTTTGCAAGTGCAACAATATATTTTGAGTTTGACAAATCTACATTAACAAGTAAATCAATACAAACCCTAAAAAGCGCTGTAAATGCTTTAAATGAAAATTCTTCTATTCAAATTACTCTTGCAGGTCATGCCGACGAGAGAGGAACTCGAGAATATAATTTAGCTTTGGGCCAAAGAAGAGCTGAGACAGTAAGCGACTATTTTGTTCTAAATGGAATAAGCAAGAATAGAATCACCGTTAAAAGTTTTGGTGAAGAAAGACCAGCTGTAATCGGTCAAGATGAAATGAGTTATGCAAAAAACAGAAGAGTTGAAATTAATTAATGATCTTAAAATTTCTCTTTTTTAAATTTTTAGCTCTATTTTTATTTTTACCAATTTTTGCTCACGCTAATGAAAATGATGATGCAAAAACAGATATCTTATTTTTAAAAATTCAAGAACTTGAATTAGAAATTGCTGAATTAAGAAATAAGCTTGAATCTCAAAACTATTTGATTGAAAAGCTTATAGCGGAATCAACTGATGTTGATGAAAATGAATCAGAAAATCTTGAGAATTTGACCTTGAACGCTGATATAAGGTTTGCAGGCATTGAGGATCCTAAAAGTAAGGACCAGATTTATAGTGCTGCAATAGAAGCTCTTGAGGATCAAAACTTTGATAAATCATTTAATTTATTTAATTATTTTGTTGAAAGCTTTTCTGATGAAGAAAAAACACCACTTTCATATTTTTGGTTGGGTGAAATTAGTATGATTAAAAATGATCTGGAAAATGCTATGGCCTTTTATATGGAATTAATAAGCTTATACCCAAATCATTACAGAGTTCCTTTATCTCACAAAAAGATTGGAGATATTTATCTAAAATCTGACGACATGAAAAGTGCTAAAGATAAGTATAATTTTGTGGTGAGAGAATATCCAAATAATACTGCCTCTTCCTTAGCCTTGCAGTTATTGAAAAATATGGAATAATCACCATCTTCTAGTATGTATTACTATAAATGTGGGTCGCTAGCTCAGCTGGTAGAGCAGTTGGCTTTTAACCAATTGGTCACAGGTTCGAATCCTGTGCGACCCACCATCTTTGGAGTTTTTTTTGATTAATTCTATAAAGAATTCTATCTCAAGGGACTCATTTTTAGGTTCCTTATTATTTTTTTTAGTTCTTTCGTCTTGGTATACGTTAAGACCAGTTAGAAATGAAATGGCAGTAGCCAATGTTGATGAATTACCATATCTTCTGGCAGCTGGTGCTTTGGCAATGTTAATAATCAATCCTTTTTATTCTTGGGTTGCATCAAGATCAAACTTAAAAAAAATAATATTATTTTGCTATTCTTTTTTAATACTAAATTTAATGCTATTTCTTTTGAGTTGGAGAACGTTTGGTCTTGGTGATTCAATATGGCTAGGAAGAATTTTTTATGTTTGGTGTAACATATATTCTTTTTTTGTAGTTTCATTATTTTGGGTTGTAATCATTAATTTATATAGAGACTCAAGAAAGAGATCTTTTTACGGAATCATAATGGCTGGAGGCTCCCTAGGAGCAATGTTTGGCTCTGAGATTTCAAAAAGGTTTTCAGGATCTTTTGAT
>CACCNJ010000007.1 GCA_902547295.1 uncultured SAR86 cluster bacterium | reverse complement strand
GCTTCTTTATCAAAAATATATCTATCACGACTTAAATCAGATACATGAACCAGGCCTGATATAAAGTGATTTTCAATTTCGCAAAAAAGTCCAAATTCTGTAATCCCAACAACTATTGAAGAAAATTCTTCTCCAATAGATCCTTCGAGATGATGACAAATAAGTCGTTGAATAACTTGTCTAGAAGATCTTTCTGCTCTTTGCTCTAAGTCTGAAAGATCATTAAGTGTCATATCAAGATCCTCTTGATTAGAATTAAGTTGTTTTTTATTTAGAACATTTTTGATAAACCTGTGAGATATTAAGTCAGGATACCGTCTTATTGGAGAAGTAAAATGAGAATATTCTTTTAATTGAAGTCCAAAGTGCCCAATATCCTTAGTTGAGTAACATGCTCTCTTGAGCGATTGAAGAATTAAAACATTCATTATTTTATTTTTTTCATCTTTATTAACATGTTTGATAAAGCTATTAATCATTTCTAAGGGACTTGAAAAAGATTTTGTTGATAGACCTTTTAAAGAAAAAAACCTTTTCAAGTTTTCAAGTTTTAAATGTTCAGGCTCTTCATGAACTCTATAAACACCAAACCCTAAATGTTTTTTTATGAATTTAGCAGCACAGATGTTTGCAGATATCATTGCTTCTTCAATCATCTGATGTGCAAATAGTCTTTTTGGAATAAATATTTCTGAAATATTACCCTCATTTCCAAAAGAAAGAGTTGGTTCCGAAGATTCTATTTCTAATGCATATCTTTTTGATCTATTATGAAGAAGTTGTTTTGTAAGCTTTTCAAGAGCATTTATTGAGTTAAGAATGTCAGCACTAAGATTAGTGTCTTTACTTTGCTTTAAGAATTCAACTTCATTATAAGTAAATCTTTTATGAGAATTTATTACTGACTCTGAGAAATCATATGAATTAATTTCTCCTTCTTGAGTAAAATTCATTTTACATACCAAAACATTTCTATCTTCATTTGGAATTAATGAACACAAGTTGTTCGAAATCTCTTCAGGAAGCATGGGAATAACCCTCTTAGGAAAGTAAATAGAAGTTCCTCTTGATAAAGCCTCTTTGTCGATAGATGAACTAGGTTCAACAATCTCAGCCACATCAGCAATAGCTACTTGAAGAACAAATCCGTCTTTATTGGCTTCGCAAAACACTGCATCATCAAAATCTTTGGCGTCTTTACCATCAATAGTTACAAATGGGATTTTTCTAAGGTCATCCCTTTTATTATTTTTTACTCCTAAGTCTTTTAACTCAGCAAGTACTTCCTTTGACCATTCATGAGGCAAAGCATTTTCTTCAACTACTTGATCAATAGAATTAGTAAGGTTATCCATACTTTTGAAAAATTTTAAAAATCAGAAATTATACTCAACATTTAATCCTAGAATTCTTCCCCTTGGATCATGCAATCTCGTATCAAAACTAAAATCAGGTGCATCATATAACCTTGGAGCTAATTTATCGAATATATTTGAAAGATATATTCTTAAATCAAGTTGACCACTCGAAACGAATAGCTTTTTGTTGAGTGATATATCATGAACAAAGAAAGATTTAACTTGATTGGAATACCCATAAGTTAGTCCTAATCCGGTAATGGCTCTTTCATTAATATATCCATCCAAATATCTTGAGTTTAAGCTTATGCTTAAGTCTTTGAAGTTCCAGCTTACAAAGGAATTAATTCTTTTCTTTGGCAGAGAAAAAGTATGAGTATCAAAATTAAACTTTCCAACACGATTAATCATTAAGTTTTGATTTGTGAGGCTAGGAGTTTTAAAGTCAGATAAGTTAGTACCCATCAAATTTATAGACAGATCGCTTTGCTTCAAATTAATAAGATATTGAATTTGAAGATCAGTCCCCTTTACCAAAGTATTATCTTCATTGAAGTAGGTAGTTGTAACTCCTATAAGATCACCAAATTCATTTCTTGTAATACTTGGTCCAAATGGATTTGAAGATAATATTGCTTGAGCACTTTCGACCTCGACTCTATCTTCATATTCTATTTCCCAAACATCCAAGCTAATTCTAAGATCATTTCTTTGAAATATTAGTCCAATATTTGAATTTGTTGAGGTAGCTGGCTTCAAGTTTGGATTACCTGCTGAAGCTTGTCTTACAAAAACAGAATCATTAATGTCTCTTACACTTCCAAGATTAATTTCACTTGAGTACATTTGTGCCATAGATGGCGCAGAAAAAGCAGTTCCTTTAGAAAATCTTATTGTAAGAGCATCAGCTACTCTATATTTCAACGAAATCTTTGGATCGAATGATGATTCATTCTTCATAGATTCATATCTTGCTGCGATTCTTAAATCTAAGGCCTCTTGAATACTTTTTTCTATTTCTACAAATAATGCATTGCTAGTCCTTGATTTGGATAAATTAATTCCTCCACCCAGAAAGAAAAGGTCAGCTGTTTTTATTAACTTTCCATCCTTATCAAACTCAGCTCTACTAACTTCATCGTAATAAATATCTAAACTTTCTTTATTTAGTTGAAACCCATAAGCTAAATTAAGGTTTTTTAATTTCCTATTAAATATTCCATCTACAGAAATTAGGTCAGCTACTTTTGATGAAACTTCTGCGCCTCTAACATAATCAATAAGAGATTTTGGATTTTGAGTTGAATCAAATATATTCCAAGTAAGATTTCCCTCAGGACCACCATTTCCTTTTATTGCAGCAAGAAATTTTGAATCAATAATATCAGGCCTAAAGTGATCATTAGAGTGCTCACTAATTGTTATTGAAATTTCGGCATCAGTTGTTTGATTGATTAAAAAGGAAAGATTGTAATTAATATTATATTGTTCGATGTTTTTTGGTGAGAAGGGTGACTTAAATTCTGAACCAAGCGGTCTGCCATACCATATAACCGGAACATTGAAAGGGCTGCCTCCCTCACCAGGCTCAATGTTTCTTGATAAAAAAGGAAGAGCAGGATATGAAGGAGATTGAGGATTATCATTTACATCAACTTTAGATGATATGAAATGGAAATTATGTTTTAAAACTTCCGTTTCTTTTGAAAAATTCAAATAAATTTTTTGATGATCCTCATCATTTACAATATTGAACCTTTCTCCATATAAAAATCTACAAAAACTTCCATCAAGAACGCCGCCATTTTCTTCACAATTTGGATCTGGAACAAATTGACTTGCTTTTGGGTAAACTCCAGCAAAAAGTCCAGATGAAACAGTGTCCGGACCAAGCACCTTGAAGGTTTTACCAAGACCACTTAATCCCAATTCAGCAATCCCATCTATTTCACTTGCAGATAACGGAGATCTCTCAAGCGCATTGAAACCAATTACAAGTTTTCCATCTAGGATTTTTGTTCCAAATAAAATACCAAAACTATTATCATCTTGATTATAGTTTGTGGTGGCTTGTTTACCGGCTTTAACCCTGAATCCTTCAAATTCTCTAAATGTAAGAAAATTAATAACTCCAGCAATTGCATCTGAGCCATATATTGATGTTGCACCTTCTTTTAGAATTTCTATTTTTTCAATAGCAATTTCTGGAACAATATTCGCATCAATATAACCATTTCCGTTATTTGATGGTGTTCCTGAAAAGGTATGTCTTCTA
This sequence comes from uncultured SAR86 cluster bacterium, assembly GCA_902547295.1. Taxonomy (GTDB): domain Bacteria; phylum Pseudomonadota; class Gammaproteobacteria; order Magnimaribacterales; family D2472; genus SAR86A. The sequence goes on along the minus strand of CACCNJ010000007.1, from coordinate 60,009 downwards.
GAATTTAATAGTAATAAAGTTGCGGAAGCATCCAAACCTCTTAAGGTAATTGATGACATGCCCTGATCAACTCCCTCAAGTGCATTTGTTTGAAATCTAGATCCTGAGCTTACGTTCAAATATTTACTTATTTCACCAATATTAGTGACATTGAAATTTTTTAGATCCCTTTCTTTAATTTCTTGAATCGGAGATAAATCATTCTCGGCATTCTTTATTAAAGAACCAGTAATAACTGTTTCTTCAAAATCATCTGCAAAACTAAAAAAAGAGAAAAATATTAGATAAAAAAATACTTTTCTGTTGAACATATAAATAATTATATGGCTTTCTTTAAAAAGATAACAAAGGTTTTTTAATCTAAAAAGACACTGGCCCAGTAAGGGCCAGTGAAATTTTTAATGTAAAAATTAATTAGAAAGTTAAACTGAATTTAACTCCAACATTTTTACCTGGCAGAGGAACCTCATCTTTAACAAAAGAAGAATGATTTCTTGCAACCTCATCAAGAAGGTTTCTTCCAAAGAGTGAAATCTTCAATTCACTATTATCAGCAAGAATAAATGTTTTAGTGACTCTTAAATCTAACATTTTGTATGCATCAGTTTCAGTTTCGCCTTCACCAATCTCTTTTTGTTTATCAACATCTTTTAGTTGTAGCTTGAAAATCAAGTCATTCGTACTATAAGACATTGAGTAAACATTTCTTGATGGATTGATTCTTGGAACATAATGTCCATCTGAAAATTCCGCATTTACCACATCTCTTCCAAAAGATAGATCTAATACACCCGAATTCATTTCAAAAGCTTTACCAAATTCAAATTCATAACCATCAAATTCAGCGTCTTCTTGAACATAATTAGCATGAATTAGATTTCCATGACCATGTTCATGTTCATCATGATCATCTTCATCATGATGCTCATCTTCACCTTCATGATGATCTTCCTCATCCTCATGATGCTCATCTTCATCCATGTGATGATCTTCTTCTTCGTCGATAAGAGCTATATAGTTATCAACATCGGTAATATAAAAGCTAGCATTTGCATAAAATCCGTCGTTTTGATAATTTACGCTAATATCAAAGTTCTCTGAGGTTTCGCTATTCAAATTTGGATTACCAACTTCAAATCTTCCTGTTGCCATATGAGGACCATTCATAAATAGCTCTATAACTGATGGCAATCTTTCAACACTTGCAAAGCCAGCGCTGATATTAAGGCTATCAGTTATGTCAGTACCAATGCTAACTGCAAAGCTATTAGTTGTATCATCAATACTATATTGATCTATATCACCATGATCTTCGTCAGTTACACTTCCTGATCTTTCAATTTGATCTATTCTCATTCCCATATCGACATTAAATGAATCAAAGTCTTTACTCATATAATATCCAATTGTAAATTCTTCACTGTTGGCTGGATTCATAAAAGCCTCCTCACCAACAATTGAGTTGTCTTCATCAACAAAATTTACAACAACATTTTGTGACAGATTTTCATTAGACACATCAAAAGATGCACCATATTCGGTTGCCTCATTTGCGAATACTGTTGGAGCATGACCTTCTTCTTCATCACCATGATCATCATGACCTTCTTCCTCTTCATGAGCTTCTGTAAGTGTGTAATCAGAATTTCGGAAATTAAAATCAATTGAATTAACTAAAGTTCCATTTAAGTTATATGAACCTTTAATGTTAAAAGTTTCTGAATCAGTAGTTGAGAAAATTCTTTCTTCTCCGTGCTCATCATGACCTTCGTCCTCATGATCTTCATCATGATCTTCATCATGATCATCACCGTGTTCATCTCCATGCTCATCTCCATGTTCGTCACCATGAAAAGGTATTCCATAAAGACTTTCTAAGTTATCAAATGAAAAACCAAGATAACCCCAATCGCCTGTTTTAGAGATACCAAATTTTGTTGCTTCAACAGCAAAATCTGAATTATTTACATATCCCATATCTTCATCATGATGTTCTTCACCGTGATCCTCGTCCTCGTGCTCATCTTCATCATGATGCTCTTCTTCACTATGAATTATTGCTCCATTAGGGATATCATAGTTTCCAAAATCAGTGTCTTTATAACCAAAATTGAAATTAAAACCACCAATGTTATTTCTATAATTGATAGTCTTTGAATCTCCATCATTCACAGATTGATCCTCATACCCAACTTTTATTTCTCTAGTGTCAAAATCAACTGGAGATATAACGTCATCGACAACATTTATAATTCCTCCAATTGTTCCATTGGCATAAAGTAAAGAAGAGGGACCTTTAACAATTTCTATTTGTCCAATATCGTTTAAATCAACATCATTAAGGTGGTCTACTCCAAGTCCTGAAACATCACGATTTACCATACCGTTTTTAAGGATTTTTACTCTAGGACCAGACATTCCTCTAATAATAGGCTGCCCTACAGCAGCACCGTAATCAGCAATTGAAACACCAAGATAGCTATCTATGGCATCTCCTAAGCTAGTTGTTGCATCATCAGTAACATCTTCTCCGTCTATAACATACAGAGGGTTTGTGATTTCTGACGTGTCAACTAATGCTGACGTAACGACGACAGTTTCTTCGACTTCTTGCGATATTAAACTGTTCGAATGAAATGCAATTAAAACAATAATTGCGTTAAAAAATTTTTTCATATTTCCTCCTTTATGAAAAATTAGTTAAAAATTAATAATTAACTAATTTAAAGGTGGAGCTCTTGATAGATTTGATTTTTGTTTTTGACTTACAAATCTATTAATTAGATTTGTTTCAGGGGATTCTTTGATAAAATTGCTTTTATTTTTTGTTGAAGCAATTTTAATTTCAACATTTTCTTCACAAGCTTGGCATTCAGCCAAATGCTCTTCTTCAAAGCTGAAATGATCATGATGATCCGCAAAGCTGTGAAATGATAAACTTGCTACAAATAAGAACGAATATAGTAGATATTTTTTATTCATGGTTATATATGAAGCATACTAGAACATTAATCATACAATTTTTCAAGCCATTTCTACATAGCCTCAAGAAAGAGTTTTTCCCATTCTTCTAAAGAAGGCAGCCTTGGTGTAGTTAGATTACTGGGATCGGTTGCAGCATGCGCAACCAGCTGTGGAATCATATCTTCAGTCACACCCATTTCTTTAAGGCTGCTAGGCATTCCAATCTTTTCATTTAATTTCTCAATTTCATTTGCTAAATCAGTTGTTACTTTATTTCCCATTGCACGCGCAATTCTTGTGTATTTATTTTCAACATGATTTTGATTAAATCTTAATACTGATGGCAATATAACTGCATTGAGTGTCCCGTGGTGGAGTCTAAGTTCTTGATTAGCTCCTAATGCATGACTCATTGAATGAACTGCTCCAAGACCTTTTGAAAAGGCCATAGCACCCTCAGTAGATGCCATCATCATGTTCCATCTTGCTTCCTTATCCTGACCATCTTCACAAGCCCTGATAAGACTTTCTTCCTTAATAATTTTTTCAATTCCATCTATGCCGACTGCTTCAGCAGGAGGGTCATTAATCGGAGATAGAATTGCCTCTATGCAATGGGTTAGAGCATCCATTCCTGCTCCGGCAGTAAGGATTGGTGGTAAACCAAATGTAAGTTCTGGATCACAAATTGCCGCAGTAGGCATTAGATGCGGACTTGCAAAAATTAATTTTCTTCCATCATTCATTGTAATTAAAGAACCAACAGATACCTCACTTCCAGTACCTGAAGTAGTAGGAATAGCAATCATAGGAACGGTCTCAGCTATTTTCCCATAACCACCTTCATTTACTGAATAGTCTATGAGATTACCATCATGATTAGCCATAAGCGCTACAGCTTTAGCTAAATCTATGCTCGATCCACCTCCAAAACCAACAACGCCATCACAACCATTTAATTTATACATCTCTAAAGCTTCGTTCACAGCTTTTTCTGTAGGATTGGCAGGAGTCTCTTCATAGAATGATGAAGAAAAATTATCAGATATAAGATTTCTAATTTTGTAGGTCATTCCTATTGAAGATAGCCCTGGATCAGTACAAATAAGAGGATTTTTTATTCCATGAATTGTTAAAATTTCAGATATTTTATTTATTGCTCCATTTTCGAAATAAGGCCTATTAAAATAATTTAACTGCATAATGTATTTTTTGTTTTTTAATTAATTATTATAGATTATATTATTCATTGTATGACCAAGTTAATAAAATACTCTTTTTTAATTTTTGCATGCTTTATTGAAGCAAAGCCATTTGAATCAACTTATGAACCTTTACCTTCAGAGAATATTCTTATTAGAAACGCAAATATTTATGATGGAGAAGGAAATGAATTTAAAGAAACAGATCTTTTAATTCAGGAAAGAAAAATTGTTGCTATTGGTAAAGATTTACCAGTTGGTAATGAATTTTTGATCATTGATGCATCTAATAAATGGGTAACTCCTGGAATTATAGATATTCACTCTCATATGGGTGTTTACCCAGCTCCTGGGGTAAGCACAAGTTCTGATGGAAATGAAGCAACGAGTCCTGTTACTGCAGATGTATGGGCTGAACATTCAATTTGGGTTCAAGACCCTCAGTATGCTCTTGCTTTAAAAGGAGGGATAACTGCTTTTCATATTTTGCCGGGATCAGCAAATTTGATTGGTGGTAGAGGAGTAACTGTTAAAAATCTACAAAGAAATACCATCAATTCTATGAAATTTCCAGATGCACCTCATTCTTTAAAAATGGCCTGTGGAGAAAATCCAAAAAGAGTTTATGGAAATAGACAACAAGCTCCTTCTACAAGAATGGGTAATGCAGCAGGCTATAGAAAATCATGGATTCAAGCTCAAGCTTATTTAAGTCGGTTAGATGAATACGAAGCCAAATCAGATGAAGCCAAAGAAATAGGATATGCTCCTCAGAGAGATCTTGAGATGGATACTCTTGCCGGAGTGCTTCGAGGTGAAATATTAGTTCACAATCATTGTTACAGAGCTGAGGAAATGGCAACAATGATAAATATTGCAAATGAATTTAATTATAAAATTACAGCTTTCCATCATGGTGTCGAAGCATACAAAATTGCAGATTTATTAGCTGAAAATAATATATGTGGAGCTTTATGGGCTGATTGGTGGGGCTTTAAACATGAGGCATATGATATGGTTCAGGCTAATATAGCTATTGTTGATCAAGCTCTTGGTGGCAAAGGATGTGCAATTGTTCACTCTGATGATGCCATAGGAATTCAGCATCTCAATCAAGAAGCATCAAAAGCTTTAGCTGCTGGTTTGAGAGCTGGTTTTGATATATCAAAAGCAAGAGCTATGAATTGGATTACCTCCAATCCAGCAAAGGCTGCGGGTATTTATGATCAAACTGGATCTTTAAAAGTTGGCAAAAATGCTGATGTCGTCATTTGGTCAAAAAACCCATTTAGTGTTTATGCACTTGTTGAGAGAGTTTTTATTGACGGCGCAACAGCTTATAACAGAGAAAATAATTTCCAACCTGCAAGTGATTTTGATGTTGGAATAATTAGTCCAGAAAAAAATAGAACAGAAGAATGATAAGCCAATCAAAGAAAGTTCTTTTTTTATTTTTTATTTTCTTTAATGGAATTATAAATTCTGAAAGTATCCTTATTCAAAACGTTACAATTTATGACGGAAAAAATAATAATCCTTTTGTTGGAAATGTTTTAGTTGACGGAAACAAAATATCTCGAGTCTCAACTTCTAATCTCCGAGGAGATAAGGTAATAGATGCAACAGGAAAAATACTAACTCCAGGAATAATATCCACTGACACTGATATTGGAATTGTAGAGATAGGCGCATTAAGTGTAACTAGAGATGATTCATCAGATTTATATAAAATAGGATTCAGCATTTATGATGCTTTTAATCCAAACTCAGTTTTAATTCCATGGAATAGGTCAAATGGCATCACATCAACTCTGACGCTACCTCAAAATACAGATAGTCCAATAGGAGGACTTGGATCTTTTTTTGTCCTTGATAGCAATCTTGAAATTACAGGTATAAAAGATAATGTAATGATAGGTCGAGTTGGAGGATCAGGAGGAGAATCTAGATCTGAAACTTTTTCTATTATGGAAGACTTATTGGAATTTGCATCATCTATAGATTCTAAAGATATTGAGTCATACCAGGATGCAGCTGACTTGATTGATGATTCTCCAATTGCAGAAACAATGGAGCTTCATCCAAGAGATTTGAAAGCACTTTATAGATTGATTAATGATGATCTTCCTCTAATTATTAAAGCAAATAGGGCCTCAGATTTATTAAAACTTATCAACATAAAAGAAAAATATGATTTAAATTTAATAATTATCGGAGCACAGGAAGCAGGCTTGGTTGCAAACAAAATTGCAGAAAGTGATATACCTTTGATAATAAATCCAATTAATAACATTCCTGAGTCTTTTGATGAGTTAGCAGCTAACATTGAGTTAGCAGGAAATCTAGAAAGAATAGGAATTACTTTGATGTTTAATGCTCCAAGAAGCCATAATTATCATCTAATTAGGCAGGGAGCGGGCGTTGCGGTAGCAAATGGAATGTCATATGAAGGCGCTCTAAAAGCAATCACTTTATCACCAGTAGAAATTTTTAATTTAGGGAATAGAGGACAGATCGCTCAAGGAAATATAGCAGATTTAATTATTTGGGATGCTGATCCTTTAGAACCTTCTTCAATGCCTGAAAAAGTATTTATTAATGGCAAAGATATTGATTTAACATCCAGGATGTCGAGATTAACAGATAGATATACAAAAAATAAAGATAAGCCTAACGGATATAGAAATTAATTATCTTTGTTTATAACAACCCAATACAAAAGACCAATCAAAATTACATTTCCAATGATATAAGTTGTTAAATCCATTAGTTTTTAGTTATGCATAAAAAACTACTAAACAAATTATTAAAACAATATATATAGATACATATACATACTGAGCAATCTTAAAATCTTTTTTGAGTTTAGTATCTTTAGTAGTAGTTTGGTTGTTTTGATTATCGGAAGTGTCCATCTAATAATAATATCATTATATGGAGCCACCTGTCAGATTCGAACTGACGACCTGATGATTACAAATCAACTGCTCTAGCCAACTGAGCTAAGGTGGCAACGAGATGTATTATATACAAATTATTCTTTTGGGAAAGAGCATCCAGTTCCACCAATACCACAATACCCATTAGGATTTTTAGCTAGATATTGTTGATGATACTCTTCTGCTAAATAATAATTCTTAACGGGCTCTATTTCAGTGGTAATGCTTTCAAGGCTATCAGTTTTAAAATTATTTTTGACTAGTTCTTTTTGATATATGTCCTTTGATTCCAATGCTACTTTAAGATCATCATCATTGTTTGTATAAATGACCGATCTGTATTGAGTTCCAATATCATTGCCTTGTCTCATGCCTTGAGTAGGGTCATGACACTCCCAAAAAATTTTTAATAAATCCATTAGATCTATTACATTTGAGTCATATGTAACTTTTACAACCTCGGCATGATTTGTATCTCTATAACACACATCTTCATATGAGGGATTTTCTGCATCCCCACCTGAATATCCAACAGAGGTTAAAAAAACACCTGGTAAATCCCAAAACTTTCTTTCAACTCCCCAAAAACATCCAGCGCCAAATACTATCTCTTTATAATTTTCTGGAACATTTTCATCAATGGGAATATTTTTAACAAAATGAATCACGTTTAATAAACTCCTTTTATGCTTATTTGACCAGTTGCAATAACTTCTTCACCTTCCTTAGATTCAATTATTGCATTTCCTTGAGCATCTATATCTTTAAAGATAGCTTTTTTTTGAAGATGTTCTCCATCGAATATTTCAATTTCTTTGTTTATATGCATACAACTCTTTTTCCAATCATCAAGCCAATTATCATAGGAATTATCAAAAATGTTTAAAAACTCGGTCAGTATTAAATTAATAAGTTCATTTCTTTTTGATTCAAGAGCAAATTTAGATAAATCACCCCACCATGATTCTTTTTTACTTATATTTAAGTTTATGCCTATTCCTATAATGGTTTTGATATTTTCCTTGTTTCTCTCAGTTTCAACCAAAATCCCACCAATTTTTTTATCATTTAACAAAATATCATTTGGCCATTTAAGCATTATTGAAGATGATTTTATTAATTTATCAATGGCTTTTTTGCATATAAGACCAGAAATTAAGCTAACTGGGCTTATTTGTGAGGTATTTTGATTCGTACTTATTGTCATGTATATATTGCCAGAATTGGGGCTAGACCACTTTTTACCATGCCTTCCTCTTCCTTTTGTTTGTTTTTCTGAAATAAAAATATGAAAGTCTTCTATGCCTTCTATTCTTTTAGCCTCGTCGTTTGTAGAGTCAATTTCATCATAAATATGAAGATTAAGCCTATTTGTTGGCAAATCCTTCAAAATTATGTCTTTATTTAACTTGCTCAATGTAAGAAATTAGTTGACTTAAAGTCATTCTAGAACAAAAATAGCTACCTTTAAATGGAGAGGTGGGTGAGTGGTTAATACCAGCAGACTGTAAATCTGCCGCTTCGGCTACGTAGGTTCGAATCCTACCCTCTCCACCATTGATTTGTATAATAAAAAGTGCGCTTAAAATATCTTTTAAAAAAGGTTGAGTTTATAGTCTTTTAGAGGGATAATACGCCACCAAAAATAGGATGCTTATGAACGGGCTCATATAGCTCAGCGGTAGAGCACTTGCTTGGTAAGTAAGAGGTCACCGGTTCAAGTCCGGTTATGAGCTCCAATTTATAACAATTTAAGAGAGGCATAAAAATGGCTAGAGAAAAATTCGAGAGAACCTTACCTCACGTTAATGTGGGTACTGTTGGTCACGTCGACCACGGTAAAACTACTCTTACTGCTGCTTTAACGAAAGTAGCTGCAGAGGTTTATGGTGGTGATGCAGTTGATTTTGCTAACATCGATAATGCTCCAGAAGAAAGAGAAAGAGGGATTACAATCGCAACTTCTCACGTAGAGTATGTATCAACAGCGAGACACTATGCACACGTTGACTGTCCAGGTCACGCTGACTATGTTAAAAATATGATCACTGGTGCTGCACAAATGGATGGTGCAATTCTTGTTGTAAGTGCTGCTGATGGACCAATGCCTCAAACAAGAGAGCACATTCTTCTTGCAAGACAGGTTGGTGTTCCATATATCGTTGTATACATGAACAAAGCTGATCAAAATGATGATGCTGAAATGATTGAATTAGTTGAAATGGAAATTAGAGAGCTTTTAAATGAATATGATTTCCCTGGAGATGATACACCTATTATTGTTGGAAGTGCTTTAAAAGCACTTGAAGGAGATACTTCAGATATTGGTGTACCTTCAGTACAAAAATTAATTGAGACTTTAGATACATATGTTCCTGAGCCTGAAAGACCTGTTGATGGTAATTTCTTGATGCCGATTGAGGATGTTTTCACAATATCTGGAAGAGGTACTGTTGTTACAGGAAGAATTGAAACTGGCATTGTCAATACTGGAGATCCTCTTGAGATCGTAGGTATTAAAGAAACAACTGATACAACTTGTACCGGTGTTGAAATGTTCAGAAAATCTCTAGATGAAGGAAGAGCTGGTGAGAATTGCGGTATTCTTTTGAGAGGAGTCGAAAGAGATGCTGTTGAGAGAGGACAAGTTTTAGCAAAACCTAAATCAATTTCACCTCATACAAAATTTGAAGCTGAAATATATGTTTTAAGTAAAGATGAAGGTGGAAGACATACTCCATTTATGAATAACTACAGACCTCAGTTTTATTTCAGAACAACTGATGTAACAGGCGCTTGTGAATTACCTGAAGGTACTGAAATGGTTATGCCTGGAGATAATATCAAAATGGTTGTTTCATTAATTGCTCCAATTGCGATGGACGAAGGTTTGAAATTTGCAATTAGAGAGGGTGGAAGAACTGTTGGTGCTGGCGTAGTATCAAAAATAGTAGAGTAACATAAGACTTTTTGGCCGAGGCTATATGCCTCGGCTTGTTTGTCTTTGAGGAAAATGAAAAATTATAGGCCAGTGGCTCAATTGGTAGAGCATCGGTCTCCAAAACCGGGGGTTGGGGGTTCGAGTCCCTCCTGGCCTGCCATGAGGAACGAGCTGGTAGAGAGTTGAATTATGAATAAAGGGTCTACTTCAAAAACTCTTGATAACCTAAAGTGGTTATTAGCATTAGCTGTATTTGCTGCAGCTGTTGTTGGAAATAGCTACTTTGTCGAGGTTGCATTCTTGTATAGAGTTCTTGGTGTGCTACTTCTTTTCATTATTGGGCTTGGAATAATTGCTATTACAAGTTTCGGCACAAATGCTCTTAAGTTAATGAGAGAATCTAGAACGGAGATAAGAAAAGTTGTTTGGCCAACAAGAATGGAAACAACACAAACTTTTATGATCGTATTTGGTGCAATTGTTGTTTTATGTTTATTTTTTTGGGGACTTGAATCCCTTCTTAGTTTTTTAACAGGTTTAGTTTTAGGATAATTAATGGATTGGTATGTGATACAAGCTTATTCTGGGTATGAGCAAAAAGTTAAAGCTGCTCTTGAGGAGAGAATTGCATTAAATAACCTATCTGAAAAGTTTGGAGAAATCCTTATACCTACTGAGCAAATTGTAGAATTAAAAGGCGGTGCGAAAAAAACAACAGAGAGGAAGTTTTTCCCTGGTTACATATTAGTTCAAATGAATTTAGAAGATGACTCATGGCAGTTAGTTCAATCTACTCCTCGTGTTTCAGGTTTTGTAGGCGGAACTAGAGATAAGCCTCTACCTATATCTGAGGAAGATGTTAATAATATTATTAATAGAATTGAAGTTGGCGAAGATGCACCAGCTCCAAAAACAATTTATGAGCCTGGAGAAGTTATAAGAGTTTGTGACGGACCATTTAATGATTTCAATGGAGTGGTTGAAAACGTTGATTACGAGAGAAATATGGTTAAAGTTTCTGTTCAAATCCTTGGTAGGGCAACTCCAGTTGAGTTAGATTTTATGCAAATTGAGAAAACATAATGGCAAAAAAAGTAGTTAATGTATTAAAGTTACAAATTCCAGCTGGAGGCGCAAATCCTAGTCCTCCAGTAGGTCCTGCTTTGGGCCAAGTTGGGCTTAATATAATGGACTTTTGTAATGCATTTAATTCTGCTACTCAAGAATCTGAAAAAGGCATGCCGCTTCCAGTTGTTATAAACGTATATGAAGATAAATCTTTTGATTTTGTTGTAAAAACTCCACCAGCAGCTGTTTTAATTAGAAAAGCCCTAAATATTCAAAAAGGCAGCGGTGAACCTAACAGAGAAAAGGTTGGAAAATTAACTAGAGCACAATTAGAGGACATAGCAAAGGCAAAAGAACCAGATTTAAATGCAAATGATATGGATGCTGCAGTAAAGATCATTGCAGGAACAGCAAGAAGCATGGGTGTTGAAACAGATTTATGAGTAGCTTAACTAAAAAACAAAAAATTATTCAGGAAAAGCTAGATCCTGAAAAAACTTATTCTGTTACTGAGGCGATGGAAATCATTCAATCAGTTAAGTCTGAAAAGTTTGATGAATCGATTGATATATCTGTGAAACTTGGGGTGGATCCTAATAAATCTGATCAAAATGTTAGAGGAGCTGTTACTTTACCAAATAGCCTCGGTAAAGAAGTTAAGGTAGCAGTATTTGCAGATGGCGATCATGCCAGTCAAGCTGAAAAAGCAGGAGCTGACTTCATCGGAATGGATGATTTAGCAGAAAAGTTTCAAAAAGAAGAAATTAGTGTTGATGTTGTTATTTCATCAAATGCAGCAATGAAAGTGGTTGGTAAATTGGGCCAGGTACTAGGACCTAAAGGACTAATGCCGAATCCAAAAACTGGAACAGTTTCTGACGATGTTGAAACAGCTATTAAAAATGTGAAAGCTGGACAAGTAAGATTTAGAACAGATAAAAATGGAATTATTCATGGAAGTATTGGCAAAGTATCCTTTGATGGAGACAAAATTAAAGCAAATGCTTCAGCGTTATTAGAAGAATTAAAAAAATTAAAACCAGCATCTGCTAAAGGTGTCTATATTGGTAATATCGCCATCAGTAGCACTATGGGACCAGGTATAAAAATAAACCCTGGCGAGTTGGGATAAGTTTTAGTTTTACAGCGATGTAAAACTAGATAGTTGCGTTTTACGCAGCCGTCGAAGACCGTAGGTGTCGAAAGACTTAATTGCCTACGTAGGGGGTGTTCAAATTGTAATTTTTGCAATTTGTCGCCAAATAGCCGAAAGGCTTTAATTGGAGAATTGCTGTGGCATTATCTAAGAGTGAAAAAGAAAAAATAGTTCAGGATGTTAAAGAAGTTGCATCAAATGCTTCTTCATTAGTTATTTCTGATGCTAGAGGTTTAAAAGTATCTGAACTTTCTGAGATTAGAACTAAAGCAAACCAGTCAGGTATTCATATTCAAGTGATTAAGAATTCATTGGCTAAATTAGCTTTTGAAGGAACTGATTTTGGATGTTCTGACGAAGTTCTTTTTGGACCTTCACTATTTGCTTTTTCTTTCGAAGAGCCAGGTGCAGCTGCAAAATTGCTCAAGACTTATGCTAAAAATTTTGATGAACTTGAAATTAAGGCTTTAGTAGTTGAAGGGCAATTATTAGATGGAAGCCAAATTGATATTTTGGCAAAACTTCCATCTAAAGAAGAAGCATATGGACTTATTGCCAATGTATTACAGGCTCCAGTAAGTAAGTTTGCAACTTTACTAAATGAAGTTCCGAGCAAGCTTGCAAGAGTACTAACAGCAGTTCGAGACAACAAAGAGGCGTCAGCCTAAATTATAAGGAGAATAAAAATGGCAACTAATAAAGATGATATCTTAAAAGCAATAGAGGAAATGTCAGTTATGGATCTAGTAGATCTTATTTCTGCTATTGAAGAAAAATTTGGTGTTACAGCAGCAGCAGCCGTTGCAGCAGCACCAGCAGCAGCAGGTGGAGATGGTGACGCTCCAGCAGCTGAAGAGAAAGATGCATTTGATGTTGTTTTAGCAGCAGCAGGTGATCAAAAAGTTCAAGTTATTAAAGCTGTAAGAGCTATAACTGGACTTGGTTTAAAAGAAGCAAAAGATATGGTTGATGGAGCACCTAGTACTTTAAAAGAGGGTGTTAAAAAAGAGGAAGCCGAAGAGATGTTAGCTAAGCTTACTGAAGCTGGTGCTACTGGCGAACTTAAGTAAAACAATCATATTAAATTAACAAGGAAGCATTTATGCCATATAGCTATACAGAAAAGAAAAGAATAAGAAAGAATTTTGGTACCTTCGCTAAGGTGATGGATCTACCAAACTTGATTGAAACCCAAAGTAATTCTTATGCTGAATTTTTGCAAGCTGATGTAGCACCTGAGGCAAGAAAGAAACAAGGACTTGAGGAAGTTTTTCAATCCTTGTTTCCAATTAAAAGTGTTTCAGGTAATGCAGCCTTAGAGTATGTATCTTATGAACTTGGTAAAAATACATACGACGTTCAAGAATGTTTAATACAAGGATTGACATATTCTGCACCGTTAAGAATAAAAGTTAAATTAGTTTTATTTGATAGAGATTCTAATTTTGAAGAAGTAAAAGATATTAAAGAAGGTGAAGTATTTATGGGCGAAGTGCCATTAATGACTGATGATGCTTCATTTATTATTAATGGAACTGAAAGGGTTGTTGTATCTCAATTACATAGGTCTCCAGGCGTCTTTTATGATCACGATAAGGGTAAAACTCATTCTTCAGGAAAGGTTTTATACTCTGCAAGAATTATTCCATATAGAGGCTCTTGGTTAGATTTTGAGTTTGATCCAAAAGACATTCTATTTAGCAGAATAGATAGAAGAAGAAAAATTCCGGCCACTATTATGCTTAGAGCTCTCGATATGGGCACTGAAGAAATATTATCCGAGTTTTATGAAGAAGATATTTTTACTATTGATAAAGATAATGTAAAGGTACCATTAGCTCCAGAGAGACTTCGTGGTGAGACTCTATCAGTTGACATAAAAGTTAAAAGCAAAGTTTATGTAGAAGCTGGTAAGAGAATTACTGCTCGTCACATTAAAGAGCTTACAGGTTCTAAAGCCTCTGAAATATCATTAGCCCAAGAATTTTTATACGGTAAAGTTCTTTCGAAAGACATTTTTAATAAAGAGACTGGTGAAGTTTTATTTTCTGCAAACACTGAAATTGACGAAGTGATTTTGGAAGAAATTAAAAATAATGACATCAATCAAATTAAATGCTTGTACATTAATGAATTAGATAAAGGTCCTTACATATCAAATACTTTGAGAGCTGATCCTACAACTAATAAATTAGAAGCTTTGGTTGAAATATACAGAATGATGAGGCCAGGAGAGCCGCCAACAAAAGATTCGGCAGAAACCTTATTTAATAATTTGTTCTTTAATGAAGAAAGATATGATTTATCTGAAGTCGGTAGAATGAAATTTGATAGAAGACTTAAGCTAGATGCTAAAAAAGATAATCCACATGTCCTAGACAAGCAAGACATAATCGAGGTTATGAAAGGTATTGTTAATATTCGTGATGGACATGATATTGTTGATGATATTGATCATCTTGGAAATAGAAGAGTTAGATCTGTTGGTGAAATGACTGCTAATCAATTTAGAGTTGGTCTTATTAGAGTTGAAAGAGCAGTAAGAGAAAGATTAAGCATGGCTGAAGCTGATGAACTTGGACCGCAAGATTTAATTAATGCCAAACCAGTAACTGCAGCTATTAAAGAATTTTTTGGTTCTAGTCAATTATCACAATTTATGGATCAAAATAATCCTTTATCAGAAATTACTCATAAGAGAAGGGTTTCCGCACTTGGGCCTGGAGGGCTTACAAGAGAAAGAGCTGGATTTGAGGTGAGAGACGTTCATCCAACTCATTATGGAAGAGTTTGTCCAATTGAAACTCCTGAAGGACCAAATATTGGATTAATTAATTCTTTTGCATCATATTCAAGAACAAATCAATATGGTTTTATTGAAACTCCATATAGAAAAGTATCAAAAGGTAAGGTTACAGACGAAATTATATATTTGTCAGCTATTGATGAGGCCGAACACGTTATTGCTCAAGCAAATGTAATGCTAGACAAAAACAATCGATTTGTAGATGATCTTGTTGCCGTAAGACATGCAAATGAATTTGAGTTAATGTCTCCAGACAGAATTGATTTAATGGATGTATCTCCACAACAAGTTGTTTCTGTTGCTGCTTCTTTAATACCTTTCCTAGAGCATGACGATGCTAATAGAGCTCTAATGGGATCTAACATGCAACGTCAAGCAGTTCCAGTTCTGAGAGCTGAGAAGCCATTAGTAGGAACTGGATTAGAAACTGTTGTGGCAAGAGATTCAGGAGTATGTATTGTTGCTAGGAATTCAGGAGTTGTAGAAAGCGTTGACGCTTCAAGGATTGTTGTTCGAGTGACTGATAAGAAGTCTAAAACCGCTTCAGACGTATATAATTTAATTAAATATACAAGATCAAATCAGAACACTTGTATAAATCAACGCCCGATTGTAAAGGCAGGCGATGTTGTCAAAAAAGATGATATCCTTGCTGATGGTCCATCTGTTGATAATGGAGAGCTAGCACTTGGACAAAATATTAGAATTGCTTTCATGCCATGGAACGGATATAACTTTGAAGACTCAATCTTAATTTCCGAAAAAGTTGCAAGAGAAGATAGATTTACATCGATTCATATACAGGAAATAGTTTGTATTGCAAGAGATACAAAACTTGGTTCTGAAGAAATTACGGCAGACATTCCGAATGTTGGAGAGGGCTCACTAAATAAGCTAGATGAATGCGGAATAGTTTATGTTGGCGCTGAAGTTGAGCCAGGTGACATTTTAGTTGGAAAGATTACACCTAAAGGAGAAACCCAACTTTCACCAGAAGAAAAATTGTTAAGAGCAATCTTCGGAGAAAAGGCATCCGATGTAAAAGATACATCTCAGAGATCAAGCTCTAAAGGAACTGTAATAGGTGTTGAAGTTTTCACAAGAGATGGTGTTGAAAAGGATGAAAGGACCCAAGCTATTGAGCAAGATCATCTTGATCAATCAAAAAAAGATGCTGATGAGGAGGCGAGTGTTGTTGAGGAAGCAACTAAAACAAGATTATGTGAGTTATTAAAGTCTAAGAAAGCCGTTAAAGGAAATGGTTTAAAAAAAGGAGAGGTTCTCTCAGCTGAAAAACTAAAACCCCTTAAACTTAATGATATTTTCTCTCTAAGAACCAACGATGATTCGATAAATAATGTTATTGAAGAAACAGAAAGTTCTTATAAGCAATACATCAAAGATATCAAAGCAAGGTATGAAGAAAAAGTTGAAAAAATTACTAGGGGTCACGATTTAGCACCTGGCGTAATTAAAATTGTTAAAGTCTTCTTGGCTATCAAAAGAAGAATTCAGCCTGGAGATAAGATGGCAGGAAGACATGGAAACAAAGGTGTTATTTCAGAGATCATGCCTGTTGAAGATATGCCATATGATGAAAAAGGAAATCCAGTTGATATTGTCTTAAACCCTTTAGGAGTACCTTCAAGAATGAATGTAGGACAGATACTTGAAACGCATATGGGTTCTGCTGCAAAAGGTATAGGAAAAAAAATAGATGATATGATTAAAGAGAATGCAAAGCCTGCAGAACTCAAAAGTTATCTAGACAAACTTTATAACCAAAATGCTGCAAACAAAGAAGATATTCAATCACTTAACAATACTGAAATTAATGAGCTTGCTGAAAATCTTAGAGATGGCTTACCAATTGCTACTCCTGTATTTGACGGCGCTAAAGAAAGTGAAATTAAGAATCTTCTTAAGCTTGCTGAACTACCGGAATCTGGTCAAATAATTCTTTACGATGGAAGAACTGGTTCAAAATTTGATAGGCCTGTAACAGTTGGTTATATGTACATGATTAAATTAAACCATTTAGTTGATGACAAAATGCATGCCAGATCAACGGGTTCATATAGCCTTGTAACTCAGCAACCATTGGGTGGTAAGGCTCAATTTGGAGGCCAAAGATTTGGAGAAATGGAAGTTTGGGCGCTAGAAGCTTATGGAGCTTCATATACCCTTCAAGAAATGCTTACTGTTAAATCTGATGATGTTTCTGGAAGAACAAAAATGTATAAAAATATCGTAGATGGAAGTTATGAAATGGATGCTAATGTTCCAGAATCATTTAACGTTTTGAGTAAAGAAATAAAATCTTTAGGAATTAACATCGAATTAGATCTAGAAAATTAGGAGAATAAATTGAAAGACTTACTAAATTCTTTAAGAACTGGCCAAGAGGACTTTACTACAATTTCTGCAGGTTTAGCCTCTCCTCAAGTAATTAAGTCTTGGTCATTTGGTGAAGTAAAAAAACCTGAAACAATAAACTATAGAACATTTAAGCCTGAGAGAGATGGTTTATTTTGTGCAAAGATATTTGGGCCTGTTAAAGATTACGAATGTATCTGTGGTAAATATAAGAGAATGAAACATAGAGGTGTTGTTTGTGAGAAATGCGGTGTTGAAGTAACTTTAACAAAAGTCAGAAGGGAAAGGATGGGTCACATTGATCTTGCAGCGCCTGTTGCACATATTTGGTTTCTTAAATCTTTGCCGTCAAGAATTGGTTTGTTACTTAATGTGACTTTAAGAGAAATAGAAAGAGTCTTATATTTTGAAAGCTATATAGTTACTGATCCTGGACTTACGGAATTAGAAAAAGGACAAATCCTTACTGAAGAGGAGTGGGTAGAAAAATACGAAGAGTTTGGAGACGAATTCTCTGCTGGAATGGGCGCTGAAGCAGTGCAAATATTGCTTGAAGAGCTTGATATAGATGATGAAATAAGAATTATTAGAGAAGAAATCCCACAAACAAATTCAGAAACGAAACTTAAAAAATTTTCCAAGCGATTAAAACTCTTAGAAGCTTTTAAAAATTCCGGAAATAAGCCTGAATGGATGATAATGAATGTTCTTCCAGTCTTACCTCCTGATTTAAGACCTTTGGTGCCTCTAGAAGGTGGAAGGTTTGCTACCTCTGATCTTAATGATTTATATAGAAGAGTTATAAATAGAAATAACAGATTAAAAAGATTATTGGAGTTGAATGCTCCAGAAATTATCGTAAGAAATGAAAAAAGGATGCTCCAAGAGTCAGTTGATGCTCTTCTAGATAATGGAAGACGCGGAAGAGTCATAACAGGCACAAATAAGAGACCTTTAAAATCTCTTGCTGATATGATCAAAGGTAAAGGCGGAAGATTTAGACAGAACTTACTTGGAAAAAGAGTTGATTATTCAGGCAGATCTGTAATCGTTGCTGGCCCTAATTTGAAATTACATCAATGTGGGCTTCCAAAGAAGATGGCTTTAGAATTGTTCAAACCTTTTGTATATGGAAAGTTAGAAAACAGAGAGCTTGCAACTACAATTAAAGCTGCAAAAAAACTAGTTGAAAGAGAAACTCCTGAAGTTTGGGAAGTACTAGAAGAAGTAATTAGAGAACACCCAGTTTTATTAAACAGAGCGCCAACTCTTCATAGGCTTGGACTACAAGCTTTTGAACCGAAATTAATTGAGGGTAAAGCAATCCAATTACATCCTTTAGTTTGCGTTGCATTCAACGCAGACTTTGATGGCGACCAAATGGCTGTCCATGTTCCATTAACATTAGAGGCGCAGCTGGAAGCCAGAGCTTTAATGATGTCAACCAATAATATTCTATCTCCAGCAGACGGATCTCCTATTATTAACCCGACTCAGGATGTAGTTCTTGGACTCTACTACATGACAAGAGATAACGCTAATGCATCTGGCGGCGGAAGAATTTTTAGTAATCCTGACGAGGTTTTGAGAGCATACGAAACAGAGAATTTAGAAATTCACTCACCTGTTAAAGTAAGAATCACTCACGAAAATGGTGAGACATCAATTGAAGAAACCACTGTTGGCCGAATTTTAATATGGAGAATAACTCCTGCTGAAGTAGGTTTTAAAAATATTAATACCGTTTTAAATAAGAAAACAGTATCAAAATTAGTTGATACTTCATACAGAAAAGCAGGACTAAAGAAAACAGTAATATTTGCAGACCAACTAATGTATCTTGGTTTTGATTTCTCAACTAGGTCTGGCTCTTCTATTGGTGTTAATGATTTTGTAATACCTCAAGAAAAGGCAAGTATTATTGAATCATCGGAAAAAGAGGTAAAAGCAATTGAAAAACAATTCGACTCTGGTCTAGTCACAAGAGGAGAAAGATATAATAAAGTAATCGACATTTGGTCTAGAGCCAATGAACAGGTTGCAAAAGCAATGATGGAAAAGATTAGCTCAGAAACTGTTAAAAATCCTGATGGTGAAAATGTTGATCAGTCATCATTTAATTCTGTATACATTTATGCAGACTCTGGTGCAAGGGGATCACCTGCTCAAATTAGACAGCTTTCAGGAATGAGAGGACTGATGTCTAAACCAGACGGATCAATTATTGAAACTCCTATTACCGCAAACTTTAGAGAAGGCTTGTCAGTTCTACAATATTTTATTTCAACTCACGGAGCTAGAAAGGGCTTAGCAGATACTGCTTTAAAGACAGCCAATTCAGGATATTTAACAAGAAGATTATGTGACGTATCAATGGATTCAGTAATAAACATTGATGATTGTGGAACAACTGAGTCAATAACGGTTACTTCAATCATCGATGGTGGAGAAATTATTCAACCTCTTACTGATAGAATTTTAGGAAGAGTAATTGCAGAGCCAATAGTTGATGCTGATGGAAAAGAAATTTTTCCAGTGAACACAATGCTTGACGAAGATGCACTTGATGTAATTGAAGAACTAAACTTATCAAGTTTAAAAATAAGATCTCCAATGACATGTGATGCTCATATTGGTGTTTGTGCTAAATGTTATGGAAGAGATCTTGCTAGAGGTCATTTAGTTCATAGAGGAGAGGCTGTTGGAGTTGTGGCCGCACAATCTATTGGAGAACCTGGAACTCAATTAACTATGAGGACATTCCATATAGGTGGTGCCGCATCGAGCTCGTCTGAAGAGAATGCAATTTTTAACAAAAATTCTGGAGTTGTGAATTTTTCAGATGATATTAAAACAGTTACAAACAAAGACAAACTTGAAGTTGTTGTATCAAGAAATGCTATGTGTTCAATATCTGATTCTAACGGAAAAATCATTGAACAATATAAGGTGCCATATGGAGCTACCTTGGATGTTGCTAATTCAACTGATCTTGAAGAAGGCATCAGAATAGCATCATGGGATCCATACACTAGGCCTATAATCTCTGAAACTTCAGGAAAAGTTAAATTTACTGACATACAGGATGGAGTAACTGTAAGAGAACAACTTGATGAGTTAACTGGATTATCAAGTGTTGAAATAATTGAAGTTGCAGACAGAACTTCAGCAGGAAGAGATATGAGTCCAACAATTGAAATTGTAGATTCAAAAGGTAAACCAGTTTTAATTGGTGAATTTAAACAACCAGCTGTATATCCATTACCAGCTGGCGGACTTGTAAATTTAGTAAATGGTCAAAAAATTACTGCTGGTGAAGTTATTGCTCGAATGCCTCTTGTAGCATCCAAAACTAAAGACATTACAGGCGGACTTCCAAGAGTTGCAGATCTATTTGAAGCTAGAACTCCAAAAGATGCAGCAGTTCTTGCTGAAGAATCTGGAGTTGTTTCATTTGGTAAAGAGACAAAAGGTAAAGTAAGGCTTGTAATAACTCCTGAAGGAGCAACAAAAAAGACACAAAATAAAGAAATGCTAATCCCAAAACATAGAACCTTAAATGTTTTTGAAGGAGAGAGAGTTAATAAAGGAGATGTCATTTCGGAAGGACCCTATAGTCCTCATGATATTTTGAGGCTGAAAGGCATACCTGAGTTAACAAACTTCATAGTAAATGAAATTCAAGATGTTTACAGACTTCAGGGGGTTTCTATTAATGATAAACACATTGAGACTATATTACGACAAATGCTTAGAAAGGCACTAATCATTGAGGGCGGCGATACAAAATTCATACAGGGTGATCAAGTAAGTTATGCAGAATTGAAAGAAGAAAATTCAAAAGCTGAGGCTGATGGAAGGAAGCCAGCTGAATATGAAAGAGTATTACTTGGTATAACAAAGGCATCATTAGCAACAGATTCATTTATATCTGCTGCATCTTTCCAAGAAACAACGAGAGTACTAACTGAGGCTGCTGTTACTGGTAAAAAAGATGATCTAAGAGGACTTAAAGAAAATGTTGTTGTTGGAAGACTCATTCCTGCAGGAACTGGTATGGAATTCCATGACAAACTTAGAGAGAAAAAATTAGGAGAGTTTGAAGAAAGCACTTTATCAGACGAAGATATTGAAGCAGCATTAAGACAAGAGCTTCAAGAAAATGATGAAGAATAATGTTGACCATTAACCTTATGCTATATAAAATCGCCGCCTATAAAAGAAATTAATATGGCTACAGTTAATCAGTTAATAAAAAAGTCTAGAAAACCAAAGGTTAAGAAAACAGATGTGCCTGCATTAAATTCATGCCCACAGAGACGAGGAGTGTGCACAAGGGTTTATACTACAACTCCAAAAAAACCAAATTCTGCACTCCGAAAAGTATGTAGAGTTCGCTTAACAAGTGGATATGAAGTTACATCATATATTGGTGGAGAAGGTCATAACTTACAAGAACACTCATTAGTTTTAATCAGAGGTGGAAGAGTTAAAGACTTGCCTGGTGTTCGGTACCATACTATAAGAGGTACGTTAGATACATCTGGAGTTGCTAGTAGAAAACAAAGACGCTCAAAGTACGGAGCTAAAAAAGGTAAATAGTCATGCCAAGAAGACGAAGTCCAGAAAAGAGAAAAGTTCTTCCTGATCCAAAGTACAAGGATGTAGTTCTTGCTAAATTTATGAACAATTTGATGAAAGATGGTAAAAAATCTGTCGCTGAAAAGATTGTTTATGGCGCGTTTGACGAAATCAATAAAAATTCTAAAGAAGATCCACTAGAAGTTTTTATGAAAGCTTTAGAAGAAGTTAGTCCAGTCGTTGAGGTAAAGTCTAGAAGAGTTGGCGGAGCTAACTATCAAGTTCCTGTTGAGATAAGACCATCTAGAAGACAAGCTTTAGCAATGAGATGGATTGTTGAGGCTGCTCGTAGTAGGAATGAAAAATCAATGGACTTAAGGTTAGCTGGTGAACTTCAAGATGCTTCTCAAAAAAAGGGCTCAGCTTTTAGAAAAAGAGAAGACGTTCATAAGATGGCCGAAGCGAATAAAGCTTTTTCACATTTCAGATTTTAATTAAAAGTAATTATGGCTAGAGATACTGTTTTAAACAAATATAGAAACGTTGGCATATGTGCCCATGTTGACGCTGGAAAGACTACTACTACTGAAAGAGTTTTATTTTATACAGGTCTTTCTCATAAAATTGGAGAAGTGCATGATGGTGCTGCTGTAATGGATTGGATGGAACAGGAGCAGGAAAGGGGAATAACAATTACATCTGCGGCTACCACTTGTTTTTGGAGTGGTATGGAGCAGCAATATCCTCAACATAGAATAAATATTATTGATACACCAGGTCACGTAGATTTTACTATTGAGGTAGAAAGATCTTTAAGAGTATTGGATGGGGCTGTAGTTGTTTTTTGTGGAACTTCTGGTGTTGAGCCTCAATCGGAAACGGTATGGAGACAAGCTAATAGATATGAGGTGCCTAGGATTGTTTTTGTTAACAAAATGGATAGAGCAGGCGCTAACTTTGAAAGGGTAGTTGATCAAATTAAAGACAGATTACAAGCAAATGTAATACCAATTCAATATAACATCGGAGCTGAAGATGATTTTAAGGGCGTTGTTGATCTGATAAATATGAGAGCTATTTATTGGAATGAAGATGATCAAGGTCTTACATTTGATTCAAAAGATATACCAGATGATTTAATAGATAAATGCTCAAAATTAAGAGAAGAAATGTTAGAAGCTGCAGCCGAGGCAAGAGAAGATCTTATGGATGCATATTTAGAGTCAGGAGAATTAACACCAGATCAAATTAAAGAAGGATTAAGAATTAGATCTCTTGCAAACGAAGTAATATTAGCGCTATGTGGTTCTGCATTTAAAAATAAAGGTGTTCAAGCTGTTTTAGATGCGGTTATTGACTTTCTTCCGGCTCCTGATGAAGTTAAATCTATAGAGGGGGTTATACCAAACAATTCAGATGAAGATGATGAAATTGATTCAAGATCATCATCTGACGATGAACCTTTTTCTGCACTAGCATTTAAGATCGCCACTGATCCGTTTGTAGGAACCCTTACTTTCATTCGAGTTTATTCTGGTGTTTTAAATGTTGGTGACGGCGTATTAAATACAACTAAGTCGAAGAAAGAGCGTGTGGGAAGAATGGTCCAGATGCACTCAAATAACAGAGAAGAAATTAAAGAGGTAAGGGCTGGAGATATTGCTGCTTGTATTGGACTAAAAGATATTACAACTGGAGATACTTTATCTGATGCAAACAAACCGATTATCCTTGAAAAAATGGATTTCCCTGAACCGGTTATCTCAGTTGCTGTAGAACCAAAGTCAAAGCAAGACCAAGAAAAAATGTCCTTGGCTCTAGGTAAACTTGCACAAGAGGATCCGTCATTCCGCGTTGCAAGTGATGAAGAATCTGGACAAACAATAATTTCAGGCATGGGTGAGCTTCATTTGGATGTACTTGTCGATAGAATGAAAAGAGAATTTTCAGTCGAAGCCAATATAGGGAAACCTCAGGTAGCTTATAGAGAAACTATAAAAGAAACAGTAGAAATTGAAGGTAAATTTGTTAGACAAAGTGGCGGTAAAGGTCAATATGGTCATGTTTGGCTGAAGTTAGAGCCTTTAGGCTTAGATGACGAATATGAATTCGTTGATAAGATCGTAGGCGGAGTTATTCCTAAGGAATATATACCCGCTGTTAATAAAGGAATTCAGGAGCAAATGCAAAATGGAGTAATCGCTGGATATCCTCTATTAGCATTGAGAGCAACTTTATATGATGGCTCCTTCCATGATGTTGACTCAAACGAAATGGCATTCAAGATTGCAGGCTCAATGGCGTTAAAAGATGGGGCCTCAAAAGCTAAACCAGCTTTGCTTGAACCAATAATGAAAGTTGTTGTTGTTACACCAGAGGAGCATATGGGTGATGTTGTTGGTGATTTAAACAGAAGAAGGGGAATCATTCTTGGTATGGATGACATCACTTCTGGTAAAGAAGTTTCTTCTGAAGTGCCGCTAGCTGAAATGTTTGGATATGCTACTGATTTAAGATCACAGACCCAAGGCAGAGCAACTTTTACTATGGAATTTACAAAATATGGCGAAGTTCCAAATAATATTGCTGAACAGCTAAAAACATCCTAAAAACAATATAAATAAAACTGTTCAATAAAGTTGACAGTACTGCTCTTAGGGGCTTAGAATACGCCACATTTTGCGATTTGTAGGATGTAAAAGTTTTTTTAAAAAAGGTATAAAAATAGGGTAAATGGAGAATCAATCAATAAGAATTAGGCTTAAGGCTTTTGATTACAGATTAATTGATGCATCTGCAAAACTAATTGTTGAAACTGTAAAAAAAACAGGAGCAGTAATTAACGGACCTATCCCATTGCCAGTTAAAAAAGAAAGAACAACAGTACTGATATCACCGCATAAAGATAAAGATGCTAGAGATCAATACGAAATTGTTACATATAAAAGATTGATGGACATTGTCAAACCAACTGATAAAACAGTTGATGCTTTAATGAAACTTGATCTATCTTCTGGGGTAGACGTTCAAATAAGCTTAGGACAATAAATTTTAACGCGAATGCGGCCATAGAGGGTTTGTAGCCCCGTAAAAGGAGAAGAAATTGAGCATAGGCTTGATAGGAAAAAAATCTGGTATGTCACGTCTTTTTCTTGAAGACGGTGAATCAGTTCCTGTAACTGCAGTTTCTGTGTGTGGCAATTTTGTTGCCGGCAAAAAAACTACTGACAAAAATGGTTATAACGCACTTCTAGTATCCAAAGCAACAAAATCTAACAATTTACCAAAATCACAATCTGAATTTTTTAAGAAAATTAATATTAATCCAGGTAGCCTTGCTGAGTTCAAGTCTGATGATATCGAAAATTATGAAATAGGAGCTCATCTCACAGCTGATATGTTTGAGGTTGGTCAGTACGTTGATGTTACTGGAACATCTAAAGGTAAAGGCTATGCCGGTGTCATTAAACGACATAATTTTTCTATGCAAGATGCTACTCATGGAAACTCGCTAGCTCATAGAGCTCATGGTTCTATTGGGCAATGCCAAACTCCTGGGCGAGTTTGGAAGGGAAAGAAAATGTCAGGTCACATGGGTAATGTGCAAAAAACTGTGCAAAGTTTAAAGATAGTTGATATGGACGTTGCAAATAATGTTATTTATATCAAAGGTGCTGTTCCTGGTTTCAATGGCTCAGAACTAAAAATTAAACCATCTAATAAGAAATCATGAAAATAGAGCTTCTATCAAATACAAAAAATAAAGATATTTCTATATCTAATGATGTCTTTAGTAAGGAGTTTAATGAATCCTTAATACATCAAGCCGTTGTGAGTTTCATGGCATCATCGCGACAAGGCAGTGCAAAACAAAAAAATAGGTCTGAAGTTAGAGGTGGAGGTAAAAAACCATACAGGCAAAAGGGTACTGGCAGAGCAAGAGCGGGTACCATTAGAAGTCCATTGTGGAGAGGCGGAGGTGTAACATTTGCATCAAGACCTAGAGATTTCAGTAAAAAAATTAATAAAAAAATGTATCGTGCTGCTATCAAATCAATTTTTTCTGAATTAGTAAGACAAAATAGACTGGTCGCCATTGAAAAACCAACTTTAAAGAAACCTAAAACCAAGGAAGTTGCTAATTTTTTAAATGAATTCTCTCTTAGTAAAGTTTTAATTATTACAGATGAACTTGATATGAATTTATATCTTTCAGCTAGAAACATACCTAATGTCGATGTAATAACTGTGAGAGAAATAAATCCAATTAATCTTTTAAAACCTCAAAAAGTTGCTGTAACTGGAGAAGCTTTAAAACAAATAGAGGAGTGGATTAATGGGTAAAGAAAAACTATATACATTAATTAAATCTCCAATAATTACAGAGCAAACAGCGCAGCTTGGAGAAAAAATGAAGCAAGTTGTTTTTAAAGTTGATCTTTCAGCAAATAAAAGAGAGATAAAACAAGCAGTTGAAGAATTATTCAAAGTAGAAGTCTTAAATGTTACTACTTCTATTATGAAAGGAAAAACAAAAAGAAATAGATTTGGGGCTTATAAAAAATCAGATTACAAAAAAGCTTTTGTTTCTATAAGCGAAGATTCTGACATTCAATTTGAGGGTATTAACTAATGGCAATTGTTAAGTCAAAACCAACTAGTCCAGGTAGAAGGGGTCTTATCTCAGTTAAGTCTGATTTATATAAAGGCAAACCTCACAAGTCTCTGATTGAACCAAAATCTAAGAATGGTGGAAGAAATAGTAATGGAAGAATTACAGTGCGGCATCAAGGCGGAGGCCACAAGCAACACTATAGAGTCATAGATTTTAAACGTAATAAGTTTGATATACCTGCAATTGTTGAGAGGATTGAATATGACCCAAACAGATCAGCTCATATCGCGCTATTGAAATACCTTGATGGCGAAAGAAGATATATTATAGCTCCATCAAAATTGAAAATTGGCGATGAAATAATATCCTCAGATAATTGTGAGATCAAAGTTGGTAATTCAATGAAGTTAAAGGATATTCCATTAGGAACAAATGTCCATTGTGTTGAGTTGAAGCCAATGAAGGGAGCTCAAATTGCAAGAAGCGCCGGAACATCTGCAAGACTTGTTGCTAAAGAGGGTATATACGCAACTCTAAGATTGCAGTCTGGTGAAACAAGAAAAGTGTTATGGGAATGTAGAGCCACACTTGGAACAGTTTCCAATCAAGAAAATAATCTTAAGTCTCTTGGAAAAGCTGGTGCTAAAAGATGGAGGGGTGTCAGACCAACTGTCAGAGGTGTTGCTATGAATCCAGTAGACCACCCACATGGTGGAGGTGAAGGAAGAACTTCTGGTGGAAGACATCCGTCAACACCATGGGGAGTTCCTACAAAAGGCTATAAGACAAGAAAAAATCAAAGAACCAATGACCTTATTATAAGAAGAAGAGGTAAGAAGTAAGATGCCAAGATCACTAAAAAAAGGACCTTTTGTAGATTTATCTCTTTCAAAGAAAGTCGATGAAGCTAATGCAAATAACGATAAAAAACCAATTAAAACTTGGTCAAGACGATCAATGATAATCCCTTCTATGGTTGGATTAACAATATCTGTTCATAACGGTAGACAACATGTTCCCGTATTTATTAACGAAGATATGGTTGGACATAAGTTAGGCGAGTTTGCAATGACAAGAACTTTTAAAATGCATTCTGGAGATAGGAAGGCTTAATCATGGAAACTAGAGCTTATTTAAAAGGAACAAGACTATCCCCACAAAAGGCAGCGCTTGTTGCGGATCAAATTAGAGGAAAGAGTGTAGATGAGGCTATGGATTTTCTAGTTTTTAATAAACAAAAAGGCTCTGCAGTAATTAAGAAATTATTAGAGTCAGCAATTGCTAATGCTGAGAATAATAATAATTCAGATATTGACAAGTTGTCGGTCAAATCTGTAATTGTTAATCAAGGAATGAGATTAAAAAGAATGAAAGCAAGGGCAAGAGGAAGAGCAGACAGAATTATAAAACCAACATGTCACATAGAAATCATATTGGTGGAGGAAACTAACTAATGGGACAAAAAGTAAACCCTAATGGATTTAGATTAGGTATTTCTAAGAAACAAAATGCTAATTGGTATGCCAAAGGTAAAGATTTTTCTAGTAATTTAATTCAAGATCTTAAAGTAAGAGACCATTTGAATACAAAGTTAAAAAATTCTTCAATTAGTAAGATTGAATTAGAAAGAACTGCAGATACTTTCATTGTAAATATACACACTGCAAGACCAGGAATAATTATAGGTAAACGTGGTGAGGAAATAGAAAATCTAAAAAAAGCTGTTGAAAAAATAGTTAAAGGCCCATCACAAATAAATATTAAAGAAGTAAAAAAACCAGATTTAGATGCACAAATTTTAGCAGAAGGTGTGGCGCAGCAACTTGAAAAAAGAGTTATGTTCAGAAGAGCTATGAAAAGAACTGTACAAAGTGCATTAAGGCAAAGCGCAAAAGGTGTTCGGATTGAAGTATCTGGGAGACTTAATGGTGCTGAAATTGCTAGAACAGAGTGGTATAGAGAAGGAAGAGTTCCTCTTCATACTCTCAGGGCTGACATAGATTACGGGACAGCTGAAGCTCTTACAACTTATGGAATTATTGGTGTAAAAGTTTGGGTTTACAGAGGAGAAATTACTGAAGATCCATATAAGAATGACCAGGGAGCTAGTTAAGTAAAATGCTACAACCAAAACAAACAAAATTTAGAAAGATGCATAAAGGTCGCAACCGTGGTCTTGCACAAAATGGAAATACTATTGCGTTTGGTAGATTTGGATTGGTTGCTTCTGGCAGAGGAAGAATTACTGCTAGACAAATCGAGGCTGCTAGAAGAGCAATGACTAGATACATTAAAAGAGGTGGAAATATATGGATAAGAATTTTTCCAGATAAACCAATTACAAAAAAACCTTTAGAAGTAAGAATGGGAAAAGGTAAGGGTAACGTTGAATATTGGGTAGCGCTTGTTCAGCCTGGAAAAATAATGTTTGAAATGGCAGGAGTTGAAGAAGAACTTGCAAGAGAAGCATTTAGACTTGCATCAGCAAAACTTCCAATTAAAACTCATTTTATAAAGAAGGATCTATAAATGAATAAAGAACTAGCAGATTTAAGAAAAAAAAATGTTGAACAGTTAAGTGCTGAGCTTATGTCTGCAAGAGAAACACAATTTGGTCTAAGGATAAAACATAAAACGGGCCAACTTAATGAAGTCAGTGATTTAGTAAAAGTAAGAAAAAAAATTGCTGTTATTAAGACACTTATTAATGAAATGAAATTGAAGGATGAAAAATAATGAAATCAACTAATCCAAGAATTTTAACTGGAGTAGTTACCAGCAACAAAGCTGATAAGACTATTACAGTGAAAATTGAAAGAAAAGTAAAACATCCTTTATATGGAAAAGTCGTTAAGAGAGCTAGCAAGGTTCATGCTCATGATGAAAACAATTCAGCTTCAATAGGAGACATTGTCTCAGTAAAAGAATGCAGACCTATTTCAAAAACAAAAACATGGGTATTAGTATCTAATGAAATGCCCCAAACCGTGGAGGATAAATAATGATTCAAATGCAATCACTATTAAAAATCGCGGATAATAGCGGTGCACGAAGTGTTATGTGTATAAAGGTATTAGGCGGATCAAAAAGAAGATATGCAAATATTGGCGATGTTATAAAAGTTGCAGTTCGCGAGGCAATCCCTACTGGAAAGGTCAAGAAGGGGCAAGTCGTTGATGCACTTATTGTTAGATCAAAAAAGGGTGTGAGAAGGCGTGATGGCTCTCTTATAAAGTTTGATGAAAATGCAGCAGTTCTTATTAATGCTCAGAAAGCCCCAATTGGGACAAGAGTATTTGGACCTGTAACAAGAGAATTAAGAGATGGTAAGCATATGAAAATATTATCGCTTGCACCTGAGGTTTTGTAAGATGAGCAAGAATTTAATACCAACAAAATTAAGATCAGGAGATGAAGTAATTGTAATTGCTGGTAAAGATATTGGTAAGAAAGGAACTCTTAGAGAAATTGTTAGAAGCAAGAATAAAGCAATAGTAACTGGTATCAATATGGTTAAGAAACATACTAAACCAAATCCAGAAATGGGCGTCACTGGTGGTGTACTTGAACAAGAGGCTGCAATATCTTTATCAAATTTAGCAATATGGAATCCAAAGAGTAAATCAAAAGATAAAATTTCTTACTCTACTAATAAAGATGGCAAAAAAATAAGACTTTATAAGTCAGATGGAGTTGAAATCAAATAATGGCTAATTTAAAAGAAAAATATAACAATGAGCTAAGACCAGCTTTAAAAGAAGAGCTTGGAATAGATAATATTATGGCAGTTCCTAAACTCACAAAAGTTGTTATCAATATGGGAGTTGGAGAAGCTGCAAATGATAAAAAACATCTTGAATCTGCTTTAGAAAACCTCACTGTTATTGCTGGACAAAAACCGGTTGTAACCAAAGCTAGACAGTCTGTTGCAAGTTTTAAGATTAGAGAAGGCTGGCCACTTGGATGCAAGGTTACATTAAGAGGCAATAAAATGTATGACTTCATTGAAAGGCTTATCAATATTGCGATTCCAAGGGAAAGAGACTTTAGAGGACTCAATCCAAAGTCCTTTGATCAACAAGGGAATTATAGTTTTGGCATAAAAGAGCAGATTATTTTTCCTGAAATAAATTATGACAATATAGACAACATTAGAGGTATGGATGTTTGTATTAATACTTCGGCTAAATCAACTGAGCATGCTAAGGCATTACTTAAAGCTCTTGATTTTCCTTTTAAACAATAGGTACAAAATATGGCAAAAAAATCAATGATAGCAAGAGAATTTAAAAGAATTAAAACAGTTGAAAGATTTGCTGAAAAGAGAGCTGCACTAAAGAAAATGATGAATGATCAATCTTTAACTAGTGAGGAAAGGTATGAAGCTAGGATTAAATTTCAGAAGCTTCCAAGGAATGCTAGCCCATCAAGAGTTGTAAGAAGATGTCAAGTTACAGGGAGGCCACATGCTGTTTATAGAAAGTTTGGCCTAAGTCGAATTAAATTAAGAGAAGCTGCTATGAGAGGTGACATACCTGGATTAGTAAAATCAAGTTGGTAATATTATGAGTTTTCAAGATCCAATATCAGATTGTTTAACAAGGATTAGAAATGGTCTTATGCGAGGCAAAGATCAGGTGAATATTCCATACTCAAAACTAAAATTTGAATTAGTAAATGTTTTGGTTGATGAGGGCTACCTAAAATCTTGTGATAAGTCTGAAGAAAATAACAAACAAATAATAGAGGTTGGACTTAAATACTTCAATGAATCGCCAGTTATCAAAGAACTCAAAAGGGTGAGTAAGCCAAGTTTAAGAAAATATTCTAGTGCTTCAGACTTAGATTCGGTCAAAGGTGGATTAGGTTCATTTATAGTATCAACAAATCAAGGCTTAATGACTGACAGAGATGCCAAGGCTAAAAATGTTGGTGGTGAAATTTTGTGTGAGGTTTTTTAATGTCAAGAGTAGCAAAAAGTCCAATTAATATTCCTGATAATGTTGAATTTAGCATGAATGAGAATATTGTTAAGGTCAAAGGAAGCAAAGGAGAGCTTGAATTTTCTTTACCTGAATCCGTATCTATTGAGGTGCAGGAAAATGTTATCAATGTTAAATATGATGAAGCCAATCAACAATCTGTAGCTTTAGCCGGAACAACTAGATCCCTTGTAAATAATATGATTATTGGTGTCTCAGAAGGATTTGAAAAGAAGTTAGAACTTAAAGGTGTTGGTTACAGAGCAAAAGCCTCAGGTAAATTATTAGAATTAACTTTAGGTTTTTCTCATCCTATAAAATATCAACTGCCAGAAGAAGTAGATGTTGAGACTCCGTCTCAAACAGAGGTTGTATTAAAAAGCCACAATAAACAAATTTTGGGCCAAGCTGCCGCAGAAATAAGAGCATTTAGACCCCCAGAGCCATATAAGGGCAAGGGCGTTAGATATGCTGATGAACAGGTTAAGAGAAAAGAAGCTAAGAAAGCTGCAGGTGCAGGAGCTGCGTAATGAATATTAAAAATACATCTAGATTGAGAAGAGCAAAGAAAACTAGAGCTAACATAAAAGTTCAACAGTCTCCCAGATTAACTGTGTTCAGGTCTTCAAGACATTTTTATGCACAAGTGTTTGATAATCTTGGATCTAAAGTAATTGTTTCAGCTTCCACTGCGGAGAAAGATATAGATGCTAAATCTAATAATCTTGATGCAGCTGTTGCCGTTGGTAAAAAAGTAGCTGAAAGAGCGCTGGAAAGTGGAATTAAAAAAGTTGTTTTTGATAGATCAGGTTATAAATATCATGGTCGCATCAAAGCATTAGCGGACTCTGCAAGAGAAGCAGGATTGGAGTTTTAATATATGAATCAAGAAAATGCAATGAACACTCAGCAAGTTGACGCTCTTGAAGAAAAGCTAGTTCAAGTTAATAGAGTTGCTAAAGTTGTTAAAGGTGGAAGAATTTTTGGATTTACAGCGTTAACTGTAGTCGGAGATGGTAACGGAAGAGTTGGTTTTGGAAGAGGCAAAGCTAAAGAAGTTCCAATTGCAATACAAAAAGCAATGGAAAATGCCAGAAGAAGCATGGTTGAGGTTGAATTAAATAACACAACATTATGGTATCCAATAAAAGCAAAACATGGATCAGCTAATGTATACATGCAACCTGCTTCTGAGGGTACTGGAATTATTGCTGGAGGAGCAATGAGAGCTGTTCTTGAATTAGCAGGCGTTCAAAATGTTTTGGCTAAATGTTACGGATCTACAAATCCTGTGAATGTTGTCAGAGCGACTATTAATGCTTTAAGTGCAATGGAGTCCCCGGAGACTGTAGCAGCTCGAAGGGGCAAAAAAGTTGAAGAAATATCATGAGTAAAGATAAGACAATTAGTATTAAGTTAGTGAAAAGTGGTATTGGTAGAATGGAGAATCACAAACTTTGCATCAAAGGTTTAGGATTTAAGAAACTTAATCAAACCGTAACAGTTTTAGATACCCCAAGTAATAGAGGAATGATTAATAAAATTTCAGATATGTTAGAGATAACGGAAAAATAAAATGACTAAAGAAACAAAAACTTCAATGACTTTGAATTCGCTTTCAAGCGTTGGCACTTCTAAAAATAGAAAAAGAGTTGGAAGAGGGATTGGTTCTGGCACTGGAAAAACTGCCGGGAGAGGTCATAAAGGTCAAAAGTCAAGGTCAGGCGGCAATATTAGACAAGGGTTTGAGGGTGGACAAATGCCACTTCAGATGAGACTCCCAAAGTTTGGATTCTCTTCAAGAATTAATAACAATTTCAAAGAAGTTAATATTAAAAATATAAACGGAATGAAAGTTGTAAATTTAGAAACTTTAAAGGAAAAAAAATTAATAACCAAGTCTGTTAAAAAAGTAAAAATATTTGGAAACACAGAAGTTGATTCGAAGATTACTGTTGAAGGAATTTCTCTTACAAAGGGTGCCAAACAAGCTATTGAAAATGCAGGTGGAAAAGTAGTTGATTTGGAAAAGCAAAATAATAAAGGTACAAAAGATAAATCAAATAATGAGGACAATGATTAAAAATGGCTGATCAAGGTAACATGAGCGATCTTTGGAAAAGATTACGATTTGTTTTCTTTGCTATTCTTGTATATAGAATTGGTTCTCATATACCTATACCAGGAATTGATCCAGACAGATTAGCTTCACTTTTTCAGCAGAATCAAGGAACAATAATTGAAATGTTTAATTTGTTCTCAGGTGGTGCCTTAGAGAGAATGAGTATATTTGCACTAAACGTAGTGCCCTACATTTCTTCTGCAATTATTATGCAACTTTTTTCAAATTCGATTCCATATTTGATTGAGCTTAAAAAAGATGGACAGGCCGGTAGAAATAAAATTACTCAATATACAAGATACGGCACAGCCGTCTTAGCTTTAATTCAGGCATCTGCACTAGCAGTTACTCTTTCAGCAAGTGGTCTTGCATATGTTCCAGGAACAGCATTTTTTGTTTCTGCAGTTTTCTCAGTTGTTGCAGGAACTATGTTTTTAATGTGGTTAGGTGAGCAAGTCTCTGAGAGAGGTATTGGAAATGGAATTTCTATAATTATTGCTACTAGCATTTTAACTGGAATACCTGGTGCTATTGGACAAGCTCTAGAACAATCAAGACAAGGTGACTTGAGTATACTTCTTTTAATTGCTATAGGCTTATTGTCAATGGCAGTTATTGCAGTAGTTGTATTTATTGAGAGGGGCCAAAGAAGAATAACTGTTAACTATGCACAAAGACAACAAGGAAGAAGATTGATGCAAGCTCAGGCAAGTCATTTACCATTTAAAGTCAACATGGCTGGTGTTATACCTGCAATTTTTGCAAGTACTTTTTTACTTTTCCCTGCGTCTTTATCTACATGGTTTGGAGAATACGAATCCTTAAGTTTTTTACAAAGTTTTTCATTAGCTCTTAATCCAGGTCAACCACTTTATATATTAGTGTTCGCAGGTTTAATAATTAGCTTTTGTTTCATTTGGTTAGCTCTT
Organism: uncultured SAR86 cluster bacterium; assembly: GCA_902547295.1. Lineage (GTDB taxonomy): Bacteria > Pseudomonadota > Gammaproteobacteria > Magnimaribacterales > D2472 > SAR86A. The sequence continues at coordinate 25,328 of CACCNJ010000007.1, read as the reverse complement.
ACTTTTAATACTAAAGACGTTTCAGATAACTTAAAGCGTTCAGGTGCCTATATAGCTGGAATTAGGCCAGGTGAACAAACAGCAAGCTACATTGATTCAGTTTTAGCAAGGTTGACTGTTTTTGGAGCTATCTATTTAACATTGATTTGCTTACTTCCGCTTGCCCTAATTAATTTTGCTGGAATATCACCAACAATTTCAATTGGGGGCACTTCGGTCTTAATTATTGTTGTAGTGCTTATGGATTTCATGTCACAAGTTCAGTCCCACATGATGTCCTCCCAATATGCTTCGTTAATGAAAAAAGCTAATTTAAAAAATTATAGAAGGTAATATGAAAGTTAAAGCATCAGTAAAGAAAATCTGTCGAAATTGCAAAATAGTAAGAAGAAATGGTGTGCTATATGTAATTTGCAGCGCAGATCCTAAACACAAACAGAGGCAAGGATAATTATGGCTAGGATTGCAGGAGTTAATGTACCAGAGAATAAACATATTGAAATTTCTCTTACTCATATCTTTGGAATAGGCAGAAAAACAGCTCAAAACATCTGTGCTGAACTTAAGATAGATTACACAAGAAAAATATCAGACCTAAGCGAAGAAGAAATTGAAAATATAAGAAATGCAATTGGTAATTATGTTGTTGAGGGAGATCTTAGAAGAAATATAAGTACTAATATTAAGAGATTACAAGATTTAGCAAGTTACAGAGGTATTAGACATAGAAGAAAGCTTCCTACTAGAGGACAGAATACAAAAAATAATGCAAGAACTAGAAAAGGCCCTAAAAAACCAATGAGAGGATAATTATGGCAGCAAAAGGAAAAAAGAATAAAAAGGTTGTGACTGACGGAGTGGCTCACATTCATTCCTCCTTTAACAATACTATTGTTACTATCACTGATAAACAAGGTAACACAATTTGTTGGGCAACTTCGGGAGGATCAGGTTTTAAAGGCTCTAGGAAGAGTACTCCATTTGCAGCTCAGATTGCTGCTGATAAAGCTGGTAATGCAGCTAAAGAGTTTGGAATGATAAATCTTGATGTAAAAGTAAAAGGACCAGGTGGTGGTAGGGAGTCTGCTATTAGATCACTTAATGCATGTGGTTTAAAAATAAAAAGCATAACTGATGTAACACCACTTCCTCATAACGGATGCAGACCATCTAAAAAAAGAAGAGTATAACGGAGAAATAAATGGCTAGATATAGAGGACCATCACTAAGACTTTCACGAAGAGAGGGAACAGACCTGCTTCTAAAAAGTGGAGTTAGAGCTATAGAATCTAAGTGCAACATGGATACACTTCCTGGCGTTCATGGAGCTAGAAGGGGAAGGTTATCAGATTATGGACTTCAATTAAGAGAAAAGCAGAAAGTTAGAAGAATGTATGGCATTTTAGAAAAACAATTCAGAAATTATTATAAAAAAGCTGCTTCCTCAAAAGGAAATACTGGGGAAAACCTCCTATCTCTTTTAGAAAAAAGATTAGATAATGTTGTTTATAGAATGGGTTTTGGTTCAACAAGAGCTGAAGCTCGTCAAATGGTATCTCACAAAGCATTTATGGTTAATGGAAAGGTTGTGAACATACCTTCATATCAGGTTCAACCTGGAGATGAAATTGAAGTAAGAGAATCAAAAAGAGGTCACTTGAGGATTGCAGCAGCTCTAAAGATTGCTGCAACAAGGGAAGAATGTGACTGGTTAGAGGTAGATGAAAAAAATTTTAAAGGGGTATTTAAATCAGTTCCTGATAGGACTGATCTAAGTACAGAAATTAACGAAAATCTTATTGTTGAGCTTTACTCAAAATAAAAGTATAAAGGCGGAGAAAATTATGCAAACATCAGTAATAGATCTATTAGTACCAACCGAAATTCAGGTTGATGATGTCTCACCAACATTATCAAAGGTAACACTTGAGCCATTGGAAAGAGGTTTTGGACATACACTTGGAAATGCTCTAAGAAGAATATTACTTTCCTCAATGCCTGGTGCTGCTGTGACAGACGTCGCAATTGATGGAATATCTCATGAATATAGCACTATCGAAGGAGTAAGAGAGGATGTAATAGATATTCTTTTAAATATTAAAGACATGCCTATAAATCTAATTGAGGGAGACTCAGCTGAAGTAACACTAGATGTAAAAGGTCCTTGTGACGTATTAGCTTCATCCTTTGATGTTCCTGGAAATGTAGAGCTTGTTAATCAAGATTTTCATATCGCAACTATTGTTGATAAGGTTAATCTCAAAATGACTCTAACTGTTAGAAATGGAAGAGGCTATGAGCCAGCTGACTTGAGAGAAGACGAAGATAGGGTAGTTGGAGCTCTTAAAGTAGACGCATCATATAGTCCTGTTAGAAGAGTTTCTTACACAGTTGATAACGCAAGATCTGGAAAAAGAACCGACTTAGATAAATTAGTATTAGAGCTTGAAACTGATGGAACATTAGATCCAAAGATGGCAATAGAACACTCTGCTACAATTCTGCAACAGCAGCTTGGTGCGTTTGTTGATCTAGATGCAATAGCAGAACAAGAGGCTAAAAAAGATCAAAATGACTTTGATCCAATCTTATTAAGATCGATTGAAGAGCTTGAGCTAACAGTAAGATCTACTAATTGTCTCAAGGCAGAGAGTATTTTTCTTATTGGCGACCTAATTCATAGATCTGAGTTTGATTTATTAAAAACTCCAAATCTTGGTAAGAAATCTTTAAATGAAATTAAAGATGTTTTAGCTTCTAAAGATTTATCGCTTGGTATGAATGTTGAGAACTGGCCTCCAGTAGGATAAAAAAATGAGACATAAAAAATCTGGAAGAAAATTAAATAGAAATTCAGCTCATAGAAAAGCTTTATTCAAGAACCTTGCTATTGCTTTGATTGAGAGGGATATTATTAAGACTACTCTTCCAAAAGCAAAAGAGCTGAGAAGATTTATAGAGCCACTAATAACCATTGGTAAAATTGATACAGTTGCAAACAGAAGACATGTATTTAATAAACTTAGATCTGATTCTGCTGTTGCAAAGCTTTTTACTGAAGTTTCAGTAAACTCAAAAGATCGTAAAGGTGGCTACACCCGCATAATAAAAGCTGGATTCAGGCCTGGAGATAAAGCTGATATGGCCTATATTGAACTTGTAGACAGAAAACTTGAAGAGGAATTAGAGTCTGCTGAGCCAGAGTTGAAGGAAGAGGAAACAGCAGCTTAACTCAAAATATCTTTTAAAAACTTTCCAGTAAAAGACTTTTTGACTTTAGCAACATCCTCAGGTGTTCCTTCTGCAACAATTTCACCCCCATCAGAACCTCCTTCTGGACCAAGATCAATAATCCAGTCTGCTGTTTTAACAACATCAAGATTATGCTCAATCACAACTACAGTATTACCTTGTTCTTTTAAGCGACCAAGAACCTTTAATAGAAGTTCTATGTCTGCAAAATGTAATCCAGTTGTAGGTTCATCCAACACGAAAAGTGTTTTACCAGTGCTTCTTTTTGACAATTCTTTTGCAAGTTTAATTCTTTGAGCCTCACCTCCTGATAGTGTCAATGCAGATTGGCCAAGTGTAATGTATCCAAGACCAACATCATTGAGCGTTAGTAACTTTTTCTTTATTGCTGGATGCGCATCAAAAAAATTCAAAGCATCTTCAACTGTCATATCTAAAATATCACTAATATTTTTATCTTTGTATTTTATTTCTAGTGTTTGTTCGTTATACCTCTTTCCATCACAAACATCACATTTAACATAAACATCAGCAAGGAAATGCATTTCAACCTTAATCATGCCATCTCCTTGACATGCCTCACACCTTCCTCCTTTGACATTAAAACTAAACCTACCAGGCTTATATCCTCTTGAACGAGCTTCTACTGTTTGTGACAAAAGATCTCTGATGTGCGAAAAAAGCCCTGTATAAGTTGCAGGATTAGATCTTGGCGTTCTTCCAATAGGAGATTGGTCAATATTTATTACCTTATCAAGATATTCTAGCCCCTCAATTTTTTCACACTTTATTTCTTTTGAAAGCTTTGATTTATTAAGAATAAATGAGCTTATTGGCAGAAGAGTCTGGTTTATCAGTGAAGATTTTCCAGATCCTGATACTCCTGTAATACACGTAAATAGGCCTACTGGAATATCGACAGAAACCTTTTTTAAATTATTCTCGAAAGCCTCAATTATTTTTATTTTTTCGTTTTTTATTTTTAATCTTTTTTTAGGGACTTTAATTTTCCTTTTACCTGATAAATATTTTGCAGTTATAGAATTTTTATTCTTTAAAATAGCATCGATATTTCCTTGGGCACATATTTCACCACCATGCTTACCAGCTCCAGGACCAATATCAATTATATGATCAGCAGATCTGATTGCCTCCTCATCATGCTCAACAACAATCACAGTATTTCCAAGTTCTTTAAGATTATTTAATGTTCTAATTAGTTTTGTGTTATCTCTTTGATGAAGACCTATTGATGGTTCATCTAGGACATATGTTACTCCCACAAGACCAGAACCAATTTGACTTGCTAATCTGATTCGTTGAGCCTCACCGCCTGATAATGTTTCAGCACTTCTATCGAGTGTGAGATAGCTAAGTCCAACATCTTTTAGAAAAGTTAATCTATCTGTGATTTCTTTCACTATCTTTTCTGCAATTTTTTCTTTTGAACCTTCTAACTTCATATTTTTGATGAAGTCTAAACAATCACTAATTTTCATCGAAGTAATATTGTGAATTTGAGTATTATTTATAAAAACATTACGGGCGTATGTATTCAATCTAGATCCATCGCATTCATCACAAATGCTCTCTGAGGTTAACTTTGAGAGCTCCTCTCGTATGTACTCAGAATCTGTTTCTTTAAATCTTCGCTCTGTAGAGGGTAAAATGCCTTCAAACCTATGCTTTCTTATAATTCTGCTCCCACTTCTAAATCTATGAGAGAAATCAATTTTTTCTTTAGTACCCCATAAAATAATATCTTTAATTTTTTGTGGATAATCTTTCCATTTGGTAGTTAGTGAAAAATCAAAATGATTGCTCAAACATCTAAGTTGGTAATAATAAAATCTATTCCTCCTTGTCCAGCCTTTAATGGCACCGTTTGCAATCGAGACTTCATCATCTTGAATTAACTTCTTCTCACTAAAAAATTGAATTACACCCAAGCCATCACATCGGGGACATGCTCCATGAGGATTATTAAAAGAAAATATTCTTGGCTCAAGCTCAGGAATTGAGTATCCACATTGTGAACAAGAAAAATTAGATGAATATAAATGAACATAATTTGAATCGATTTCTTCGACCTCGATCAATCCTTCAGATAATATCAAAGATGTTTCTATAGATTCAGATATGCGCGATCTAATGTCATTTCCAGGCTTAATGACTAATCTATCTATAACAGCCGAGATATTATGCTTCTTATTTTTTTCTAGGCTGGGAAACTCTTCGATAGGATATACCACATCATTGACTTTAACTCTGACGTAGCCGCTTTTACGAAGATCCTCATATATTCCTAAATGTTCACCTTTTTTATCTCTAATGATAGGCGACATTATCATTATTTTTGTGCCTTCTTTTAGCTTAAGAATCTCATCACAGATTTCTGATACAGTTTTTGCACTTAGTTCCTCATCATGATCTGGACATTTTGGGGTGCCAATTCTTGAGTACAAAAGTCTAAGGTAATCATATATTTCTGTAACCGTACCAACAGTTGATCTTGGATTATGAGATGTGGCCTTTTGTTCTATTGATATAGCTGGTGAGAGGCCTTCAATCTGATCAACATCAGGCTTTTCCATCATAGATAAAAATCTTCTTGCATAGGTTGATAATGATTCTACATAACGTCTTTGACCTTCGGCGTACAAGGTATCAAAAGCAAGAGAGGACTTACCTGAACCAGAAAGCCCTGTTATAACTATGATTTTATTTCTAGGTATTTCGAGATTAATATTCTTTAGATTATGTGTTCTCGCACCTTTTATAAAAATACTATCCATTGAATTAAAAATTCCGTGATGAAAAAATTAAATTAGGTTAAACTTTTATATATTATAAGAGGTAATTATGAGCAGAGGAGTAAATAAAGTAATTTTAGTTGGTAATTTAGGACAAAAGCCTGAAATGAGATATACAGCTACACAAACAGCTGTAGCAAATCTTTCTATAGCAACCACTGAATCATGGAAGGACAAAGAAAGCGGTGAAAATAGGGATAAGACTGAATGGCATAGAGTTGTATTTTTTGGTAATTTGGCTGAGATCGCTGAGAAGTATTTAGACAAAGGTTCGAGTGTCTATGTTGAAGGAAAAATACAAACAAGAAAATGGCAAGATAAAGATGGTAATGATAGATACACAACCGAAGTTTTAGGCAATCAACTTACAATGCTTGGCTCAAGAGGCTCATCTGATAACTCAAATCAAATGGAAAGCACTTCTGACACACCTTTCCCCGAGGATGATAGTGGAGAAGGCCTTACAGATGACGACATTCCATTCTAGTATTAAATTTTGTTGAAAGAATATAAAACCATCCTTCTTGACGAAGTTGATTCAGTTGCAATATTAAAACTTAATAGACCAGAAAAGTTAAATGCTTTTAATATGCAGATGTTTGATGACATGCTCGATGCAATCGATCTTGTTAATAATGATGACAATATTAAATCGCTTGTAATTACTGGTTCTGGCAGAGCTTTTTGTGCAGGAGCAGACTTATCCTTTGGAGAGAAAACTTTTGATAAAGAATTTGATACTAAAGGACAATTTGAATCAGATTATAGGAGAGATGCTGGAGGTATATTAAATCTAAAAATCTATAATTCTTTAAAGCCTGTGATTGCAGCATGTAATGGAGATGCTGTGGGTGTTGGGGCAACAATGCAATTGCCAGCAGATGTAAGAATTGCTGCAACAAATTCAAGATTTGGCTTTGTTTTTGCCAAGAGAGGTATTGTTCCTGATGGTTGTGCTAGCTGGTTTTTACCAAAAATTGTGGGAATTCAAAATGCTCTTGAACTGTGTTATTCCGGCGAGATTATAGATGCTCAAAAAGCTTCAAAAATTGGATTAGTAAATTATTTAGTTGATGAAGATAAATTACTGGATAAAGCTATTGAAATATCTAATTTATTCTTTGATTCAAGTGCCCCTGTGTCAGTTGCAATGACGAGACACATGCTTTGGTCATTATCGGCAGATGATAGTCCTGAAAATGCACATATTATTGAAAGTAAGTTAATTGATTCAAGAGGAGCTTCTGATGATGCAAAAGAGGGAGTAATGTCATTTTTAGAGAAAAGACAACCAGACTTTAAGAATAAGATTTCTTCAGATTTACCAAAAGATTTCCCATGGAGAAAATCAAAGTTTGATAAAGAATAAATATGATCTTTGAAAATTACAAACTTAAAAATATTACTCTGAGAAATAGAATTGTAATGGCGCCTATGACCAGAAATCAGTCGCCTGGAGGGATTCCCACGCAGGAGGTGATTTCATATTATTCAAGGAGAGCAAAAGCAGAAGTTGGGTTGATTATTACAGAGGGAATTGAAGTAAGTCATAAGGCTTCAAGTGCATATCCAAATGTTCCTAGATTGGATAGCAATGAGGCTAAAGAAGCTTGGAAAAAGGTCGTAGCGGGAATTAAAAATAACAATGGGGCAGTTATTGCACAATTATGGCATTGTGGTGGTTTTAGAAAGTTAGGCATGCAACCAAATCCTGAAGTACCTGGTCATACAGCCTCTGGACTTGTAAAACCTGGTAAAAAAGTAGCTCATGAGATGACTTTAAATGATATCAAAGAAACAATTGATGCTTACGCATCGGATGCAAAGATATGTGAAGAGATTGGATTTGATGGAGTTGAGATACATGGAGCTCATGGTTACTTGATAGATAATTTTTTTTGGAGCGGTACAAATATTCGTGAGGATGAATATGGAGGTTCAATAGAAAATCGCTCACAATTTGTTTCAGATATTATTAAATCTGTTAGAGAGAGTGTCAGTGAAAATTTTATTGTTGGCTTAAGATTTTCTCAATGGAAGCAACATGACTTTGAAGCTAAACTTGCATCTAATCCTGAAGAACTTAAAACAATTCTTACTTCACCTGTAGAATCTGGCTTGGATTATTTACATTCAAGCATGAGAAGGTTCTGGGAAAGCGAATTTACAGGCTCAAAGGAAAACCTAGCCTATTGGACTAAGAAAATAACAAAGATCCCAACGATTGGTGTTGGCAGCGTAGGACTGGATTCAGATTTTATTGATATGACTGCACCAGCAACACCAACAAGTATTGACAAAGCAATAGATGATATTACGAATGACAAATATGATCTTATAGCAGTTGGCAGAGCATTATTATCTGATCATGAATGGGTTTTAAAGATGAAGGAAGGTAGAGTTAACGATGTTATTCCGTATACAAAAGACGCATTGCTAAATCTTTATTAATACCTACTGATTACTAGACTTGCATTGGTTCCACCAAAGCCAAACGAATTACTAAGAACATTATTGATTGATATATTCCTTGTTTCGGTAACGATATCGAGGCCTTCAGCATCATCACATAATGACTCAATGTTTATAGATGGCGCAATAAAGTTTTCATTAATCATCATAATTGAATATATTGCCTCATGAGCACCTGTAGCACCGAGTGAGTGTCCTGTCATTGATTTAGTTGAACTTATCATTGGCTGTTCAGAGGTGAAAAGAGTCTTGATTGCATTTATTTCTGCTACATCTCCAACAGGAGTGCTTGTACCGTGAGTATTAATGTAATCGATTTTCATTTTTGAATTATCAATTGCTCCTTGCATACATCGAGATGCACCTTCACCAGAAGGAGCTACCATGTCATATCCATCAGAATTTGCAAAATATCCAGAAAGCTTAGCTAGAATATTTGCGCCTCTTTTCTTTGCATGCTCTTCATCTTCTAAAATTATCATTCCAGCTCCACCTGAAATAACAAATCCATCTCTATTTGAATCGTATGGTCTTGATGCAATCGTTGGAGTTGAATTGAAGTTAGATGAAAGTGCTCCCATGGCATCAAATAAGCAAGATGAGCTCCAATGCTCATCATCACTTCCACCAGCTATGACGACATCTTGTTGGCCGCTTTTAATTAAATCTGCAGCATGACCAATACAATGAGCACTGGTTGCACATGCTGAAGAAATTGAATAATTTATTCCCTTTAATTTGAGTGCTGTTGCTATGATTGCAGATATAGAACTAGACATGCTTTTTGTAACACCATAAGGTCCAATTCTTTTAGGGCCTTTCTCTCTTGCAATATCACCGCTCTCTAACATCACTCTCGTAGAAGCACCTCCAGATCCTGCAACAATACCAATTTTTGGAGAGTCTAGATGACTTTCATCAATTCCAGCCATTTTAAGGGCATCCTTAGTAGCCAAGTAAGCGTATCCGGCAGATTCACCCATAAATCTTAATAATTTCCTATCAATATGTTCTGAAAGATCAATATTGACAGATCCAGAGACACAACTTCTAAATCCCATCTCTGAATATTTCTCATTAAATACAATTCCTGATTTAGCATTCTGAAGATTAGCAAGTACTTCTGCATAGTCATTACCTATACAAGATTTAATACCTACTCCTGTTATGACTACGTTTCTCATCAGAAATTACTTGGATCCTTAAATAAACCAACTTTTAACTTTTCAGCGCTATAGATTTTTTTATTATCAACAAACATTTCACCATCTGCTAAACCAACTATTGCACCTCTATTGATAACCCTTTTAATATCTAATTTATATACAACTTTTTTTGCTTTTGGAAGAACTTGTCCAAAGAACTTTACATTTTCAGCTCCGAGAGCTCTTCCAATTCCTGGTAAGCCAGTCCACAACAAGTAAAATCCTAGAAGTTGCCACATAGCGTCAAGACCTAGACATCCTGGCATGACAGGATCTTCCTTAAAATGATACTTAAAAAACCACAAATCAGGGTTTACGTTTAGCACAGCTTCAATTGAACCTTTGTTATAATTTCCTGAAAAATCATCAATATTAACTATTTCATCGAACATTAACATTAGGTCTGAGGGTAATCGACCATCACCTTCTTTTGTAAATAATTCTCCATTTGAACATGCAATTAGTTCTTCTTTGTTATAGGAGCTTTTAGGATTAAACATTATTTATCTCTTTTAAGTGCTATATCGGCTAATTCTATCATTTCTTTTCTAACAAATAGGTCATTTATTTTATTAGCACAGTCGACTGTTTTGACATGATATTTTTCAGCAAGTTGCTGGGTTTTTTGAATTCCATTCAAATTTTGAATAAGATTTTTTGCCTTTGATTTATTTAAGTTATTTTTTCCAAGAAGCTCAAATAAATTCTTCTTATTTCTAGTGTTACCATTTTTGTATGCATAAAAAAATGGATAAGTGACTTTGCCTTCCCTAAGATCTTGATATGACGGTTTTCCAATTTTTAGACCTGAAGAATAATCAAGCATATCATCACGGATTTGAAATAATATTCCTAGATTCTTAGCACATTCACTTACGTTGTTTATATAATTCCTATTTGAAGAAGAAAGAATTGCTCCTGTCCTAGCTGCAGCTTCAAAAAGCCTGCCTGTTTTGAAGTAGCTAATTTTTTTAAGCTTATTTAGAGATATTTTGATGTTCCTAATTGCATCTAGTTGAATTAATTCTCCTTGAGAAATGTCATTTGTTGCATTGGCAAGTTCTTCAAGAATATTCTTATTTCCGATTTCAACCATAAGAATAAATGCTTTTGAGTAAATGTAGTCCCCAATCAAAACTCCATGTGAATTCGTCCAAACATTATTTACAGATTTGACTCCTCGTCTGACTGAAGAATTATCAACAACATCATCATGAACGAGTGTAGCTGTATGAAGAAGCTCTATTACTGATGCAAGTTTAAATCTGTCTTTGTTTTTTTTAACAGATGAAGCAATAAGACTTAATCTTGCTCGCATTTTTTTACCACTTGATCTAAAAATATATTTGTATAAACCTGAAATAGTTTTTTCCTTGCTTAGGTCTTTTTTTATATATTTTTCAACAACCTTTAATTCCTCTGTAATATTGATATTTTTCTTCATATTGCCTTATTTATCATGCAAAATTCTGTTTAAGTATTGATAATTTCTTCATTAAAGCGTATATTTTGCGAGCTTTTTAGGATTATATTATGTATGCAGTTATAGAAACAGGCGGTAAACAGCATAAAGTTGAAAAGGGTATGATTTTATCAGTTGATCTTTTAAAAGATGAAGTTGGTAAAAAGATTACTTTTGATAATGTTTTATTGTACGTAGACGGTGATAATGTTGAGGTTGGGCAACCATACCTTGATAATGTAAAGGTAACTGCTGAAATAAAAGATACTGTGAAAGCTGATAAAATCTCTATTTTGCGCTTCAGAAGAAGAAAGCACAGTATGAGAAAAATAGGGCATCGAGCAAAGCATTCTCAGGTTGAAATTAAGAATATTAAATTAGAGAGTAAATAATGGCACATAAGAAAGCAGGTGGATCAAGCAAGAACGGAAGAGATTCCAACTCAAAAAGGCTTGGTGTAAAAAGATTTGGTGGTCAGTTGGTCAAAGCTGGTGAAATTCTTATTCGTCAAAGAGGTACAAATACTCATCCGGGTCTAAATGTTGGTATTGGTAAAGATGATACATTGTTCGCTAAATCTGCTGGCATTGTTCAATTTACTTACAAAGGCCCTAAAAAAAGAAAAACAGCAAACGTTATTCCTCAATAACAAAACAAAATGAATTTTATTGACGAGGCCTATCTCGAAATTAAGGCAGGAGATGGTGGTTCTGGAGCTTCAAGCTTTAGAAGAGAAAAATATATTCCATTTGGAGGTCCTGATGGCGGCGATGGTGGTAAAGGTGGAGATATTTTTTTTAGAGTAAATACTAATGTTAATACTCTAGTAGATTTTCAAAATAAAAAAATATTTAATGCAAAAAATGGTCAAAAGGGTGCTGGTAAAAATAAGTTTGGTGCCGCAGGAGATGATCTCTATATTGAGGTTCCTCTAGGTACAGTTATTTACGATGACTCCACAGGTGAAGAGCTTATTGACTGTAATAAGAAGGACGCTGAGTATATTATTGCTAAAGGCGGTGATGGGGGCCTAGGTAATGCAAAATTTAAATCAAGTACTAACCAAGCACCAAGAAAATTTACTCCTGGATTTGAGGGTGAAAAGAGATCAATTAGATTAGAGTTAAAATCTTTGGCCGATGTTGGTTTAGTTGGCTTTCCAAATGCTGGTAAATCAACTTTTTTAAATAACGTATCATCAGCTAAACCAAAAATAGGTGACTATCCATTTACTACCTTAAGGCCTCATCTGGGAACAATAAAGGGAAATGAATCAAGTTACGTTATTGCTGATATTCCTGGCTTAATAGAAGGGGCTTCTGAAGGTGCAGGGCTAGGAATTAAATTTCTTAAACATATTTCAAGAACTGGTCTTTTACTAATTTTTGTTGATTTAAATTCTTCCGAGAGTCTCACACCTGTGCAACAAATTACTTTACTTAAGAATGAGTTAGATTCATTTAGGGATGACCTAACTCAAAAAGTTTCATGGGTTATTTGTAATAAAATTGATTTGATTCAAAAAGAACAATTAAGGTCAATCAAAGAACAAATTGAAAAAGATTTAAAGATTAAATCTAAAGAAATATTTTTTATTTCAGCTGCTACTGGAGAGGGCACAAAAGACTTATTGAAGTCATTAGAAACTGAAGTTGTAAATACTAAGAACGAATTAACTTAATTCTTTAATAGCTTTTGATAATCTACTTTTTGTTCGAGCTGCTGCATTTCTGTGTATTACATTTTTTGAAGCAGCTGTATCGATAACTTTTTGTGCCTTTTTGAAGGACTCTGAAGCTTTTGCTTTATCTTTAGAATCAATATCGGCTCTCACAGCTTTTACTGCGGTTCTTACAACAGAGCGTTGTGCATGTCTGAGCTTATATCTGTCAGAGTTTTGTCTTGCTCTTTTAATTGCTTGTTTTGAATTAGCCATAATTTAGATGCGTAGTTTAATTATCTATAGACAATATGTCTATATTTATACGAATTATTATGAAAATGGTGGAGGCGGCGGGAATTGAACCCGCGTCCGTCAATCCTTCAGCCTAACTTCTACATGCATAGCTCATTCTATTATTTTTAACTTTTATCACCCGAAGAGCAGGGCATAAAAGCTAGCTTGATTAAGTTTTACCAAACTATATCCAAGCAATATAGCTTGGCTAGACTGTGTGTTTAGCCGATGCTTCGAACCACAGTCAATTCTTGCATCGGTTAGCATTAAGCTGCTAAAGCGTAGTTGTCGTTATTTGCAACTATTTTTTTTGTAGTATGTTTTACAAGAATTACTACAATCTTGGCATGCGCTTCGGAGTCCAGTAGAAACGTCGAACCCTATTCGCCCCCATAAGGAAAAGCATTATACATGAATATTTTTTTTGATTCGATTAGGAGAATTTTCTTGAATTTTTAAGAATTCTTCCTTGATCTCTTTCCCAATCTCTTTTTTTGATATCCTCTCTTTGGTCTCTATGCTTTTTGCCTTTACCCATGGCAATATCACATTTAATTAAATTATCTTTCCAGTAAATTTTTGTTAAAACACATGTAAGTCCTTTCTCACCCTTCAATCTTTCTATCTTTTCAATTTCTTTTTTATGAAGTAAAAGTTTTCTTGATTTAGTCAAATCTATATCTTCTTGTTTTAAAGATGCTGGACTATCAATTTTGACTCCAATAAGCCAAGCCTCACCTTTTTTGATATTTACATATGAATTTTTTACATCAACCTTAGACTGTCTTAGCGATTTTACTTCCCAACCTTCTAAGACAATTCCAGCTTGAAAACTTTCATCTAATTTATAGTTTCTAGAAGCATTTTTATTCTTTACAATTAAAGAAGGTTTTTCTTTAGGCATACTTTATTATGTATTCTAAAGAGCTAAGTGCAATAACTTTAAAGAAATAAATTGAATATAACTAATATCAAATCTACCTATGGCTATGTTGGCTTTCTTCCATTTGCTTCATTTTCGCTTATACCTTGGATTATTGGTGGAGAGATCAGCAAGACCCTTATATATTTTCAATTAGGCTATGGTGCAATAATTATTACATTTTTAGGCGGCTTTGCTTGGGGATGGAGAGATGATCAAAAAAATCAAAAATTAAACTTATCTATAGGAATTGGTTTTAGTTTATTGGGTTGTTTGATTCTACTTCTAACTTATTTAAAGCTAATTTTAATTTCTCTATTTTTGTCGATAATTAGCTTTTATTTATTTTTCGTGTTCGAGAGATCTACAGAAGATTTCAAAAAAAAGGATATTGATTATCAGAAATTCAGAAAAATTTTAACTTTACTAGTATGTATATCTTTTTTAATATCAATTGGTTATTGGATTAATCCATACAGCAACCCTTATTTATAATTATGGAAAAAAAACTAAAATCTCATGGTGCCTGGATTGGAAAATGGACATTTATACTTGCAGCTACAGGATCTGCTGTTGGCTTAGGAAACATCTGGGGATTTCCTTATAAAGCCGGAACTAATGGCGGTGGCGCCTTTGTATTAATCTACTTACTATGCATCGTCATGATAGGAGTCCCAATCATGATTAGTGAAATCATTATTGGAAGGAGGGCTGGCAATAGTCCAATCAATGCTATGAAAAGAACTGCAATGCAATCAAACACTTCTCCACTATGGAAACTTGTTGGATGGAGTGGAATTACAGCAGGAGTATTAATACTTTCTTTTTACAGCGTTATTGCGGGCATTTGTTTAAATTATATTTTTATTGCTGCATTACCCTCCGATGCTTTAAGTTCATCAGATCAGTTCGGTGCCGTCATAGCGTCACCATATAATCTTTTATTTTGGCATACAGTTTTTATGCTTTTAACTTTTTTGATTGTTTCTGCAGGTGTAAAAAATGGTATTGGAAGAATGGTAAAAATTTTAATGCCAATGTTAGGATTTTTATTAATCTTTATGGTCATTTATGCAATGTTTAATGGAGCATTTATAAGGACATTGGAATTTTTATTTGCTCCAGACTTTTCAAATGTGACAGCTGAGACATTTTTGAGTGCAATGGGCCAAGCTTTTTTTAGCTTGAGCTTGGGAATGGGTTCAATTATGGCTTATGGCGCATACATGCCCAAAGATCAAAAAGTAGTTCCAACTTCTTTTACCGTAGCATCTTTAGATACCTTGGTAGCTATGTTAGCCGGTTTAGCAATATTTCCAATTATTTTTGCTTTCAATTTAGAACCAAATAGCGGACCAGGACTTGTTTTTGTATCAATGTTATCTGCATTTAACCAAATGCAATTTGGTCAAATAATTGGTGCTTTTTTCTTCATATTGTTGTCTATTGCAGCCTTAAGCTCTTCCATTTCATTGCTTGAGCCTGGTGTGGCTTACTTATCTGAAGAAGGCTTTTTATCAAGGAAATATTCTGCCTTAGCTATTTCTTTTTTCGCTTGGAGTTTAGGCATTGGAACCGCATTGAGTTTTAATGTTTTGTCTGAATTTAACCTCACTCCTGGCAGAAATTTTTTAGATTCAATGGATTTTATTGCTAATCAAATTTTGCTTCCTCTAGGCGGAATGATGATTGCAATATTTGTTGGTTGGTTTATGAAAAAAGAACTCATTACTAATGAAGTAGGTTATGTTAATCAAATTATTTATAAGCTTTGGAGATTTTTTATAAAATTCATAGCTCCAATAAGTGTTGCTTCAATATTTATTTCACAGATCCTTTAGAGTGCCCCGTAAGATTCATTTTTTTAAAGTCAGTGACTGAAGACTTTTCAAAAGTTTACGATCAAATAGCAAATTTTGAAAACTATTCTTCATATATACCTGGCTGTTCAAAGTCAGAGCTTATAGAAAAAAATGATCAATTTGAGATTGGCAAATTGGAATTTAGTTTTTTGCTCAGGGATTATGAAATTAGATCAAAGAACATTTTGCTAGAAAATAA
Organism: uncultured SAR86 cluster bacterium; assembly: GCA_902547295.1. GTDB lineage: Bacteria > Pseudomonadota > Gammaproteobacteria > Magnimaribacterales > D2472 > SAR86A. The sequence continues at coordinate 9,184 of CACCNJ010000007.1, read as the reverse complement.
AATCAAAATTGAACAAATTGATGGTCCTTTTAATTCCTTTAAAGGAGAGTGGAATATTTCTAAAAAAGATAACTATGAAACTCTGATTGAATTCAGTGCAGAATTTGAACTTCCTATATTGTTGAATAATTTGCTCTCTGAGAAGGCAATTGACAGTTTTTGTGAAATTTTATTAGAAGCCTTTTTGAATAGGCTCTCAAAGGTTTAATTATTCGGATAGATCTTCTATAGTCCAATTATCTACAAGACCATCAATGTTAAAGTTTATAGATAATTTCATTTCATCTAAAAGCTCATCACCCACTTGAATCGAGTAATAATAATCCCACCGATTTGAATGAAATGGATCTTTAATTAAAGCAGTTCCAAATATGAACTGAACTTGCTCTTTAGTTAAACCTTCACTCAATTTGGACATATCATCTTCATCAAAAATATTTCCTTGCAAAATAGGGACCTTGTAAGGCGTTAATGATGAACAAGATGCAATTATCAATACTAAAAAGTAGGCAAAAAACTTATTTAAAAAATTTTTAATCAATATACTTTTCATAACAGAATTTGATTATACTTCCCTTATATTATCTCTTGTAGTGCAAGAGCATAATATAATTTTGAAAACTGTACTATACTAAAGTTAAATGAACCAAACAAAAGAACTGAAAAAAGCAGGTCTCAAGGCTACATTGCCTAGAATAAAAATTATGGAAGTCTTAGAATCTACTGCTATTCAAGAAGAAGCACATTTTAGTGCTGAAGATATATATAAAGAACTTCTAAACAGAGGTGAAAATATTGGTCTTGCTTCTGTATACAGAGTACTTACTCAGTTCGAAACTGCTGGAATAGTTAAAAAACATCACTTTGAAGGCAGTCATGCTGTTTATGAAGTAGTAGAAGAAAATCATGAGCATATGGTTGATGTAGAATCTGGGAAGGTTTTAGAGTTTCAGGATAATGAATTAATTGAAAGGTTAAACTCTATTGCTAAAGATGCTGGATATCAATTAGTTGATCATAATCTCGTGCTTCACGTTAAAAAATTAGATTAGCTAAAACCCCTTGAACTGATAATTAATATCCCAATATATGGTGGTATAGGGATATTTTATGAGTGAAAAAGATAAATCTGTTGAAGAAAATTCTCTTGATGAAGAGCTTTCATTAAATGGATCTGGGGAAGATTCTGATGTAAGTGATGATTCTCAGGATGAAGTTGAAAACGTTGGTACACCAACATATGAGGAGCTTGTTGATAAAAAAGAGGAGCTCGAAGGATTATTACTTCGTGCTAATGCTGACCTTGATAATGCTTTAAAAAGAACATTAACAGAAGTTGAAAAAGCTCATAAATATGGAACTGAGAGACTGCTCATGGAGCTTTTGCCCATAATAGATAACTTAGAGAATGCATTAAATAATTTGTCTGAGAATTCTTCAAAAGAGGACAAAGAAGGTATTGAATTAACTTTAAAATCTTTTGAGTCAACTCTTGATAAATTCGGAATGGTACCTATCTATCCGGATAATGAGGAATTTAATCCAGAAAAACATGAGGCTGTTTCAATGGAGAAAGATAAAGAAAAGAAAGACGGCTTTGTTGGAAATATTTTTCAAAGGGGCTGGGAACTGCACTCTAGGGTCTTAAGACCGGCAAGAGTGACTGTGATTAAAAATTAGAGGAAAAAGTATGTCAAAAATTATAGGAATTGATTTAGGAACAACGAACAGCTGTGTTGCTGTTGTTGAAGGCCAACAACAAAAAGTTATTGAAAATGCTGAGGGTGCAAGAACAACACCGTCTGTGATTGCATATACAGATAACGATGAAGTTCTTGTTGGACTGCCAGCTAAAAGACAAGCTGTTACCAATCCTGAAAACACCTTGTATGCAATTAAAAGATTAATAGGTAGGACATTCGATGATGAAGTTGTTAGTAAAGATGCTGACATGGTTCCCTATAAAATTGTTAAAGCAGATAATGGTGATGCTTGGGTTGAAGCATCAAAAAAACAATTAGCCCCACCACAGGTTGCTGCAGAAGTTCTTAAAAAGATGAAGAAAACTGCTGAAGATTATCTTGGACATGAAGTAAAAGAAGCAGTAATTACTGTACCAGCTTATTTTAATGATTCACAAAGACAAGCAACGAAAGATGCAGGAAAAATTGCAGGCTTGGATGTTAAGAGAATTATAAATGAACCAACTGCAGCAGCACTTGCATATGGTCTTGATAAAGGCAAGGGAGATTCAACGGTAGCAGTATACGATCTTGGAGGAGGAACTTTTGATATATCTATTATTGAAATATCTGATGTTGATGGAGAACATCAATTTGAAGTTTTATCTACAAATGGAGATACTTTCCTAGGCGGTGAGGATTTCGATCTAAGATTGATTGATTATTTTGTTGATAAATTTAAAGAGGAATCCGGATTTGATTTGAAAAGTGATCCTCTTGCGCTACAAAGACTAAAAGAAGCTGCTGAAAAGGCCAAAATTGAGCTATCTTCATCTGAACAAACAGAAGTTAATTTGCCATATATAACTGCTGATAGTTCTGGGCCAAAACATTTTGTTCACAAGATTACTAGAGCTAAATTAGAGTCTCTTGTTGAGGATTTGGTTGATAAAAGCCTTGAGCCACTTAAACTTGCACTTAAGGATGCAAAAATATCTAAGGGAGACATAAATGAGATTTTGCTCGTTGGTGGACAAACAAGGATGCCACTTGTTCAAAAGAAAGTTGCAGATTTTTTCGGTAAAGATCCAAGAAAAGATTTAAATCCTGATGAAGCAGTAGCTGTTGGCGCTGCTATTCAAGGTTCAGTTTTATCTGGAGATACTACTGATGTATTACTTTTAGATGTTACTCCATTAACACTTGGTATTGAGACTCTAGGTGGAGTAGCTACCCCACTTATTGAAAAAAATACTACTATTCCAACTCAAAAATCTCAGGTATTTTCGACAGCCGAAGATAATCAAACCGCTGTTACAGTTCATGTTATTCAAGGAGAGAGAACTCAGGCTGCTCAGAATAAATCTTTAGGCCAATTTAATTTGACTGATATACCTGCCGCGGCAAGAGGAGTTCCACAAATCGAAGTATCATTTGATCTTGATGCAAATGGAATTTTGAATGTTTCAGCAAAAGATAAGAATACTGGTAAAGAACAATCAATTGTTATTAAAGCATCTAGCGGATTATCAGACGAAGATATTGAAAAGATGGTAAAAGATGCTGAGGCGAATGCTGAAGATGATAAGAAATTTGAAGAACTAGTAAAAACTAAAAATAATGCCGATATGTTGGTTCATGCCACAAGAAAAACTGTTGAGGAATCAGAAGATAAACTTGAAGACGAAGAAAAGAATCAAGTAGAAGAGGCGCTCAAAGGATTAGAGGAAGCAATATCATCTGAAGATATAGAAACAATTGAGTCTGCAACAAAAAATCTAAATGATGTTCTAACACCACTAACTCAAAAACTATATAAACAGGAAAGCGCAGAAGGACAATCTGATACTAATACAGATGAAGACGGTTCTTCTGAAAATACTGTTGATGCTGAATTTGAGGAAGTAAAAGAAGAAGAAAAGTAAAGATTTATAATGTCAAAGAGAGACTACTATGAAACTCTTGAAGTCTCTCGTGATGCTTCATCAAATGAATTAAAAAAAGCCTTCAAAAAGAAGGCAATGAAATATCACCCAGATAGAAATCCAGATAATCCAGAAGCAGCAGAAAAATTTAAAGAAGCTGCTGAAGCTTACGACGTACTATCAGATTCTCAAAAAAAATCTGCCTATGATCAATTTGGCCACTCTGGTGTGGAAGGCATGGGTGGAGGAGGACCAAACTTTAATGATATAAACATCAATGATATTTTTGGTGATATTTTTGGAGATGTATTTGGCACTAGATCAAAATCTAGAAGACAAAGAAGAGGATCAGATCTTCAATATAATCTTGATCTAACACTTAAAGATGCTGTTCTTGGCGTACAGAAAAAAATAAAAATACCTTCTCATAGAGAGTGCCCAGATTGCCATGGAAGTGGAGCAGCAAAGGGGACTAGTCCGGTAACATGCATGAACTGCAATGGAACTGGTCAAGTAAGGATGCAACAAGGTTTCTTTTCTGTTCAACAAACTTGCTCTGTCTGCTCAGGGACAGGACAAGTTATAAAAGATAAGTGTAGAACTTGTAATGGCGTTGGCGCGATTAAAGAAAATAAGACTTTATCAGTAAATATTCCTTCAGGAGTAGATAATGGTGACAAGGTAAGATTATCTGGTGAAGGAGAGTGGGCTAAAGGAGGACAATCAGGAGATCTTTATGTTGCCATTAGAGTTATCGATGATCCAATTTTTGAAAGAGATGGAAGGCATTTGTATATAGAAGCACCAATACCTTTTGAAATATCTGTAACTGGGGGCTCTATTAAGATACCAACATTAGAGAAATCAATCTCATTAAAAATTCCAGCAAACACTCAAACAGGAAAAGTTTTTAGAATTAAAGGAAAGGGAGCCTCAGTGGTTAGAGATAGAAGAAGAGGTGATATATTATGTAGAGTCGTTGTTGAGACACCTTCTAACTTAAATAAAGATCAAATGAAGCTTTTAAATCAACTGAGCGCATCCTTAGATAAATCAAAAAACTATCCAGGTACAGATACCTTCTTGAAAGCGATTTCTAAGATCAAAAATGATTGAATTGTATATAAATGGAAGTTCTGGAAGGATGGGCACAACTATAAATGATTTAGTTAATGCAAATGATGAATTTAACGTTACTGACAATTTAACCTCTGCAGACGTAGTTATAGACTTTTCTCATCCCTCATCCACTGAGAAAATTATTAATAGTTGTTTAAAACATAATATTCCTATGGTCATTGGAACTACAGGGTTAAATAAAGATGTATTGGAGAATGTAGATATTGCTTCAAAAACATTGCCCATAGTTCTCGCGGCAAATATGAGTATCGGTGTTTATCAATTAAAAGATTCTTTAAAAAACTTTATAAAAAAAAATAAAAACAGAGTTAATTGTTCTATTGAAGAAACTCATCATTTAAAGAAGCTAGATAAGCCATCAGGTACTGCAATTGAAATTGAAAATTTAATTAAAGATGAAGATACACTCAATCTAATTAGCTTATCTAAAACTGTTTCTCATAGAAAAGACGATATAAGTGGGATACATAAAGTTATCTTTACAGATAATAATGTTACATACACTTTTACGCATAAGGCAATCTCTAGGGATATTTTTGGGAATGGAGCTCTATATTGTGCTAAAAAAGTAATTAAGCTTCAACCGGATTTATATACTTTTGAAAGGATTATTAATTAGATCAAAGCTTTAAATATTAATAATTTTTCTATAGAATACACAAACTTTAACCACGAAGATTCTGTTTTTTGTAAAGTGGGGTGCTTTTAAAGTTTGCTTTACTATGAATTGGAGAATAACCCCAAAGGAGATAAAAATTGAGTATAGTATCAATTAAAGACCTGCTTCAAGCGGGAGTTCATTTCGGTCATCAACAAAGATTCTGGAATCCAAAAATGGATGAGTATATTTTTGACACCAGAAAGCAAATTAGTATTATTAACCTTGAGATTACTCAAGAACATTTAAGTGCAGCTGCATCTAAAGTTGAGGATATATGTTCAAAGGGTAATAAAATTTTATTTGTTGGTACAAAAAGGTCTGCAAGCAAGACAATTAAGGAAGAGGCATCTCAAATAGGGTTGCCTTATGTTGATAAGAGATGGTTAGGCGGAACCCTCACAAACTGGAAGACAATAAGAGGTTCTATTAGAAGACTTATAGATATTGAAGAAATGATTTCTTCAGGAAGAATTGAAAAGCTAATTAAAAAAGAAGCAGTAGAGATTCAAAAAGAATATTCAAAGTTAAAGGCTAGCGTTGGCGGCATAAAAGATATGAAAGGTTTGCCTGATGCAATTTTTGTTGTTGATGTTAAGTATGAAAAGATTGCAGTACTTGAGGCAAAAAAAATGGGTATTCCAGTTATTGGAATAGTTGATACAAATTCTGATCCAGATGGTATCGATACTATTATCCCCGCTAATGATGATGCAATAAGATCAATTAGGCTAATTACAAAAGTTATTGCTGATGCTTGCGCTAGAGGTATTGAGTCTGCAAAGGGATATGCTCCTAAATCTGATGCACCAGTTATTCAAAAAGTTAAAAAAGATGATCCTGAAGTAACAGTCGAAGATAATCAAGAAGAAGTTTCAAATGCATCAAGTGCTGATGATGAGGCTAAAAAAGAAGTTAAAGCTGATAAGGAATCAACCGAGGCTGTTGAAGAAACTTCGGATGATACTCCACCTGAAGATACTAATGAAGAGGATAAGTAATAGTGGAAATTAAAGCATCACAAGTAAAAGAGTTAAGAGATATGACTGGTGTTGCAATGATGGACTGCAAAAAAGCACTTGTTGAATGTGAAGGCGATATAGAAAAAGCTCTTGATCTTTTACGATCAAATAGTGCGCTTAAAGCAGAAAAAAAATCTTCAAGAGTTGCAGCAGATGGAATCTTGGTCGTATCTGTAAATGAAGATTATGCAACCTTGGTAGAGTTAAATTCAGAAACAGATTTTGCTGCAAAAGATGCAAACTTTTTATCTTTTGGTGAAAAGGTAAAAGAATATATTTCAAAAAATAAAATCTTTGAAGCTTCGGCTCTTAAAGAGTCCTCATTGGAAGATGACAGAAAAGCATTAGTTCAAACTATTGGCGAAAATATTCAAATTAGAAGAGTTGTTACTCTTGAATTTGATTCAACTATGAACATTGGCATCTATATCCATTCTGATTCAAAACTTGGTTCATTGGTTGTTACTAAGGACGGTAGTGATGAAATAGCAAAAGATATTGCAATGCATGTGTCGGCTTTTAACCCTATATGCTTATCTCAAGATGATATAGATAAAGAAGTACTTGAGAGGGAAAAAGCAATATATCAAAATCAAGCTCAAGATTCTGGTAAACCACAGGATATTATGGATAAAATGGTTGATGGCAAGATTAAGAGATTCTTATCAGAAGTTTCATTAATTTCTCAAAATTTTGTTAAAGATCCTGACATTACAGTTCAAGAGTATTTAGAAAAGGGTGGTGCAACAATTGTTGAGTTTGCTAGATTAAAAGTTGGTGAGGGAATCGAGGTTGAGACAAAAGATTTCGCTGAAGAGGTTGCAGAACAGTTAAAGTAAAATATGTCAAAGTTAGAGCATAAAAGAATTCTTCTTAAATTTAGTGGAGAGTCTGTTGCTGGAAATGAAAAACAAGGCATTGACCCAAAAATATTAGATGGAATGGCAGGCTCAGTTAAGTCTTGCAAAGAAATAGATGCAGAAATTGGCATTGTTATTGGTGGTGGAAATCTTTTTAGGGGAGAAAAATTAAATAAAGCTGGAATGGACAGGGTTGCTGGTGATCATATGGGAATGTTAGCAACTGTTATGAATGGAATTGCTTTAAGAGATTCTCTCGAAAGAGCTGGAATTAAAACAAGAGTTATGTCTGCGATATCTATGTCAGGTATTGTTGAACACTATGATAGAAGATTAGCCATTCAATTATTAAGTGATGGGTATGTTGTAATATTTACAGCTGGAACAGGAAATCCATTTTTTACAACAGATACAGCTGGGTGCTTGAGAGCAATAGAAACTCAGGCTGACCTTATGTTGAAAGCAACAAGAGTTGATGGAGTTTATGACTCTGATCCAGAAATAAATAAAGATGCAAAATTTTTTGATGCTTTATCATTTGATGATGCCATATCAAAAAACTTAAAAGTTATGGACGCTACAGCTCTTACACTCGCAAGAGATCACGGATTACCCATAAATGTTTTTAATGTAAATAACCATAGTGCATTAAAAGACATAATTTGTGGCAAAAAAGTAGGTACACTTATATCTTAATATGGAAAATTTACTAAATGATGTAACGCAAAGAATGGATAAATCACTATCCGCTCTCAGAAGCGCCTTTAACAAAATAAGAACTGGAAGAGCGAATCCAGCAATACTTGATGATGTGAACGTAGATTATTATGGGAATATGACTCCTATTAATCAAACATCTAATATAAGCATTGAAGAGGGTAGGTCTATAGTTATATCACCGTGGGATAAAAATTTAATCCCTGAAATAGAAAAAGCAATTTTAAACTCTGACCTTGGTCTTAATCCTAGTACAAGTGGTGACTTAATAAGAGTAACCATGCCTGCTTTAACAGAAGAAACAAGACAGGATTACATAAAACAAGCTAGAGCAGAGGCTGAAAACTCAAGAGTTTCAATTAGAAATATTAGAAGAGATGCCAACCAGGCAGCAAAAGAAAAACAACAATCATCTGAAATTTCAGAAGACGAGTTGAGAAGAATAGAAGATTTAATTCAAAAAGAAACTGACAAATTCATTTCAATTGTTGATTCAGATTTAAAAAATAAAGAATCAGACTTACTCGAAATTTAGTGGCCTTATATGGCTAATTCTAGCAAAATTAATATACCAAAACACGTCGGTATAATTATGGATGGCAACGGTAGATGGGCCATTAAAAACTCTTTAAAAATTAGTGAAGGTCACAAGAAAGGAGTGAGCATTGTAAAAGATATTGTTGAGGAATCAGTCAAGCAAGATCTATCATCTTTAACAATCTACGCTTTTAGTGCTGAGAACTGGAAAAGGCCTAAAGCTGAGGTTACCGCTATTAAAAAATTAGTTGTTAATGCAATCAATGATCAAGTTCCCGAACTAAAAGAGCAGAGAGTAAGGCTAAAGTTTTTTGGACACACATTTGACTTTGGAAAAAAAGTTATTGATAAGATAGATTATGCAGAACAAGAAACACACATAAAAAAGAGTAAGCTAGACTTGAATGTTGCCCTTGGATACGGTGGCAAACAAGATATTGTGGACATAACTAAAAAAATAGCATCAGGTGTTTCGGCTAAACAAATCAAAATAGAAGATATCAATGAAAAAGTTATACATAATGCATCATCCGTTCCAGTTGAAAACATAGACCTATTAATTAGAACTGGCGGTGATAAAAGAATAAGCAACTTTCTTCTTTATCAAATCGCATATGCTGAGATAATGTTTGTTGATAAATAT
>CACCNJ010000006.1 GCA_902547295.1 uncultured SAR86 cluster bacterium | reverse complement strand
CAATTTCTGCTAATGGTGACACCGCTGTTGGAGAAATTATTGCAGAAGCCATGGAAAAAGTTGGAAAAGAGGGTGTAATCACTGTCGAAGAAGGCAGTGGTATTGAAAATGAACTTGATGTCGTTGAAGGCATGCAGTTTGATAGAGGTTACCTTTCTCCTTACTTTATAACCAATCAAGACAATATGACTGTTGAACTTGATACACCATATATTCTTCTATTTGATAAAAAAATATCTAACATTAGAGACTTATTACCTCTTTTAGAATCAGTTGCTAAAGCTGGTAAACCTCTTTTAATAATTGCTGAAGATATTGAAGGTGAAGCTTTAGCTACTTTAGTAGTTAATAATTTAAGAGGCATTGTTAAAGCTGCAGCTTGTAAAGCTCCTGGTTTTGGTGATAGAAGGAAAGCTATGCTAGAAGATATAGCTATACTTACTGGTGGAACTGTTATTTCGGAAGAAGTTGGTCTTTCACTAGAAGGAGCAACTGTGGAAGATTTAGGTACATCTAAAAGAGTAGTTTTAAATAAAGACAATACAACCATAATTGATGGTGCTGGAGATGAAAATTCTATAGCTACTAGGGTTAATCAAATTAGAGCTCAAGTTGAGGAAACATCGTCAGATTATGATAAAGAAAAACTTCAAGAAAGAGTTGCTAAACTTGCTGGAGGAGTTGCAGTTATCAAAGTAGGTGCAGGCTCTGAAGTAGAGATGAAAGAGAAAAAAGCAAGAGTAGAAGATGCACTTCATTCAACAAGAGCTGCTGTAGAGGAGGGGGTTGTCCCTGGAGGCGGATCAGCACTAATCAGATGTCTTGAAGCTGTTTCAAAGCTCAAAGGCGATAATGATGATCAAAATGTTGGAATTAATATTGCCAAAAAAGCTTTTGAGGCTCCTCTAAGGCAAATTGTCTCAAATGCTGGAGAAGAACCATCAGTGATTGTTAATAAAGTTATAGATGGTAAAGATTCTTTTGGATTCAATGCAGCAACAAGTGAGTACGGTGACATGATTGAGATGGGTATTCTTGATCCGGCTAAAGTCACAAGAACTGCTCTTCAAGCTGCTGGTTCAGTCGCAGGTATGATGATAACTACTGAGGCAATGGTAACTGACGTGCCTAAAGATGATACACCAATGCCACCAATGCCAGACATGGGCGGTATGGGCGGTATGGGCGGTATGATGTAATACAACCTTTACTTAAAAAAAACGGGGATTTATCCCCGTTTTTTATTAGATTTCAATTACTATTTCAATTAATATATAACAACACACTTTAGAGGAGTTATTATGGATTTATTAACTGATCAAGCTTTTTTTAGATCATTCCATATTCTTTTTGGAATAGCATGGATTGGACTTTTGTATTATTTTAATTTTGTTCAAACTGAATATGTGAAAGTTGCAGATCCTGATGCAAAATCAGACGTAATGAAAAAATTAGCTCCAAATGCTCTATGGTGGTTTAGGTGGGCAGCATTTTTCACTTTTTTAACAGGCTTGATTCTTATTCATCAAATAACTGCAAGAATTGGTACAGAAATAATATTAGGTGTGACAATGGGAACAATAATGATGCTCAATGTATGGGGAATTATATGGAGGAATCAAAAAATTGTCCTTGGTATGAAAGATGGAGATGTAGCAACTGCTGCTGCAAAAGCAGGCTTAGCATCGAGAACAAACACATTATTTTCTGTTCCCATGCTGATGTATATGGTTTACTCCGCTCATGCTCCTGGTTCCTATTTAGTTTTAGAGGATTGGAGTAGTTTAAGTCTTATTATCGGTCTTGCTATAATCTTTGTAATTGAAGCTAATGCTATATGGGGCAAGATGCTTCCAGTAATCGCCAGCGTAAGAGCAGTAATAACATCCTCTTTTGTTTTGGCTATAATCTTTAAATTAATTACTGATTTTTTATAAGATTCATAGAGTTTTCTAGGGAGCATTAGCTCCCTTTTTTATTTTAATCTTTGAAATTAAATTTTCGTCTAACTCGAGAATTTCAAATCTATAATTATCTATCTCAATACATAAATTAGCCTGAGGAATTTGATCAAGATATTCAGTTATTAACCCATTTATTGTTTTTGAGCTTGTTTCAGGAATTTCCCAATTAACATAATTATTCAAATCTCTTATTTTAGAATTACCATCAGTCAATATAGATCCATCTTTTAACTTAATAAATTCTCTTTCAAGCTCTTCTTTGTCACCGCCAAATTTACCTGTTATTTCTTTAAAAATATCTTCAACTGATATTAGGCCTTCAATCTCTCCATATTCATCAACAACAAGAGCAATGCTCTGGTTGCTAGCTAAGAACTCCCTCAATTGTTTCATTAGCAATGTTGACTGAGATACAAAATAAGTTTTTTTAAGCAATTCATTTATGTCTTTTTGCTCGTTAAATTTTTTAAGAAATGCATGAGAATCTTTTAGATGAAGCACACCTATCATGTTATCAATAGAGTCTTTATAGACTGGTAGTCTTGTGTATTCAGTTGATTGAATAATTTTTGTTGCATTTTTATAATCCATATTTATATCAATACCAATTATTTCTGAAGTGGGGATCATAATATCTTCAACAATCAATTCTTCCATACCAAGAACTGAGGAGAGCATTTTTCTATATTGTTTTGGAATTAGGTCTCCAGATTCCTCAAGAAGTGTTCTAAGTTCTTCGGTATTGAGATTCTCATTTAATGTCGCGTCTTTAGCGTCTAATTTGAATATTTTTAGAATTTGCTTACTTAGGAAGTTTGTAAGAAATATTAAAGGTTTAAAAATGTATACAAGAATATTTAATATAAAAGATGATCTAGTTGCAAAACTTTCGGGTTTAATGGCAGCCATTGTCTTTGGAGTAATTTCTGAGAAAATTAAAATCACAATTGTTAAGATTATTGATCCAAGAACAACGTTTCCTCCGAAGTAATTAAGCATCATTATAGTTACAATCGCCGAAGCTAAAATATTGGCAAAATTATTTCCAACTAATATTGCAGAAAGTAGCTGATCAGGTCTTTTCAAAAGATCCAAAGCTCTTTTAGCACTAGTTTTAGATTTTTTTGATAAGTTTCTTAACTTAATTTTATTCGCAGCCATCATTCCAGTCTCTGAACCAGAAAAAAATCCACTAAGAATTAATAAAAATATTAATGTTGAAAAAAGAACTATTAACGAAGGATCTTCTTGCATTACGAACCGACCAAATATGAATTCATGTAATACGCACCTAAGACAGCCCACATTGATACAAATAGGCTTCTTGTTGCATATTTAATTGGGAAATTTACATATTGAACGCCAATAAATGTTATTAAGAATATAATCCAAGCAATGAATGTGAAAATTGCTTTAAATAATAGATTAGCAGTAAAAATAGTTTGCAAAGTAAATCCTGAAACTAAAGCTAATGATAGAAAAATTAATCCTATTCCAAGAAGCTTAAATACGATTTTGTAGTTTCTTTCAACAGAGAAAGGCTCAATATTTATTAACTCACCTTTTTTAACTTTTCTTACCTTCCTCTCAAGAATAATAATCTCATTGTAGGCGATAAATATGAAAAGTAGGCTTAATCCAGTTACCATAAAATGAATAGTAGGCATAATACTTATAATTTCATAAGTCGCCAAATAAATTAAAACATACGAAAATGCTGCTATAAATCCAGCAAAATACAAAGATTTTTCTTTTTGATAAAAGAATCTAATAATAAAGTATATAACTATACTTATAGTTACTTGGGCGATAAAACTCATTAAAAATTAAGATTAATTAAAACTTTGCATAATAATACTATCAATATTAGCAAGGTTACCCTAAAATACACATCTTTTTAAACAAATTTAAATATTTTTTAGTATGGTAATAATAAGATTAGCAAGGAGTGGGGCAAAGAAAAATCCCTATTACTTTATAACTGTTGCTGACGAAAGACGTCCTAGAGATGGAGCATTTATTGAAAGATTGGGTTTTTTTAATCCAACAGCAAATGGGCAAGAGGAAAGACTTAGAATTGATCTTGAAAAAATTGATGAGTGGGTATCAAAGGGTGCACAACTTAGTGAAAGAGTTAGCGCGCTAATTAAAGAAGCTAAACTAACACCAGAGGAATTTGCAGCAAAAGCTGAAGCAAAAAAGGCTAAAGCTGATGCCAAAAAAGCTGCTTTAGCAGAAAAATTAGCAAAAGAAGCTGACGAAGCTGCTGCTGAAGAGACTCCTGCTGAGGAAGCCCCTGCAGAAGAAGCACCTGCAGAGGAAGAAGCTCCAGCCGAGGAAGAAGCTCCAGCTGAAGATGATTCTTCAGAAGATGAAAAAAAATAAACAAGTTTATATTGCCAACATAGGAAAACCTAGAGGTCTTAAGGGAGAATTTTTCCTAAACTCATTCTGCTCTCCAAAGGAAAACATTCTCAACTATATTGATGATATTTTTATAGATAATGAAAATAAATTATCAATCGAATACATTAAAAAAATTAATTCAAAATTTTTAGCTAAACTAAAAAACATAGATAGTGTTGATGAAATCAAAGAATACACCAACATAAAGCTTTATATTTCTTCTGAAAATCTTCCTGAGCTTAAATCTGAAGAGGTATATTGGCATGATTTAAAAGGAATGATCGTAATTGGAATCAACAAAAATGAAATTTTAGGAGAAGTGAAAGAACTTAATAACTTTGGTGCTAATGATTGTTTAATAATTAAACCAACGCCTGATTCCGTTGATGAAAAAGAAAGACTCATACCATTTATAAAAGAAAAATTTATAGACTCTGTTGATAAGAAAGAAAGAGTCCTTAAAGTTTATTGGCAAAGCGATTACTAGAATGAATATAAATGTTTTAACAATCTTTCCAGAAATATTTGAAATTTTAAATTCTGGTGTGATTTCAAAAGCCATGAAAAAAGACATATTGTCAATTAAACCTTTGGATATAAGAAAAAACGCTACTAATAGGCATAAAAATGTTGATTCAAAGCCATACGGAGGTGGGGAGGGTATGGTTATTATGGCAGAACCATTGATTAAGACTATTAAAAGTATTGATAAAAGAAAACTTGGACCAGTTATTTATATGTCACCACAGGGACAATTACTAAATCAAAAAAAAGTAATTTCATTATCTAAACTCAAAAATATGACAGTAATATGCGGAAGATATGAGGGAATTGATCAACGAGTAATTGATAACTATGTAGACGAGGAAGTATCAATTGGAGATTTTATTTTGAGTGGTGGAGAGTACGCAGCAATATGTTTAATTGATGCAATTTCAAGACATTTACCTGGAACTCTTGGAAATAAGGATTCATATCTGAAAGATACTTTTTCTAATGGATTGCTTAAAGAAGATGTTTATGCAAAACCTGAAATTCTTGATTCTAAAAAGGTTCCTGAAATATTATTATCCGGAAACCACGAAAAGATTAAGGCATGGAAATCTGAGATTTCATTACTTAAAACATTTAAAAAAAGACCTGATTTACTTAAAAAAATAAAATTAACAAAAAAACAAAAAAAACTCTTGGAAGAATGGTCATCTAAGGCTATCCTATAGCCCTTTTAGGCGAATATTATGAGTGATAGTAAAGAAAACAAGATAAAAGGTTTTTTTTCCCGATTATTTGGTGGTTCATCTGCGCCTGAAGAACCAAAAAAAGAAGAAACTAGGATAGAAGATACTAGAGAAATTCCTACAAAATCAGCTCTTAACAAAATGAAAAAAGCTGACATAGTTGCGGTAGCAAAAGAGAATGGACTAGAGCTAGATATCAACCTAACAAAAGCAAAATTACTAGATGCATGGGATATTCATTTTAATGAATCACCATCACCAAGTGCAGTTGATGACGCAGCAACAGTAATGGCTGAATCTGCTGCTAGTCAAAAAGAATCTATTGACGAAGATACTCCAGCCGAAGAAGAAGCACCTGCTGAAGAAGAAGCTCCTGAAGAAGAAGCACCTGCTGAAGAAGAAGCTCCTGAAGAAGAAGCTCCTGCTGAAGAGGCAGCTCCTGCTGAAGAAGAAGCACCTGCTGAAGAAGCAGTTCCTGCTGAAGAGGCAGCTCCTGCTGAAGAAGAAGCACCTGCTGAAGAGGCAGCTCCTGCTGAAGAAGAAGCACCTGCTGAAGAGGCGCTTTCAGTTTCTTTAGAAGAGAAAACACCTTCTCAAATAATCAATGAATTTGAATCAAAACAAATGAAAACTGATCTTCCTGAATTCAGACCAGGAGATACTGTTGTTGTATCTGTGAAAGTTAGGGAAGGAGAAAGAACAAGATTACAAGCTTTTGAAGGGGTCGTGATGGGTGTAAAAAAAGCTGGACTAAACTCCTCTTTTATAGTTAGAAAGATTTCAAGTGGAATCGGTGTTGAAAGAACATTCCAAACTCATAGCCCAATGATAGATTCTATCCAAGTAAAAAGAAAAGGTGATGTTCGTCAGGCTAAGCTATTTTATCTCAGAGAAAGATCCGGTAAGTCTGCAAGAATCAAAGAACGTCTAGAATAATAAAATGCAAACATCCAACAAGGAAGATTCTAATCTTAGGTCTTTTTTGAATTATCTTTTAGTTGATAAGGGACTTTCTAATAATACAGTAAAAGCATACGAAGCCGACATCTCATCTTTTTTTCAATGGTTAGATAATGAAGATCTTAAATATAAAAATCTTCAAGAAGACCATATCAATCGATATATATCATTTTTATTTCAAAGGAAGATGAGAAGTTCCTCAGTTAATAGAAAAATATCATCAATCAAATCATTTTATATATTTTTAGTTAAAAGAAATTTTGTAAAAAATTCTCCTCTAAGCGACTTAGTTACTCCAAAGCAAGAGAAATATTTACCAGATTCTATGTCAGAAGCAGAAGTTGATAAACTACTTAACAGTCCCGATGTTGCAAAAAAAATTGAAAATAGGGATAAGGCAATGATTGAAATGTTATACGCTACAGGTATGAGAATATCTGAGTTAGTAAATCTAAAGATAACAGATGTTGATATGAAAAGATGTGTAGTAAAAGTTTTCGGAAAAGGATCTAAAGAGAGATTAGTTCCTTTTGGAGAAAAAGCTCTAGATTCTTTGAGATCATATTTAAATGAAAGAGAGCAATCTTCATCAAAGGAAATTTTTCTTTCAAATAGAGGAAAAAAAATGACTAGAGTTGCATTTTGGCAAAGAGTGAAGGTTTATCTGATAAGGGAGAATTTAAAAAATTCCATATCTCCACATACCCTAAGACATGCCTTTGCAACACACTTACTAAACAGAGGGGCTGATCTTAGATCTGTTCAACTTCTTTTAGGTCATAGTGACTTATCAACCACTCAAATATATACTCATATAGCAAAACAAAGGTTAAGTGATGTTCTTAAAAAACATCATCCAAGAGGATAATATGCTTAAAAACTATTTCGCATTTTCACTTTTATTGTTAATTTCAATAAATACTCTTTCGCAGGATGCTATCAGCGAAGATTTTATTGATAGGTGTAATCATGAGAATTGTTATAAAGATCAAATTGAAAAAATAATATCTTTAATTCTTCCTGAAAGTTCAAAAATTGAGTCAATTGAAAAGTCGGAATTTCCAGGTGTATATAAAGTATATTTTGGTGACTTGCAGCCACTTTATGTATCTGAGGATGGAAGATATTTTTTATATGGTCAAATGTTTAAGATAGATCTGCAGACAGCAGGTGTAGGAGCAGATTTGTATGGATCATACAAGAGTTTAGAACCTTCAGTAAAAAATTTAACAGACATAGATATGTTTGAAAAAAGAAGATCATTAATGAAAGAAATTCAAGAAAGTGAATTAATTACTTTTAAATCAATTAATGAAAAGCATAGTCTGACTATTTTTACTGATGTAGATTGTGGATATTGTCGAAAATTACATAAGCAAATGAAAGAATATAATGATTTAGGGATTAGTATTAGATACGCTGCTTTTCCAAGATCAGGTCTGGGAACTGATACATTTACAAAAATGGTAGGTGCATGGTGTTCAGAGGATACAAAAGCAGTTCTTACAAGCCTAAAAGATGGAAAAGAGCTGAGGCTTGAATTTTGTGACTCTCAACCTGTTGCAAAACATTATGCCATTGGAAAAAAATTAGGAATTACAGGCACTCCCGCAATTATTACAAATGAAGGTGAACTTTTGCCTGGATATTATTCACCACAAGATTTGCTAAATAAACTAAAGAGTTAAAAATGAATAAGTTAAGAATCGGAATATGCGGGTGGGGAAATGTTGCTACGGGTCTTTTTAAAACCCTTCAAAGCAATGCGGCAGAAATAAAAAAAAGAAGTAATCTGGAGATTGAAATTATTGCAATTGGGGCCAGACGAGATAATCCTAAATGTGATCCGGGTAATATAGTTGTAGAAAGAGATATCTTTAAAATTATTGATCATGATATCGATGTTATTGTTGAACTTATTGGAGGAGTTGATGTTGCACGAGAACTAATTCTCAAAGCACTCAATGCTAAAAAACATGTAGTCACTGCTAACAAAGCAGTTATATTTAATCACGGAAATGAGCTTTTTAGTGTTGCAAACAAAAACGGAGTAAAGCTACTTTATGAGTCTTCTGTTTGCGCAGGCACGCCAATAATTAAACTTCTCAATCAGGAACTAGCTGCAAGTAAAATTTCTAAAATTTCTGGTATGCTCAATGGTACCTCTAATTATATTTTATCCAATATGGAAGAGGGAATGGATTTTGAACCAACTTTAAAACTAGCTCAAGAAAAGGGATATGCAGAACCGGACCCTTCGTTTGATATTGAAGGCACGGATGCAGCTCACAAAATAGGTATTTTGTCTTCACTTGCATTTGGAAGCTCTTTGCCTCCCAAAGACTTTTATATTGAGGGGATTAATGGAATTCATAAAGATGACTTTAAGTATGCCTCTGAAATGGGTTACACGATTAAACATCTTGCAATTGCAAAATTAATGAAAAATTCAATTGATTTAAGAGCACATCCATCTCTTGTGAAGCTTGATTCGTATCTTGCAAATTTAAAAGGAGTTAGGAATGGTATTGAAGTGGAAACTGACTTGTTGGGCACTCTTCATATTGCAGGATCAGGGGCTGGACAGGAAGCTACCGCTTCTGGTGTTATTTCTGACTTAATTTATTTATCAGATTCGAAAATAAGAGAAGTTAATAATATTAATGAGAGTATTGAGCTTATTGATTTTATTAATTTAGATTTTCAATATTATTTTTACATCGAAGCTAGTGATGTATCGGATGCTGTGGCTTCTATCTCATCTATTTTTGAAAATAAAGACGTCAGCATTGAATCAATAAGTCAAAAAGAAAATCTTAATGATAATTTAGTACCAATTATAGTTATCACAGATCTTTTCAAAGAGAAAGATTATCAAGAAATAGTTGATAATTTGTTAGAACTGGATTCAGTAAATAAAATAAGGTCTATTAGGATCGAACCACAATAGAATGTTATTTCATAGTACAAGGGGTAATGATAATAACAAGACCTTTGAAGAGGTTTTGATGCAAGGTCTGGCAGACGATGGGGGTCTATTTATGCCTGATTCTTGGCCTCAAGTGGATATAGATCACTTAAAAAGTCTTAAATCTTTTATTGATATAGCAAAATATATAGTGCCAATGTACACAAATTCATCATTTTCGAAAGATGAAGTGCATAAGGTTTTAGAAAATACTTGGCATGACTTCGAAGAAAAAGATTATTTAAAAATTGTTGATATAAATGAATCTCTGTCTGTGCTTGAGCTGTTTCATGGTCCGACCGCAGCATTTAAAGATTTTGGATTACAACTTGCTGCTGCATTCTTTAATAAAACATTAGTAGATCAAAATAAAACTGCCATTGTTTTTGGTGCCACCTCTGGTGATACCGGATCAGCAGCTATTGATGCATGTAAAGAATTTAACGCCATTAAAAGCTTTATTCTTATACCAGATGGCAATATGTCGGAGATTCAAAGAAAACAGATGACTACTGTGAATAAACCAAATGTTTTTCCCATTCTTGCAAGCGGTTCTTTTGATGATTGTCAGGATGTTGTAAAAAAGGGTTTTAAAGATAGATCTTTCCTCAAAGATAACCAGTATCTGTTGGCAGTAAATTCAATAAATTGGGTAAGAATCATTGGTCAAATATGTTATTACTTTTATGCTGCATTGAAAGCAAACAAATATTCAAAACCATTAAATTTTTCAGTTCCAACAGGCAATTTTGGAAATGTGTTTGCATGCTATGCAGCTTCAAAAATGGGAATGCCATTGTCAAAAATAATCGTTGCAGTTAACAGCAATGATATTTTACATAGGTTTTTTAAAGATAATGATTACTCTAGAGACAAGGTAAGTGAAACAATATCGCCAAGCATGGATATCAGTGTTGCAAGTAACTTTGAAAGATTGATTTATGATTTTTACCTTAATAGAGATTCAGACATGTGTTCAAATTTATATCTTAATTTTCCTTCTGAAAGCATCAAATTAGATGAAGACATTTGGAAAAAGTCATCAAGCCTTTTCTTGAGCTTCAGTATTGACGATGACTCAACATTTAAATGTATGAAAACATACTTTGAAAATTCAGGCTATATAATGGATCCTCATACAGCTGTAGCAGCTGATGCTGTTTCTAAACTCAATAATAAATTAGAAAATAAAACAATTATCTTATCAACAGCTCATCCAGCTAAATTTCCAAACGCACTCAAGCAAGCTGGTATCAATTTAACAGCCATACCTAAAAATTTGAAAAAGGTTATCGACAAAAAAGAGACTTCATATAAATTAAGCCCATTTGATAATTCAATTTTTGAATTTATAAAAGATAATAATTAATCATGGACTTTCAAGAGTTAAAACTTTCTTTGTCCGATATGGAAGAAAGATTACAAGATATTAGAGACAATGTTCTTTTTATCGATAATAAAAAAAATAGATTAAATGAAATAGATAGTGAGCTATCAAAAGAAGAGGTATGGTCTGATTTAGAACTTTCACAAAAACTCAGCAAAGAAAAAACAACATTAGAAAAAAGCGTAAAATCATTTGATGACGTATCTAGAAAGCTCTCTGATTCAGTTGTTCTGCTAGAAGTATCTATTGAAGAAAATGATGATAGCTCAATAGAAGATATTTTAATTGAAAGAAATGAAATTGTGTCTGCACTTGAAGAGCTTGAATTTAGCAAAATGTTTGGCAACAAAATGGATCCATCATCTGCGTTTGTAGAAATTCAATCAGGTTCAGGAGGAACTGAAGCTCAAGATTGGGCTGAAATGCTTTTAAGAATGTATACTAAGTGGGCAGAAAGTAGGGGTTTTGCTACTGATTTGGTTGAAATATCACATGGTGATGTTGCTGGCATAAAGTCAGCCTCACTATATGTTGATGGTGACCATGCATACGGATGGCTGAGAACTGAAACTGGAATACATAGACTGGTGAGAAAATCTCCATTTGACTCAGGAAATAGAAGACATACTTCATTTGCCTCAGTATTTATATCACCTGAAATAGATGATTCTATTGAGATAAACATAAACAAAGCAGATTTGAGAGTAGATACCTATAGAGCTTCAGGAGCTGGTGGACAGCATGTAAATAAAACAGACTCAGCTGTAAGATTAACCCATGTGCCAACTGGACTGGTTGCTCAATCACAAAGTGACAGATCTCAACATAAAAACAAAGAAAATGCATTAAAACAATTAAAATCTAAGCTTTACGAGTTAGAATTACAAAAGCAAAATGAGGAACAGCAAATTCTTGAAGACAGTAAGTCAGACATAGGATGGGGTAGTCAAATTAGATCATATGTACTGGATCAGTCAAGAATTAAGGATTTGAGAACAAATTATGAAACAGGAAATACAACAGCAGTTTTAAATGGCGATTTAGATGATTTTATGAAATCATCCTTAAAAGCGGGCATATAAATGGATAAAGAAAATAATATAAGTGGCGAAAAAGCCCTCATTGAAGAGAGACGGAAAAAGTTAGATCAACTTCGAGACAGAGGAGATGCATATGGCAATTCATTTAAACCAAAAAATAATGCATCAAGTCTTCATGAAGAATATGGTGACGTCTCAAAAGATGATCTAGCAGAAAAGAACATTAAAGATATTTCTGTGGCTGGTCGAATTGTCTTAAAAAGAGTCATGGGTAATGCAAGTTTCGCAACCTTACGAGATGCATCTGGCGACATTCAAATCTATGTCACAAAAAATAATGTTGATGAGAGTGTTTATGAAGAATTTAAAACATGGGATCTTGGAGATATTGTTGGTGTGTCAGGCTCTCTGTTTCGCACTAAAACAGACGAGTTAACCATAGATGTATGGGATTTAGAAATGATAACTAAATCATTAAGACCAATGCCCGAAAAATTTAAGGGTTTAACAGATATAGAAGTAAGGTATAGACAAAGATACCTAGACTTAATGACAAATAATGATACTAAGAAAGTTTTTATAAAAAGAACAAAAATAATTGATTCTCTAAGAAAGAAAATGAATGAATCTGGCTATTTAGAAGTTGAGACACCAATGATGCATCCTTTAGCTGGTGGTGCAGTAGCACGCCCATTTGTAACTCAACATAATGCTCTCGGACAAGATCTTTATTTAAGAATTGCGCCAGAACTATATTTAAAAAGACTATTAGTTGGAGGTTTTGAACGCGTTTTCGAAATTAATAGAAGTTTTAGAAATGAAGGCTTGTCTACGAAACATAATCCAGAATTTACCATGATGGAGTGGTATCAAGCTTATGCGAGCATGCAAGATCAAATGGATCTAACAAAAGATATTATTTTAAATGCTGCTAAAGCAGCTGGCTGTGAATTGAAAATTGAATGGGGAGATATTAAAGTTGACCTAAATAATTTTAAACAATCAACTCTTTCAGATTTAGTTTTAGAGTTTAATAAAGAATTAAGCAAAGATGACTTAAGTGACAAGAAAAAACTTCAAAATATTTTAACCAGCAATAAAGTAAAAGTTGAAAAAAGTTGGGGTATTGGCAGAATTCTTTTAGAAGTATTTGAAGCAACTGTAGAAGGTAAATTAATCGATCCAACATTTGTTACAGAATATCCTGTTGAAGTTTCGCCATTATCTAGACGAAATGAAGTAAATCCAGATTATGCTGACCGATTTGAATTATTTATTGGTGGAAAAGAGTTTGCTAATGGTTTTTGTGAACTTAATGATCCTGATGATCAAGCTACTAGATTTGAAGAACAAGTGGCCGCAAAAGACTCTGGAGATAAAGAAGCCATGGACTATGACCAAGACTATATTACTGCACTCGAACATGGCATGCCGCCAGCAGTAGGAGTTGGAATGGGTGTAGATAGACTAGTTATGTTATTGACTAATCAGTCTTCTATTAGAGATGTGTTGTTATTTCCTCAATTGAAATCTTAGTTTAAATTTATCACCATCTAAACTTATCAAAATTTTCAGGATTAGCCCAACCCTTTGGGTTGTTCCAGGTTCTTTTGTTGTTATATGTTTTTAAATTATATGAGAAACATTTTAATTTATTATTTTTATCAATTAATTCTGTTTGGAACCCAAGTTTAAGCATAACTTCATTTGTTTCTTGATCATCTTCAAAGTCAGTAAAAATTGCGATTTTATGGCTTAAAAGATTTTTTATTGTTCCAATATTCGATTCAGATGCATGTATATCATCCAAGATAATGAATAAATCAATGTTTTCATCTGATAATTTTTCAATATTGGGACTAATAGATAATCCATTAACACTTAATTTCTCTATTCTTTTAATGAGCTTAGATATATCTTGTGATGTAAGTATAAAAATATTTTTAGGGTTTTCATCTTCAATAATGTTTGTAATATAACTATGAAGAATTTTTTCTTTTTTTGTCATCTTAAGAGATGTTTTACAGCTTCTCTTTCTGATAAAAGTTCATCTATAGATATCTTAAATTTAGATTTTGCAAACTCTGATAATGAGATATCTCTTTTAATTTCTATTGATCCATCATCTAGAGTAATTAAGGGATAACCACAAATAATGCCCTCAGGAACATCATATGCACCATCACTTGCAATAGCTGCACTAAAACAATCACCTGAATTAGTTGGTTTTTCGCATGCAATAACAGTATCTATTGCTGCTTTTGCTGCAGATGTTGCAGAGGACGCGCCTCTGGCATCTATAACCGCTTTTCCTCTCTGTTGGACTGTGGGAATGAATTCAGACTCTATCCAATTCATATCATTTATTACTTCGCTACCTAGCTTTCCAGAGATTAGTGCGTTTTCTGAATCAGGATACATAGTTGGACTATGATTTCCCCAAATAATCATATTTTTAACTTCAGAAACATTATTATTTGTTTTTTTTGCAAGAATAGACTTAGCTCGATTAGAATCTAGCATTGTCATTGCCATCCAAAGTTGATTGTCATTGTTAGCAGCATCTTTTCCAATAAAAGCATTTGTATTTGCAGGATTACCAACAACTAAGATCTTAGCATCATCTTTTCCATATTTTCCAATTGCCTCACCTTGTTGAACAAAAATACCACCATTAATACTTAAAAGATCTGATCTTTCTTCAATCTTCTTTCCGTTATAGACAATACCTCTTGGTATACTTCCAACTAGCAAGAACCAGTCAGCATCTTTTGATGCCTCTTCAAAATTATCGGTATAAGTAACTTTACCCATTTTTGGAAAATAAGAATCTTCAAGCTCCATGACTAAACCCTTTAACTTATCAACAACTTGAGGAATCTCAACTAATGCAAGATCAACGATTTTATCACCAAATGTATTTCCATCGACTAATCTTGGTATTAGAGAATAGGCAATTTGTCCTGCAGCTCCAGTAACAACAACTTTTATAGATTTACTCATTAAAAATCCTTTTAAAAAACTGATGATACATTATATTCTTAAATCGAATTGGAATCCTTAGTTTTATATCGTAGTAAATGAGATTTTTTTTGATTAAAATATCTTCAATTCGATTTCAAATTTACTTTATTATTTTGGAGAAAGAACATGTCAATAAGATTTGATGATAGGGTTGCAATCGTCACAGGCGCTGGTGGTGGTATAGGGAAAGAACATGCACTTGAGTTAGCAAGACGAGGAGCAAAAGTTGTTGTAAATGATCTTGGTGGAAGTGTTGATGGCAGTGGGACCAGTGATGCAGCAAATGAAGTTGTAGATATTATTAAATCTGAAGGTGGTGAGGCCATTGCAAATGGTGCCAGTGTCACCGATCTGGATGCTGTAAAAGAAATGACTAATCAAACCATGGAAAAGTGGGGAAGAATAGATATTTTGGTAAATAATGCTGGAATTCTTAGAGATAAAAGTTTTCATAAAGTAAGTCTTGAAGATTTTAATTTAGTAATGGATGTTCATTTTCAAGGAAGCTTAAATTGCACACATACAATTTTTCCAATAATGAGAGAACAAGAGTATGGCCGAATTGTTTTTACAAGCTCCTCGAGTGGTGTTTTTGGTAACTTTGGTCAAACAAACTACGGCTCTGCAAAGATGGCAATGGTCGGCCTTATGAATACTTTAAAAATTGAAGGTCAAAGTAAAAATGTTTTTACAAACTCTATTACACCTGTTGCTTATACAAGAATGACCGAGGGTTTAATTCCAGAAGACTTTGGCAAAAATCTTCAACCAGAATTTGTTACACCTGCAGTGATTTACTTATCAAGCGAAAATGCACCTAATGGAGCCATTATGGCTGCTGGTGCAGGAGTTTTTTCAAGAATATTTATACATGAAACTATGGGAGTATCTTTGGGTATGGGTGAAGACATGACACCTGAAAATATCGAAGCTAACTGGGACAAAATTTCTGATATGACAGATGCACGAGCTCTTCAAAATGGAGGAGAACAAACTCTTAAATTTTTTGAATTAATTAACAAATAGTTGCATTAAGCAAAGCTAGGTCTTTTTGCAATATTATCTATGTAATTGGATAAATTTTTATAATCATTTATATCTATTTTGTTAAGACGCACAAGAAATTGAAGTGATGTTACAGCTTGAATGTCAGCATATGAAAACTTATTGCAGGCTATATATTCTTTATCCGCCATTACTTCATCATAATATTTTAGTGATTTAACCGCTAATTCTCTTTGAGCTAATCCAAATTCGTTATTTTGATTTTCAAGTGCACTCATATGCGGGTGAGTATGTCTAAATCCATGCATCAAAGGCATCATTAATTCGAAAGAAATTCTTGAATACCACATTTCAATTTGTGCGATCTCTTCTGCATTGTCTCCAAACAAGTTTGGTTCAGGATGAAAGCACTCCAAATATCTACAGATAGCAGTTGTTTCAAGTATTACTTCTCCATTATCCAAAACGAGTGCAGGTATACGAGAATTTGGAGCAATTTTTTTATATTCTGATGTTTTGTGTTCTAGCTTACCTATATCAAGGTTCTTAACTTCTATATCTGTAATACTTTTTTCAGCAATGAAGATAAGAACCTTTCTTGGGCTAGGAGCAACTGGGCTTGAATAAAGCTTCAAGTTTTATTCCCAGTTTAATGCACCACCAACTTGATATTCAGTAACTCTTGTTTCAAAGAAATTTTTCTCTTTCCTTAAATCAATAATTTCTGACATCCATGGGAATGGATTTGATACTCCAGTAAACTCTTCATCTAGACCAAGCTGTGTGAGCCTTCTATTTGCAATAAATTTTAGATACTCTTCCATCATAGATGCATTCATTCCTAATACACCTCTTGGCATAGTATCTCTTGCGTATTGAATCTCTAACTCAGTTCCTTCAAGAATCATCTGCGCCGCATCAGCTTTCATCTGATCATCCCATAAATGAGGGTTTTCTATTTTGATTTGATTAATTACATCGATTCCAAAATTTACATGCATAGATTCGTCTCTTAAGATATATTGAAACTGTTCTGCCGTTCCTGTCATTTTATTTCTTCTTCCCATGGAAAGAATCTGTGTAAAACCACAATAAAAGAAAATGCCTTCTAAAACACAGTAAAATGCTATGAGATTTTTTAGTAGTTGCTTATCTGTTTCGATAGTGCCTGTTTTAAAGTCTGGATCAGAAATTTCTTGAGTGTACTTAAGGCCCCATGATGCTTTTCTTGCAACGCATGGAACTTCTCTGTACATGTTGAATATTTCTCCTTCGTCCATTCCTAGAGATTCAATACAATACTGATATGCATGAGTATGAATTGCCTCTTCGAGGCTTTGTCTGAGTATATATTGTCTGCACTCAGGATTTGTAATTAACCTATATAGCGCAAGCACAAGATTATTTGCAACAAGAGAATCTGCTGTTGAGAAGAAGCCTAAGTTTCTTTTTACAATTACTCTCTCATCTTCTGTTAATCCGTCTTCAGATTTCCATAAGACAATATCATTTGTCATATTTATTTCTTGTGGCATCCAGTGGTTAGCACTTCCATCAAGATATTTCTGCCATGCCCAATCATACTTGAATGGCACTAATTGATTTAGGTCAGCTTTACAATTAATCATCATTTTTTGATCAACTTGCACTCGACCTGCATTAGCCATCATTTCATCAAGTTCCTCGTTGCCAGCTGTTTCATCTAGGCTATTTACAGCTTTACGAGCTGCTTCTGCTCTAGATCCTTCACCAATATTAGATGGTTCGATAGATACTGCAGATTCAGCTGGCTGAGGAGGTTCAGGTTGTTTAACCTCAGTAGTTTGATCAACCACTTCAGTTTTTGGCTCTGATACAACCGGAGGTGAGGAATTTTCATCTTTTCCGTATTCATCCCAATTTAACATTTCTTTCTCCTTTTAATTTATTGACATGCTTCACAATCTGGATCATCCAGTGAGCATGCTGTTGGAACTGGTGCAGGTGCACCGAGCTCCTTTGTTGAAGCCTGACTTGCATCAGAACTTACTGCGTTTAATTTACCCTGTTGAACTGTAGATTTTTCTGTTGATGTTGCTGCAATCGACCTTAGATAATAGGTTGTTTTTAAACCTGAGTACCATGCCATTCTGTATGTTATGTCTAGCTTTTTACCATCAGCATTTCCAATATATAAATTTAGTGATTGAGCTTGATCTATCCATTTTTGTCTTCTGCTAGCAGATTCAACGATATACCTTGGCTCAACCTCAAATGCAGTGGAAAATAGCTTTTTGATGTCTTCAGGTATTCTTGAAATCTCCGATAAGCTTCCTTCGAAATATTTAAGGTCATTAATCATTACATCATCCCATAAATCCAATTCTTTTAATTTTCTTACAAGATGAGGATTTACAATCGTAAACTCACCTGACAGATTAGATTTTACATATAAGTTCTGATATGTAGGTTCAATTGATTGTGTTATTCCAGTTATGTTCGAAATGGTAGCTGTTGGTGCAATTGCCATAACATTTGAATTTCTCATCCCATCTTTTTTAACTTTCTTTCTTAGTGTCTCCCAGTCTAATGTTTCAGTTCTGTCAACATTTAAATACTCACTTCCTCTGTTTTCCTCAAGAATATTTAATGAATCCTTTGGAAGTATCCCCTTGCTCCATAAGGATCCGTCAAAGCTCTCATATGCGCCTCTTTCTTTTGCCAGCTCTGTTGAGGCATATATTGCGTTATAACTTATTAGTTCCATACTTCTATCTGCAAACTCTACAGCCTCGTCGCTGCAGTAAGGTATATTTTGTAAATAAAGTGCATCTTGGAAACCCATAAGACCAAGTCCTATTGGCCTGTGTTTTAAGTTTGAATTTTTAGCAGTATCAACAGAATAATAATTAATGTTTATGACGTTATCTAACATTCTTATAGCTGTAGAAACAGTTCGCTTGATCTTTTCTTCATCAAGCTTTCCATCTTTCATATGATTTGCAAGATTAACAGAGCCTAAATTACAAACAGCAATTTCATTATCAGCACTTGTATTAAGGGTGATCTCGGTGCAAAGATTTGATGAATGAACAACTCCTGAATGCTGTTGTGGTGATCTTAGATTGCAAGAGTCTTTGAATGTAATCCAAGGATGGCCTGTTTCGAATAACATTGTAAGCATTTTTCTCCATAGCTCTTTTGCTGGAACAGATTTGAATTGATCCATTTCACCATTTTTTGCCTTTTCTTCATATTCTTCATACTTTTCTTCAAAAGCTTTACCAATTAGATCATGCAGTTCTGGTGTTTCTCCAGGTGAAAAAAGTGTCCAGTTTTCGTCTTTTTCAACTCTTTTCATAAATAAATCAGGCACCCAGTTCGCAGTGTTCATATCATGAGTTCTTCTTCTTTCGTCGCCAGTATTTTTTCTAAGCTCTAAAAACTCTTCAATATCCAAATGCCAAGTCTCTAAATAGCCACACATAGCACCTTTTCTTTTACCGCCTTGATTTACTGCAACAGCAGTATCATTTGCAACTTTTAAGAAGGGAACCACACCCTGACTTTTTCCATTTGTTCCTTTGATGTAAGAGTTCATCGCCCTTACTGGAGTCCAATCATTACCTAAGCCTCCAGCCCATTTTGACAATAATGCATTATCTTTCATTGCTGAGAAAATACCATCTAGGTCGTCGGGTATTGTTGTTAGATAGCATGAAGATAATTGTGGTCTTTTTGTTCCAGAATTGAATAAAGTTGGTGTAGAACTCATGTAATCAAAGCTAGAAAGAAGCTTGTAGAATTCTATTGCTCTTTCTTCTCTGTTTTCTTCTTCTATAGCAAGTCCCATTGAAACTCTCATGAAAAATACTTGAGGTAGCTCATATCTTACGTCATCACAATGAATAAAATATCTGTCATAAAGGGTTTGTAGGCCTAAATATGTAAATTGATTATCTCTGGTAAAATCTATTGCTTTTCCAAGCTTCTCAAGGTCAAAGGTTTTAAGTTCAGGATTTAATATATCAAGCTCTATTCCTTTATCAATGTAGGCCTTAAATGCTTTTGGATAGTTTGATTCCATTTCTTGATATGTTGATTCTTCAGCAACACCAAGAAAATTCAATGCTTCACTTCTTATTTGATCCATGAGTATTCTTGCTGTTACAAAAGAATAATTAGGCTCTTTCTCAACCTTTGTTCTTGCTGACATAACAAGACTTGTTCTCATGTCTGAAATTGACACTCCATCATATAAATTTTTTAAAGCTTCATCTAAAACCTCATTAACTGATACTTCTTCCAAGTCTTCACACGCATCACTTATCAATCCTGCAACTTTCTCCACATCAAGAGGGACCAAGCTTCCATCGCTTTTTGTAATATTTATACTTGGAACATCATGTAGATCTATTTCAACCTTTTCCTTTTTTCTTTCTTGTGTTCTTTCTGCTCTATAAAGTATGTAACTTTTTGCAACATCAAGTTCCTCTGACCTCATAAGCTGAAGTTCTACTTGATCTTGTATCTCTTCTATATGAAGGGTTCCTCCTGAGGGCATTCGTCTCTTAAAAACCTCTACAACAGCATCTGTAAGTTCACCAACCTTGTTATGTATTCTTTCGCTTGCTGCTGCATTTCCAGATTCAATGGCTAAAAATGCTTTGGTTATAGCCACTTTTATTTTGTCGTCCTCAAAAGGAACAACTTTCCCATTTCTTTTTATGACTCTTAGCTTTCCTGGTGCTGTTGTTTCTATTTCGCTTATGGATTGATTAATATTTTCTTTCTGATTTTGTTGTTGAACTTCCATTTTTTCTTTATCCGCTATTCATCTTCTTTTATCAAAAGTTTTATTGTTTCTTTTTTGGAAAAATTTAAGTAATTCTGCAGTAACGTAAATTTTTTTCTCCTACCAACTAACTATACTTATTGTGGATAAAGAATCAAGCAAAAAAACACAATATATTGTGACAATTTCATTTTTTTACACAATATAGTGTATAAAAGGTGTTTTTATACTGTTGGAAATAAGTGTATAAATTGTGGATAATTAGTATTGGAGTGATGATATGAAAAACTTTTTATCAATAGATCAAGGAACCACAAGTTCAAGATCAATAATTTTTGATGCAAATTTAAATTTAGTAACAGATGCGCAAGAAGAATATGATCTTACTTATCCAGAGGATGGCTGGGTTGAGCTAGAGCCGAAGAAAATAATAGAAACAGTTACAAATACACTTAATAAAGTTGTAAGCGCTGATATAGATCTTGAAGCTTGCGGTATTACAAATCAAAGAGAAACGACAATAGTCTGGTCAAAATCAACTGGTGAACCAATCTATCCTGGAATTGTTTGGCAAGATAGAAGAACGCATGAATATTGCTCATATCTGAAATTAAATGGTCATGAACCAGTTATAAAAGAAAAAACAGGACTACTTCTTGATCCATATTTTTCAGCAACTAAGATTAAGTGGATTCTAGATAATGTTGACGGCGCAAAAGAAAAAGCGAGTAAAGGTGAGTTATTGTTTGGAACTGTTGATTCATATCTTATTTATATGCTTTCTAAAGAAAAGAATCATTTCACAGATGTTACAAACGCGTCGAGAACATTGCTTTTTAATATAAAAAGTATGGAATGGGATGATGAGCTATTGGAATTATTTGAAATACCTAAAACCATGATGCCTGAAGTGTTAAGTTGTGATGGCGATTTTGGTAATTTAAAAATAAATGATTGTGAGATTCCTATAAGAGGTGTTATTGGAGATCAACAAGCAGCTCTTGTTGGACAAGGTTGCTTTAAAAATGGCGATATGAAATCTACATATGGTACGGGTTGCTTCTTAATGGTAAATACAGAAGAAAAGCCCTTAAGTGTAGATGAAGGTCTGCTAACAACAGTGGCATATCAATTAGATGATAAAGTTCATTATGCTATTGAAGGTAGCATTTACTCATCAGGAACCATAATTAAATGGCTACGAGATAAAATGAAATTTTTTGAAAGTGCTAAAGATAGCGAGAAATATCTAAATAAGAAAGGAAATAGCAATAATGTTCTTTTTTTGCCAGCTTTTAATGGTTTGGGTGCCCCTTATTGGAATTCAGATATTAGAGGGGGTTTTTATGGGCTTACTCAGGATTCCTCAATAGAAGATATGGTTACTGCTGCATTTCATTCAATTTCTTTTCAAACTAGAGAAATTACTTCCATTTTGCAAGAATATGATATTCAAATAACTAATCTGTCAGTAGATGGCGGCATGGTGCAAAATAACTCATTTTGTCAATTACTTGCAGATACTCTTAATAAAAAAATTATTCAACCAAAAAATGTTGAATCAACTGCTATTGGCGCGTGTAAAGTTTGCATGCTTGCATCTGGATTGAGTATTAATAATGTAAAAAATGATAATGTGAATGTTTTTACACCAAATACTGAATTAACAAAAACTTATGATAGTGCTTTTAATGATTGGAAATCATACGTTGAAAAATCACTAACAACTAGCTGATTATAATTTCTTTATCTATTGGAAAATTTTGAGTTGATTGAATGTCATGAGATATTAGTAGGCAAGGTATATCAAATAAGCTTATGATTTGACTAATTATTTTTTGAGCAGCAGTAATATTATCTTTATCAAGATTCGAAAATGGCTCATCCAAGAGAAGAATTTTTGGTTTCATTAAAATAGCTCTTAACAGAGCCGCTCTTTGTTGTTGACCACCAGATAATTCATGAGGCATTTTATCTAAAAGCTCAAGTAGACCCAGTTTTGATATTAATTCATCAAAAAGTTCACTAACCTCGGAAGAAATTGCATATTGAATATTTCTTTTAACATTTATGTGAGGGAATAGTGCAAAATCTTGAAAAACATAACCAACTTTCCTTTTTTCAGTTTCTAGTGCGAAATTTTTATCATTGAGTAGAATATCATCAAGCATTATTTTGCCATTTTCAGGCAGAATAAGTCCTGCAATTATATTAAAGAGTGTGCTTTTACCAATTCCACTACTTCCTGATACGAAACCAATTTGATTTTTTTCAATTGAGAAAGATAAATCTTGCAATAAAGAAGAATCATCATGAGAAAAAGTTAAATTATTAATGTGAATACTCATATGTACAGTTAATATATGTCAATTTTGTATATAATGCTTCTGTTTTTCTACTATTGTTTTTATTAATCTAATCGAAATGTATACATATAAAATCTTTAATAATATTGCTCTGCAAGGAATAAATTTTCTAAAAGACAATGGGTTTATAGAGAATGAGAGTGATCCAGATGCACTTCTTATAAGAAGTCATGATCTTATTGAGAAAGACTTTAATCCATCACTAAAATGTATTTGTCGAGCAGGTGCAGGCGTTAATCACATTCCTTTAAGCATGGCTACCAAAAAGGGTGTTGTAGTATTTAATACTCCAGGAGGAAATGCTAATGCAGTCAAAGAACTTGTTATATGTGGGTTGCTGTTATCCTCGAGAGGCATTATTCAAGGCCACAAATTCACACAAAATATTGAAGAAACAAATAGTAATAATGTAACTAATCTAGTTGAATCAAATAAAAAAACGTTTAAAGGGAGTGAGTTAAAAGGCAAAACAATTGGAATAATTGGATTAGGATCAATTGGATCTCTTTTGGCCCAATCAGTTGAGAGCATGGGAATGAAAATTATTGGATATGATCCAAATATTTCTATCGATTCTGCTTGGCAATTACCAAAAGAAGTTGAGAAAGCAGACGATTTAAAATATCTATTATCTAATTCTGATTACATCTCAATTCATGTTCCTTTGGTGGATGAAACAAAAAACTTAATTGGAAAAGATAATCTTCAGCATATAAAAAAAGGAGCTAAATTAATTAACCTATCAAGGGGAGCTATCGTAAATAACGAAGATGTTTTAGAAGCTCTATCAAATAAAAATATCAGTTGTTTTGTGACTGATTTCCCAACACCAGAAATGATAAAAAGATCAAATGAACATGAAGATGTTATTTTAATGCCTCATCTTGGTGCAAGCACTCAAGAGGCAGAAGTTAATTGTGCAATCATGGCAGCAGAACAAGCAAATAGATTTTTAAAAGATGGAGAAATAATAAATTCTGTTAATTTTCCGAGAGTTAAACTTGGAAGGACAACAGAAAATAGGCTAGTTATAGTTCATAAAGATGAGCCTGGAGTAATAGGTCGTATAACTGGAGAAATTGCATCAGAAAATCTTAATATTGCTGACATGATTAACAAAAGTAGAAATGAAATTGCTATAACTTTGATTGATCTTCAGCTAGAACCATCAAAGAAACTAATAGATAATATAAAAAAAATGAAAAGAGTTTTTAGTGTAAGAATTTGCTAAAAAAGTCCAAATTTAATAAAAACATTTGTCTTAATATTTAATTTTTATGTCTTTATTAAAAATATACTTGTCAACAGAATAAAAGAGTGTTATTACGGGCTCTTTATTTTGTTATAAATTTTATACATATAATTTATAAAAAATACGTAAACTATTGATATAAGGTTATTTTTATGTTTTTTGTACAAAATTTATACAACTTAGAAAAAACCCTTATTTTAAGCCACTTAATATGGTATAAATAAAGTTATCCATAACTTTATCCACAGTTTCTGTGGATAAAATTTATAACAAAAATGAACAAAAAAAAAATTGATTCACATATACCAAAACATTGGAAAAATTTATTTAAAAAGGCTACATTTTCTTCACTTATTGATGCCCCAGTTAAATTTATAACTAAAGAAATTGAAAAAAATAAAACTATTTGTCCGCCTTACAATGAAATCTTTAACGCATTCAAATACTGTTCTTTTTCAAAAACAAAAGTGGTGATATTTGGGCAAGATCCTTACTTTCAAAAAGGTGTTGCAAATGGCTTAGCTTTTTCAGTAAGACCAAATAAACCAATACCTTCTTCTTTGAAAAATATTTATAAAGAAATTGAAAATGATGTTGGTAAATCTAAAAATCGTGATGGTTGTTTAAAAAGCTGGGCAAGACAAGGCGTACTTTTACTAAACTCATCTTTGACTGTTGAGGAATCAAAACCTGGATCACATTCCAATATTGGTTGGGAAATTTTTATTAAAGAAACTTTAAAAGTTTTACAAAACAAAAGAAATATAGTTTTTATTCTATGGGGCAATCATGCAAAAAAATATTTAAAATTTATTGATTGCAAACATAATTTAATTTTAATGTCTGCACATCCATCACCATTATCTGCATACAGGGGTTTTTTTGGTTCAAAACATTTTTCACAATGTAATAAATATTTAGAAAAACATAATTTAGATAAAATTATTTGGTGATTTTATAAAATTGAAATAATTCCTGAAATTTTCTTCACTTCTTCAATATCATCTTTTTTTACAATTCCATTAAAGACTTTTTTATCATCTAAATTAATAATTTCTCCAATAGATTTAATAAGATTATTTTCAACAAAATCATTTTTAACTATAAAAGTACAAAACTTTCTCCTATCAATGCCTAAATATTTCATCCTAGCGACAATCTCTTGCCCTCTGAAGCATCCTTTTTCAAAAGAGACCCTTTGCTTATCAAAATTTATTTCAAGCGGTCTAAACTTACCAGAATCAGATTTATCAAGATGCAAAATACCCAATATTTTGTTGGCAGCATTCCACATATCTAAATTAATAGAATTTTTGTTCTTATAATTTGATTTTTTAAGGTGTAAGTTCAATTCAAACTCATCATTTGAGTAGTAAAAATTATCTGAATCGCCTTTATTATAAATCTCACCAATAATCTTATGATCACATACATCAAAGCTCACAGATCCAAACTTTGCAAAGATCTCTAACTCACCTGTAAAAATACTAATAAAATCTTTTTGAATTATTATAAAAAACTCATTATCTTGCTTTAACACAATAAAATCAGCCATAACCTGACCCTTGTGATCACATATGCAAGACAATTGAGACGCGCCATTATTTAGTAGACTTATGTCAGATGTAAGCTGCCCTTGAAGGAAATCTTCAACTTTATTGAGTTCACCTACAACTTTTATAGCTTTCAAGTCACTTATTTCAAGTGATCCTGGGATTATAAGGTTATTATCAGTGTCTATTTTCAAGTAAAATTATGAAACAAAACTTTATTTTAACCAATGAGCAACGAAATAAACAGAATTAAGTGGAAATGTAGAAGAGGAATGAGAGAAATCGACTTACTTTTAAGAGAGTTTTCAAAAAATTCTATAAAAAATCTCAGTAATAACGATTTATCTCTATTTGATGAGATACTAGATTATGATGATCAAAAGCTATATGACTTTATTTTTAAGAATCAGCCTATAGGTAATAAAGATCACGAAAGTTTTATTATTAAAAATTTAAAAAATTTTACGGAACAAGGAAACTTTTAGGGAATTTACTTGTCAGAAAAATAGGAAACATATTTATATGAAAGAAAATTCACGTGATATTGATTCCGAATTAATAAAAAAGGCAAAAAAAGGCAATCATGGAGCATTTAATATTCTGATGAACAAGTATTATCCAAGAGTTTATGCTTCTATTTTTTCTTTTATTAAATCAAAAGAGGACTCAGAGGATTTGTCACAACAAACTTTCATCAAAGTTTGGCAACAACTCGATACATTTAGAGGAGATAGTGCTTTTTTCACATGGGTTTACAGAATCGCCATTAATCTAGCCAAAAACTTTGTTACTAGCTCAGGATTTAAAAAACAAAAAATAAATACTTCAATTGAAGATGCAGAAATAGATATTAGTTCTTTTAATGATATTGAATCGGCTGTAATTCATAATGAATCACTAAAAGAGATAAGTAATTTTATAGATTCCATGCCTGAATCACTGAAGACTGCATTTGTATTAAGAGAATCAGAGGGAAAGAGCTATGAAGATATTGCTGCAATTACTGAAACACCAATAGGAACAGTTCGCTCTAGAATTTTTAGATCTAGAGAATTAATAGTTGAATTTATCGAAAAGGAAATAACTAATAATGAATAACATTAAAGAAAAAATTTCTGCAATGTACGACGGAGAGCTAGATAGCTCAGAAATTGATGATTTGATTGAAATTGTTAACAGCAACAAAGACTTGCAAAAGCAATTATCTTTATACAGTCTTATAAATGTCGCCGTTAATCAAGGATCTACTAAATTAAAACCAAAAACTGTTTACAAACACTCATTTAAGAACATTTTCTCTAACGTTTGGCTTTCTAATGGGCTTACAGCTGCAGCAACAGTCCTACTAACTCTTACGTTTATGAATTTTTCAGATTTCTCCAGATTGAATGAAAATATCGATTCAACGAATCAAATATCTTCTGCGATAAATAGTAAAGAAGCACAATTAATTGCTCAAAGATCTGAGGAATATATAACTGATCATGTTATGAAGGTGTTAAATGATCCAAATTATATGAACTCATCAAGTCAAATTGATTTAAGAAATGTTGGATTTAATATCAACACGAGTGATGGCATCTCATATATAAAAGGAAAAGAAAAATTTCAGTTACGTATTGAAAATAAAGATTTTGGTCTTAAAAAAGTGAGATATTGGAAACATGGAAATAAAATGATTTATCTCGTTCCACTTGAAAATGGAAAAGTAGTAACACTATATGGCAATATATCTATAACATCAGCTATAGAAATTGCTAAATCATTAGATAGATAACACCTGTAAACTTATGAAAACATTAATAAAAAGCTTTTTAATCATTATTCTTGCATCTTCTTCAAGTCTTTATGCTCAACTTCCAGACAATATTTCAGAATTAGTTGATCAATCTGCTCCTGCAGTTGTTAACATCACAGCAAAGAAAGAGATTTCGCAAAGATCTTCTTTTGGTTACGGTGGCATACCTGATGAAATGCTTGAAAGATTCGGAATTCCTAGAGATTTTCGTGAAATGCCTCAACAAAAAAGAGAATCAGTTTCATTTGGCTCAGGATTTATTCTTAAAAGTAACTATATTCTTACCAATTTTCATGTTGTTGAAGATGCAACCGAAGTTGTTGTTTCCCTATCAGACAGGCGTGAATACAAAGCAGAGGTTGTTGGCGTTGATCCATTGTCAGACCTTGCTGTACTAGAGGTAGATGGAAAAGATTTACCTGCTGTGAATCTAGGCAATAGCGATAAATTAAATGTTGGCGATTGGGTAATAGCTATTGGATCACCATTTAGCTTTGATTTTTCAGTTACGGCTGGAATCGTAAGCGCTAAGGGGAGAAGTATTCAAAATAATAATATTGGTAATTATGTTCCATTTCTACAAACCGATGTTGCTATAAATCCAGGAAATTCTGGTGGACCGCTTTTTAACCTCGATGGGGATGTTGTGGGCATCAACTCTCAAATATACTCAAGGAGTGGAGGATATCAAGGTTTAGCGTTTGCAATTCCTATAAATGTTGCCATGGATGTAGCAGACCAGATCATTAACAATGGCGAAGTATCAAGGGGCTATTTAGGAGTAAGAATGAGCGAAGTTGATAGTGATTTAGCAGATGCTTTAGGTATGAATAAGCCTTATGGAGCTCTTATTAATGATGTAGAAGAGGGTGAATCAGCCGACAATGCAGGATTGGTTCCTGGAGATGTAATAATTGAATTTGATAGTAAAGAAATTAAGTTCAGTTCTGATCTTCCGCATGTTGTTGGTCAGATCAAGCCTGATTCAAGAGCAAAAGCAAAAGTTATTAGAGATGGAAAAGAAATAACTTTAGATTTTGTACTAGGTGAACTCCCAATGACTAGTGAGCAATTTATTCCAGCTAAAACACAACAATCATCAGACCCTCTTGGATTAAAAGTTGCTGATATTGATAGAGACAACCCCTCAATGACAAATATGCCAGAAGGTGTAATAGTTTCGAGAGTAAATCCCAACTCAGCAGCATCAGGTAAAGTTAATCGTGGCGACGTAATCACAATGATCCAATACAAAGGGCAAAAATATATGGTTTATGATGTAGATTCATTTAATCAAGCCCTGAGTAATTTTTCTACTAATAACAAGATAGCCATTCATTTAATAAGAAATGGCACTAGGCTAATTCGCTCAGTAACACTTAATTAATAAATACTATTCTTTACTTATTTTTGCAGTTTGCTTGTAAAATAGCTGCAAATTATGAAGAACATTAGAAATTTTTCAGTCATAGCACACATCGATCATGGTAAATCGACACTGTCTGATAGATTAATTGAGGTTTGTGGAGGACTTTCATCAAGAGAAATGGCCGACCAAATCCTTGATTCTATGGACATTGAAAGAGAGCGCGGAATAACTATCAAAGCTCAGGCAGTGTCTCTGACATATAAAAAAGATGGTGAGGAATATCTTTTGAATTTTATTGATACCCCAGGACATGTTGATTTTTCTTATGAAGTTTCAAGATCACTATCTGCATGTGAAGGTGCTCTTTTGGTTGTTGATGGATCACAAGGCGTTGAGGCTCAGACTCTAGCTAATTGCTACACGGCTGTTGAAGAAGGACTAGAAGTTGTTCCAGTTATTAATAAAATTGATTTACCTCAAGCTGAGCCAGAAAGAGTGAAATTAGAGATTGAAGAAATGGTTGGTATCAATGCTTCTGAGGCCCCTTTGGTTAGCGCAAAAACTGGTGTCGGAATAGATGATTTATTAGAAAAATTGGTAGATGAGATTCCAGGTCCTGAAGGCGATCCTAATGCAAAATTACAAGCGTTGATAGTCGATTCTTGGTTTGACTCATATTTGGGAGTGGTTTCATTGATAAGAGTTAAGAATGGAACTATTAAAAAAGGTCAAAAGTTCCAAATTCACTCAAATGGTCAATCACACATCGTTGATGATATTGGAATTTTTTCTCCAAAAAAGGCATCAAAAAAAGAACTTTCTGCAGGTGAAGTAGGATATCTAGTTGCGGGAATAAAAGATATTAAGGGAGCTCCGGTTGGTGATACCTTAATTGATTTCAATGATGAGTCTACTGATGCTTTACCGGGCTTTAAGAAAGTAAATCCAAAAGTTTTTGCATCTTTATTCACACTTAACTCAGATGATTATGAAAAATTTAGAGATGCTTTATCAAAATTAGTATTAAATGATAGTTCTTTAATATATGAGCCCGAAGTTTCAGATGCATTGGGTTTTGGTTTTAGATGCGGTTTTCTTGGCACACTCCATATGGAGGTTGTTCGAGAGAGACTTGAGAGAGAATATGATCTTGATTTAATATCAACAGCACCTTCAGTGGAGTATGAGGTATTAAAAACTGATGGAGAGATTTTAAAGTGTGATAACCCCTCCCAACTGCCAACTCCTAACGAAATAGATGAAATCAGGGAGCCTATAGTTAATATTACAATCATTTCTCCAAATGAATATGTCGGAAATATTATTACATTATGTACCTCAAAGAGAGGCACTCAAAAAGATATGAAATATTTTGGTAATCAGGTTTCAATTATGTTTGAAATGCCATTGTCTTCAGTAATTATTGACTTTTTTGATCAAATTAAATCTTCGACTAAAGGTTTTGCTTCAATAGAATACTCTTTATTAGGCTTTCAAAAGTCAGATTTAACCAAGATCGATGTTCTAATAAATAATAATAAGATCGATGCGTTATCAATGATTGTACATAAATCATTTTCTACATCAAAAGCCAGAGAAATAGCAAAGAATCTTCAAAAATTAATTCCAAGACAAATGTTTGATGTTCCTATACAGGTAGCGCTTGGTGCTAAAATTATATCTAGAGAGACGGTGAAAGCTTATAGAAAAAATGTAACTGCTAAGCTTTATGGTGGTGATGTTACTAGAAAAATGAAATTGTTAGAAAAACAAAAACAAGGTAAAAAGAAAATGAAACAACTTGGAAAAGTATCAATACCTCAAGACGCTTTTTTAAATTATTTTAACTCGGAGCAATAAATGTTAACTGATCCACTATTTATTTTAGGATTTATAGGCATGGCCGTTTGCCTTTTTAGTTGGATAAAATTCACTATTGAAAAAAATGAAGTAGAGCCTTTTGTTGTAAGGTATATTTCGTCTATCTCTCTTATATCTGGTTTAGCTTTGTTACTGAGTATTTTTTATAACTCAGGTGACTTGGGTATTGTTTTACTTTTTGGATCTTTAATATCCTTGATAGTAATAATAATTGGTTATCTTTTAAAAAATAAAGAAATAGTCTCAACCTCAAGAGGCTACTTCATACCAATATTTTTGATTTTTATTCTGAGAACTTTCTTATATGAGCCATATCAAATTCCATCCGGATCAATGGAGCCTCAGTTAAAGAAGGGAGATTTTTTATTAGTAAATAAATTTGCATATGGTCTTAAGGTGAAAAGAATAGGCATGCCAAAATTTTTTGTTAAAGATCCACAGTATGGAGATGCCGTTGTAATTATTCCAAAACACAATCCTGTTCCATATATTAAAAGACTAATTGGAATGCCTGGAGATGTAGTAAGAATTATTAATAAGCA
Organism: uncultured SAR86 cluster bacterium; assembly: GCA_902547295.1. Taxonomy (GTDB): domain Bacteria; phylum Pseudomonadota; class Gammaproteobacteria; order Magnimaribacterales; family D2472; genus SAR86A. The sequence goes on along the minus strand of CACCNJ010000006.1, from coordinate 48,630 downwards.
AATTTATATAAATGGAGAAGCTTTAGATAGAAAATTTATTGAATCTGAAGAAATTATCTTAAAAAAAAGATATAGACTTAGTAATGGTACTATTGAAAACAGAGAATCAGAAGCTATCGGGGACTTGTATTCAGAAAATATTGGAAATGCAAGCTATGTTATTAGGAATACAAGAGGACAAAATAATCAGTTCCCGCAAGAATGGACTGTACCTGAAGGCCATTATTTTGTAATGGGCGATAATCGAGATAATTCTAATGACAGCACTAAAGATGTTGGATTTGTTCCAAGAGAAAATTTCTTTGGCAGGGCAGATTACCTATGGATGACTTGGGAGTGTTGGTTTTGCCTACCATCATTTGAGAAAGCTGGGAAAATTAAGTAATGTCATTAAAAGATCTTCAGAAAAGCATCGATTATGAATTTAAAGACATTAATCTATTAAAGTTAGCTTTAACTCATAAAAGCTTCAATAATAAAAGTAATAATGAGAGATTAGAATATTTAGGTGATTCAATTCTAAATTCGTCTATATCTAAATATCTTTTTTTAAAATTTCCTAATGAAAGAGAGGGATTATTGACAAGAATGAGATCATTTATTGTCAAAGGAGAAACTCTTTCAAAAAAAGCATCTGAATTAAATTTAGTTCAATATATTGAAATATCTAAAGGCACTGCAAATTTATCTGATAGCAGAAAATTCTCAATTTTAGAAGGATCAATTGAATCTATTATTGGAGCAGTATTTCTTGATAGCAACTGGGATAGTGTAGATAACTTTATCCTAAAATTATTTTCTACAGAACTATCAATTATTGAAGCAGATCAAGAGTTTAGAGATTCTAAAACAGAACTGCAGGAACTGCTTCAATCAAAAAAGTTAAAACTCCCTATATATATAACAAGCGAATCTAATAGCGGCTTTGATTGCAAACTCGAATTACCTGAAGGTCTATTTGAGGCTTCTGGCAATTCTAAAAGGCAGGCAGAGATCGCAGCTGCTAAGGAAGCCTTGTCACATCTTAAAAAGAATAATGCCTAAAGAATATTGTGGTTATATTTCAATTATAGGTAAGCCTAATGTTGGTAAATCTACCATTCTCAATGCAATTTTAGAAAAAAAAGTGTCTATCACTTCAAGAAAATCTCAAACTACAAGAAATAATATTCTTGGAGTAAAAACCCATAAAAATAAACAGATGATTTTTATTGATACTCCTGGAATGCATATCAAGTCAGAAAAGACTATGAATAAAATTCTAAATAGATCAGCGCAAAGTATCATTGAGGATTCAGATTTAGTTCTTTTTGTCATTCAAAGACTAAGTTTTGACAAAAATGATGAATTAATTATTAACAAGTTGAAAGATACAAATCAAAAAGTCTTTTGCGTGATAAATAAAATCGATCAAGTTGAAAATAAAAATAAATTGCTTCCATTTCTGGAAATGATTGCTTCAATTCATACGTTTCAAGAAATTATGTTGGTCTCTGCAAAGACAAAAGATGGCATAGATCAGCTTATATCCATTATTAAAGAAAATATTCCACAAAATCCTCATATCTATTCAGATGACTTAATTTTTCATAAAAATGATCAAAAATTTGTTTTTTCCGAGCTAATAAGAGAAAAAATTATCAGAAAGCTTGGAGATGAGCTTCCGCATGATACTTTTGTTGAAATAGAAAAAATTGATGATAAAAATGATCTAAGTGAAATTTATGCAACTATATATGTAAATAGAAACTCACAAAAACAAATTGTAATTGGCTCTGGTGGAGAAGTGCTCAAACAAATTGGTAAGCAGGCTAGGTCAGATATAGAAAAACTTATTAATAAAAAAGTTTTTCTTAAAACTTGGGTAAAAGTTAAAAAGAACTGGAATACAGACTCAGGTTTTATTCATAGCCTCGGAGTTGGAGGCAATTATGAGTCAAAGTAACAATGATAATTGTTTCCTTTTACATCAAAGATCTTACGGTGAAACAAGTATTATTGCAGATGTTTTTACCCAAAAAAGTGGCAAGATATCTTTTATAGCTAAGGGCGCAAAAAAACCAAAATCTAAATTTTTTGGTTATTTAGTACCATTTCAAAAATTAAAAATAACTTACTCAGGAAGATCAGAATTAAAAACACTTACAAGTATTGATAGGGATTTAGCAAGTAACTCTAATACTTTTTCAAAGGTGAGCTATAGTCTGCTTTATATAAATGAACTACTTATGAAACTTCTTCCAAAAGATGCTAAACATGAGGAATTGTTTATTTTATATGACGAATTCCTAAAAAAAATTAATAAAAATAATAATCTTGAGATTTCTCTCAGACATTTTGAGCTAGATTTGCTTGATATGCTTGGATATGGATTTGATTATGATTCAGAAATTGATTCAAATGACCCAATCGAAGCAGAATCATCATATGTATTTGTATCGGAAAGAGGATTTAGAAAATCAAATAATTCAAGTTTCAAGGGCAAAGATATTTTGAGCATAAAAAAACGAAAGCTTGAAGATGTTCCTTTAAAATACCTTAAAGAAATTACAACCAAAGCAATAGGTATTTGCCTTGAAGGAAAAGACCTGGTTAGTCGAAAAATCTTTAAATCAATAAAAAAATGATATTTGGAATTGGAACAGGCATTCGAAATGATACTCATTTTAAAAATATTGAAATACTTAGAGACAAAAATGGAACTCCAATTTTTAATGCGCTCAATAAACTTGAGAAAATTATTAGTGACTTGGGTATAACTAAAACACATGTTAGTCTTGCAGATGAAAGAGATTATGCAATTGCTATTGCGGTATTAGAAAAATGAATAATATTATTTTATTAGGGCCTCCTGGAGCAGGTAAAGGTACTCAAGCAGATTTGATATGCGATTTGTGTGATATTCCAAAAATAAGTACTGGCGATATGCTTAGAGAGGCTGTTGCATCAGGCAGTGAATTAGGTGCAAGGGTTTCAGAGATTCTTGATTCAGGTGGCTTAGTTTCTGATGATATTATTGGCTCTTTAATTCAAGAAAGGCTTCTAAAACCAGATTGTGAAAATGGATCTCTGTTTGACGGTGTTCCAAGAACAATAGGACAGGCTGAGCAGCTTGCTGACATGAAAATTAACTTTACACATGTAATTGAAATTTTTGTAGAGGATGAAATCATTGTTAAAAGAATGTCAGGTAGAAGAGTCCATCCTGCATCGGGAAGAAATTATCACATTGATCATAATCCACCAAAAAATAGCGGATTAGATGATGAAACAGGTGAGCCACTAGTTCAACGAGAGGATGATAAGCCTGATACAGTCCTAAAGAGATTGGATGTATATCATGAACAAACAAAACCTCTTACAACTTTTTATAAAGGTCAAAGCGACTCTGGACTTTTAAAATTCATAAAGGTGGATGGTTCTAATTCTGTAGATGAAGTTTTTAGAGCAATATCATCTCAAATATAGATATGAAAATTTTAGCCATAAAAAGTTCTGGTGATAGAACCGGTATAAGTTTAATGCTAAATGACGAAATTAATTCGTTCACAATGGATCATGGCCGAAAGGATAGACCAAATTGGGACATGTTTTTAGATAACATAGGCCATAAAAAAATATTTAATTTAAGTGAAATAGATCTTTTTGCATTTGAGAACAACCGAAATTCATTTACCGCCACAAGAATCACTGCTAGTTTTTTAAAAGGTATTGCAACTGCTCTAAAAAAACCGCTAATTTTAATTGAAGATAATTCTGAAAATAATCTTGATGTAGAGGAGCTAGTAATAATTGCAAAAAAGAAATTTTTATCTGCTGAAGATGCTCATAAAAGATTTGATCCTAAAAATGTTAATCCAACTTATGAAGAAGATATTAAATTTAGAAAATTAAATGAATGATATATTATTGAGTTTTATTTTAGGCTTAGTTCAAGGCTTAACTGAATTTTTGCCAATCTCTAGTTCTGCTCATTTATTGTTCCCAACACTAATATTTGGTTCAAATGATTTAGGATTATATTTTGATATTTCAGTTCATGCCGGAACATTGATAGCAGTAGTTTATTATTTTAGAAATGAAATCTTTCTGATGAGTAAATCACTTCTTGTAACTAATAGTTTTAATGAAGATAAAAACTTAGCAATACAATTAATAATAGCCACTATACCAATAGTTATCTTAGGATTTATTTTTAGAGATTTAATTAGTCAAAGGATATTTAGCATTAATGATATTGCAATTTCAAACTTAATCTTTGCATCAATATTGCTTTTTGCTTTTCTAAACAATAAAGGTAAAAAAACTCTCATTAATATAACTATCTTAGGCGCATCTTTTATTGGATTATTTCAATGTTTTGCTTTGATACCAGGCGCTTCAAGATCTGGAGCAGCAATCACGGCAGGTCTTTTGATTGGATTAAGTCTAAAAGATGCTTCAAAATTTGCATTTTTGCTTGCAATTCCAACTATTCTTGGCGCATTAACTTTACTTATTTTTGATTTAAATAATGGAAATGTTAGTTTTGACCTACTTAGTATAAGCATCGGTTTTTTCACATCAATGATTATTGCTTTTTTCACAATAAAGTTATTTCTTAAGCTTGTTGAAAAAATAGGAATGATTCCTTTTGTTGCATACAGGTTTTTGCTTGGCATACTTTTATTGATCATTTAGATGCAAATCTTTATCAAGGATGATATCACCAAAGAAACATATGAAAGTTTTGCAAACTTTTCTAAATTAGAAAAAGTTACTGACAAACCATCTGCTAATAATTATTTTGTATACGATTCAAATGGATTATCTTTTGTAAAAGATTCTATAAATCCAAAAGAAGTTTTGCACATAGATTTTTTGAGTGGGGCACTTGGATGGAGACTTAAAAGAGTTAATCATGAGAGAAACTTAAGAAAAGCTTTAGGCAAGACTGATAAACAACTATCTATATTTGATTCAACTGCAGGCTTATTGACAGATACAATGATTTTTCTTTCATTGGGTCACAAAGTTGTTGCTGTAGAGCAAAGTAAAATTATTTATTCTTTGGTTAAGGATGCGATATTAAGGGCTAAAGATAAGATACCAGAATTAAAAAATTTAATATTTTTAAATGATAATTCATTGGAGGTTTACAAAAGCATGTCAAAAGAATTTGATGTTATTTATTTGGACCCTATGTACCCATCTTTGAATAAAAAAAACAAAAAATCAGGCAGATTAGAAAATATTAAAAAGATATTAGAGATTGAAAATTTTACAAACTGCGGAGAAAACTTAGTTAAGGATTTTTTTGATCTTGAATACAAAAAAATTATTTTAAAAAGGCCTTTAAAGTATGAAAAAAACTATAGTAATATTAATTATCAGGTATTAGGTAAAACAACTAGATTTGATATTTATTTATGATTGAAATTAAAGAAGATTCAATAATTTTAACTGTAAAAAAAAATAAATTTGATCTGCCTTTTTTATGGCTAAGAGACAATTGCCAGTGCGACGAATGTAGAATTACTGAGACGCAGGAAAAACAATTTTTATTGCATTCAGTTCCTGTAGATATAGTTCCAGAGCATGTAGAAGAAATTGATAATAATATTAAGATTATTTGGCCTGACGGCCATGAATCTTTTATTCCAATAGATCTAATAAAAAACTCATATTTACCTCGCTATCCAGACCAATGCGAATGGCCAGAGGGATTCCAGCCGGAAAAATATAGTTGGACAGAATTTTTAAATAGTAATGAAATAGCACTTGAGGCTCTTAAAACCTTCGTAACATTTGGTGTAATTATTCTTAAAGATGCTCCAAAGGAATCAAATTCTTTAGAATTTCTTGCTAAAAGGCTAGGACCAATAAATGAAGTCCTTTTTGAAAGAATTCATAATGTTTCAGTAACAGGTCATGTATATAATGTAGCGCATACACCAAAAGGTCTTCCCCCACATAATGACTTTGCAAGTTATAAGTCACAACCAAGCGTTCAAGTCTTGCATATGTTAGAAAATGAATGTGAGGGAGGGGAATCTATAATTGTTGATGGTTGGCAAGTGGCAAAAGATCTTAAAGATGAGATGCCTGAATACTTCTCAATACTTCAAAATTTTAATGTACCATTTAGAGAATTCGATGAAGAAAATGAAACATATGCTGAAGCGCCTCTTATTAAGTGCGCAACAGATGGAACAATTGAAAGTTTCAGATTTTCAAATCAATTAATGCAAATGATAGATCCAAGAAAAGAGGGCGTAAGTGAATTTTATAAGGCATATCATGAGATTTCATTGAGAGTTCATGATAAAAAATATCGTTCAACTTTCAGACTTAATGGGGGAGAGGCACTTGTGGTTGCAAGTTTAAGAGTTTTACATGCTCGTGAACCTTTTATACCTAATGGAAAAAGGCATTTACAAGATGCATACTTCACCTATGACAATGCAGCTAATAATATAGTCTTGTTATCAAATTAAGTGAAATTATCCGAAGCTGACATATCAAGGATTATTGAAATGGCATGGGAAGACAGAACTCCATTTGATGCGATTGAGTCACAATTTAATTTATCACATGATCAAGTTGTAAAGATCATGAGAGACAATCTCAATAGAAATAGTTTTAATTTGTGGCGTAAGAGAGTTAGGGGAAGAAAAACAAAGCATTCAGAATTAAGATCTTTTAAAGTTGGCAGGCATCATTCATATGATCAAAACAAACATAAGTGAAGATAAGATAAAATTTTACAATCTTCATAAATCTTTTTTTAGCGACTTAGATAATACTTCTTGTGAAGTTTTTGATAACAAAGTAATTATTTTTGAGAATTCAAATGAAAACGCAGACCCGGCTTCGATTGAACTAGAATTAAAAAAAGATAACATTTATTCAATATATTATTGGGATGGTTACTCTTTGGCCGATAACTTCCAAACCAAAGATTATAATTCTGCTATAAAGCAATTTAAAAAGTATGCTAAGAAGCTAGCAAAAAATCTACGAAGATATTAAAAAAATGCGACCAATATGGCCGCATTTAGATCGTATGCAGTTAGACGAAATTAATATTCGTCGCTAATAGTATCGTCACTTGATGATGCGTAGTGAGATTTAGCTTTGAATGGCGTATCTGAACTTGAGGATTCAGACCCATGATATCCTTGATCAGCAGGCATATAAAAAGTTAGTCCTGGATATTCATGGAAGGTATGAGTATGTTCTGACCCACCCTGAGAATTTAGATATACTTTATAGGTATAACCAGATGCACCTTTAAAAGGACCGGTGGCTACAGTTCCTTTAACTTGAAGTGCACCAGTAGCACTTGTAATATCAATATTTGATTGGGTATATGATGATACTTTTACAATTTTGCCCTGCGAATACATCCCAGAGTGGAAATCACAATAGGGATATAAAGTTTCAGGAGTTGACGAGCTAACTGTTAAAGTCATCGTATCTTGATTCCATCCTTCTGCAGTTCCAATTTGACCTGAATCGGAGCTTGTAGCATTTTGAACAGTGGACATCTTAAATGGGTGCCCTGATGTAACCGCAGTAGTTGCCTCAAATTTAATCACATCTCCTTCTTTAACATAAATAATAAATTCTGTATCTGAAGGATTAATATTATCAACCACATAATTAGAACTTCCATTATTTGAAAGAGTGTAGTTCATTTGATTAAGTTTTGATTCATTATCAGTTATCGTACCTCCACCCCATGCAGTATCTTCATTAATCCAATCTATAGTATTAAAAACTAATTTATCTAACTCAGTTGAAGTGGCTGTTCCACTCATTACAGCACTCATAAGAGTAGAAAGCTCAGACACACCAACTTGCAAGAAATGCGAATGTGAATTAGAGGAGTTAGCATTTATTTTTTGCATGTAAGCAGATATGCCTGAGGATAAATCAATTAATTGTTGACTTGATGGTGAAAAGTCGCTGTCATAATTTGTTAAAAAATCTTTAATAAAGGTAGTATCGCCAAGAGATGTCTCTGTTCCTGATCTAGCAAGAATAGCATTCGAAACTTTAAAACGAGCACCACTCCCTTCATTAATTGTATGAATTGCTTCTAGCACCTTACCTAAAACAGCTAGCTGTGTGTTGATTACAGCTACTTTGTTATAAGCGGCATTATCAAGATTAGAAAATGGATTATCGAATCTAATCATAAATGACTGATCAATTCCTAAACTTTCTTTATATGCATTATAGTTAGTAGTAGCACCTTCATTCATAAATTCGCTGATAACAGAGATGACTACATTTTGATCAGTAACAGGTTGACCCAGGGCAAGACTCTCGCCCTCGCCAAATTGAAGATTTGTAACAGGGTCAAATCCACCTTCGCCTCGAAGGACTCCAGTAGTGCCTGAGTCAACTGTTAATGAAAAAGTACCATCTTGTGCAGAAGTTGTTGTAAATTGTGCTCCTGAGCAGGTTCCAGCATTTATTTCTATACATATAGTTGCGCCTTGAATAGGACCAGCTCCAACAGCTGTTCCATTGTAACCTTCTGTTGTTACATCATCTGAAGTATCGTTTGTAACTGTTACCATAAAATTTGCTGAATCTGAAAGAGATCCATCCGATACATTGGCTGTTATTTCATATACATTATCTGAATTAGAATCCGAAGGATTTTCATAATCAGGCGCATTATTGAAAGTAACGACTCCTTCCATAGTAATTCCAAAAAGACTACTGTCTGTACCAGTTAAACTATAAGTGATTGTATTTCCATCTGGGTCAGAGGCGGTCACTGTAAATGCAGAAGTTTGATTTTCGACTACGCTAATATTGAATACGGTATTTGTAATTGTTGGTGCACTGTTAGTTGGGGCAGGAGGATTATAAGGATCCTCGGAGCCACCACCTCCGCCACCACCACCGCAAGAGGCAACGACAAAAATACTAAATAACAGAACAACCCTGTTTAAAGTGTTCATAATTTCTCCTTTTAATTCATTTGCCGGGCGTCCATAAAGCGTAAGAAAAAGTTTGTGCCCAAACTAACCAAATTTATGGCAAAGCGACTTGATGTAGTATATTTAACAAAAAAAATTTAAATAATGTCAAATTTATGTTATTTATTGATTTAATAATACTTTCGGAGTATTTATTTTGTAGTTTTACTACGATTTAACATATTTTTGATTATTTTTGATTAGATTGGTGCCCCATATCTGAGTCGAACAGATACTCCCGAAAGAACGCGATTTTGAATCGCGCGCGTCTACCAATTCCGCCAATGGGGCCAGACTAGCATTGTAGCTAAGTATTATCTATTTTAAAATCAGCCAACATGAAAACCTCTGATTTCGATTACGAATTGCCAGATGAGTTAATCGCTCATTATCCAATTAATTCAAGAAGTTCAAGTCGACTTTTAGTAAGACTAAATGAAATTGAACATAGAACATTTCAGGATATAACAAATTATTTTGATGAAGGAGATCTGCTTATTAACAACAATACCTCAGTAATACCTGCAAGAATTTATGGAAAGAAAGAATCCGGTGGCTCAATTGAGCTAATGCTTGAAAGGGAGTTAGATGACAATAAAGCTTTAGTTCAAATTCGATCAGGAAATCCTCCTAAAGCAGGAACTAAAATGTTCTTTGATCAATATGAGGCAAAATGCATTGACCGCAAAGATAATTTTTTTGTCGTTAAATTTGTTGAGTCACCATCTGTTATTTTTAACGATATTGGACATGTTCCATTACCTCCCTATATTAAAAGACATGATGAAGAAATAGATAAAAAAAGATACGCGACAGTATATGAAGATAAAGATTTTCAAAATTCAGTTGCTGCTCCAACAGCAGGCTTACATTTTGATAATGAGTTACTTCAAAAAATAAAAAACATTGGAGTTGATATTATTTCTATTAATTTGAGTGTGGGGGCAGGCACATTTCAGCCTGTTAAAACTGAAAATATCAAAGATCACAAGATTCATAAAGAGTTTGTTGAAGTGAATGATGAGATCGTGGATAAAGTTAAACAAGCTAAAAATAATGGTAAAAAGATTTTTGCTGTTGGAACAACAACTCTTAGAGCTCTAGAAACTGCATTTATCGAGGAAAAAGGTTACAAAGATTTTACAGATTTATTTATATATCCAGGTTTTGAATTCAAGGCAGTAGATATGCTGATAACAAATTTTCATTTACCTAAATCATCTTTATTAATGTTAGTTTCTGCATTTATTGGTTTTGAAAATACAATGAAAATATACGATATAGCAGTTCAAGAGAAATATAGGTTCTTATCTTATGGGGATGCTATGCTTTTAAAAAAAAATGAAGTTTAAAACTAAAAATACATCCAATTTTGCAAGAGCGTCTGAAATACAACTATCAAGAGGCAAAATCAATACGCCAGCATTTATGCCAGTTGGTACTAACGGATCTGTAAAAGGCTTAACTGTTGAAGACTTAAATGAGACTGGTTCAGAGATAATCCTTGGAAATACTTTCCATCTTATGCTGAGGCCTGGCGATGAATTAATTAAGAATATAGGCGGACTGCATAAATTTATTAATTGGGATAAACCTATTCTTACTGATTCAGGAGGATTCCAGGTATGGAGCCTTGGCGATTTGGCTAAAATTTCTGAAGATGGTGTTAAGTTCAGTTCTCCATATGATGGTAAAAAAATTTTCATGCGACCTGAAGATTCAATTATGATTCAGGAGAATCTTGGCTCAGATATTATTATGGTATTTGACGAGTGCACTGAATATCCTTCAACTTATGAAGAAGCAAAAAAATCAATGGAACTTTCTATGAGATGGGCAAAGAGATGCAAAGCAGCGCATAAATCTAAATCATCATTATTTGGAATTGTTCAGGGAGGCATGTTCAAAGATTTGAGAGAAGAGTCTTTAAACAAATTAATTGAAATTGATTTTGATGGAATTGCACTTGGTGGATTAAGTGTTGGTGAATCTAAACAGGAGAAAACTGAAATATTAGAGTTTATGTGTGATAAGTTGCCTGAAAATAAACCAAGATATCTGATGGGCGTTGGCACTCCTGAAGATATTGTTGAGGCTGTAAGGTATGGCATTGATATGTTTGATTGTGTTCTTCCAACAAGAAATGCCAGGAATGGACAATTATTTACCTCTGAAGGCGTAATAAATATTAGAAATGCAGAATATAAAGACTGTGATGATCCTATCGATGTGAATTGTAATAATAAAGTATCTCAAAATTACAGCAGGGCATACCTCAACCATTTACATAGAACTAATGAAATGCTTGGAGCAATGTTGGCTACTTATCATAATATCTCTTATTACCAGTCGTTAATGAATGATATTAGAAGTGCAATAAAAGATAATTTATTCGCGAAGTTCATAAAAGACTTTTATAATAAACGAAATTTAGATATGCCCGACGGGCCAATATAGGATAAATTATGGAAGGCGAAGCATCATCACTTTTTTCACCACTAATTTTTTTAGGGTTCTTACTATTATTCATGTATATAGTAATTATCAGACCACAAAATAAAAGAAACAAAGAAATCAACGAAATGCTTTCTAAACTAGAAATTGGAGCTGAAGTAATTGCAGCAAGTGGAATAATTGGAAAGGTTAAAGCTATTAAAGGAGAATATATATCTCTTGAAGTAAGTGAAAATGTTGTTTTCAAGCTTCAAAGATCAGCAATTGCAAACATCTTGCCAAAAGGCACCATAGAATCAATTAAGTAGTTAAGTGAATAAATTTTCCATATATCAATATTTGCTAATTTTAGTCGTGTTGGTAGTTGGATCACTTTATGCACTTCCAAATTTGTATCCTACACAACCATCTATTCAAGTTGCTTATACAGATTCAGGTAGATCAGCAGATCAATCATTATTGAATGATCTTGAAAGTATCCTTGAAGAATCTCAAACTGATTATGAAGATATATTTTTGAGAGAAAATAAAATCGTTATTAAGTTTAAGGATGTTGATACTCAGCTAAGTTCAAAAACAGTATTACAAAACGCTCTATTAGATAAAGTAATAATTGCTTTATTTTTAGAGCCAGCAACTCCTCAATGGCTAAAAGATCTTGGAGCTAATCCTGTAAAACTTGGTCTTGATTTATCTGGTGGAGTTCATTTTTTACTAGAAGTGGATATTGAAACAGCTCAGCAGGGCAGGCTTGAATTGCTTTTAGAAACCTACAGAAAAACCTTTAAAGAAGAGAGAATAAAATTTGATGAATCTTCAATTAAGGATTTGAAGCTTCATTTCAAATTTAGCGATAATCAAAGTTATAACAAAGGTTTAAAGAAATTTAGAGATGACAGTCCTGTAATAAATGGCGTTCAATACATTATTACTGAAAGACCAAGCTCAGATGTTTTAATGCTTGAATATTCTGATATAGCCTTAAGGGAAATTAGAGACTATGCGGTTGGACAGAACTTAATTACTTTAAGAAATAGGGTTAATGAATTAGGTGTATCAGAACCGATAGTTCAAAGACAGGGCGGCAACAGAATTGTTGTTCAATTACCAGGAGTTCAGGATCCAACAGCAGCTAAAAAAATAATAGGTAAAACTGCAAATCTTGAATTTAGAATGGAAGCTAACTCGAGGACCTCACCATTAAGAAAAGAGGAATTTAATTTTAAAGAAAACGAATTTCAAACGGCATTCTTGGAAAGGTCTGTTATTGTTGCTGGCGATAGAGTTACTAATGCAAATACAGGATTTGATGAAAGCGGATTCGCACAAGTAAATATAACTCTTGATATGGAAGGAGGTCGTGCTATGCAAAAGGCAACTTCTGGAAATATTGGAAGACGTTTAGGTGTTTTATTTGTAGAACAAAAAACTAAATCAGAGTTAGTAACAAATGCGATGGGTGAGTCAGTTATTGAGCAAACATCTTATATTGAAAAAAATATAATTAGCCTTGCAACTGTTCAGGCTGTATTAGGAACAAGTTTCAGGATTACTGGCGTTGGCTCACCAGCTGAAGCAAGTGAATTAGCTTTACTACTAAGAGCAGGAGCACTTGCAGCTCCTATGAAATTTGTAGAGGAAAGAACTGTTGGACCCAGTTTAGGTAAAGAAAATATTGAATTAGGAATGAAATCTATTGTTATTGGTTTTGCATTAGTAGTTCTTTTCATGATTTTTTATTACAGAGTATTTGGCATCGCAGCTAATATTTCATTAATTCTAAACTTAGTTTTAATTACAGGAATAATGTCTCTATTAGGAGCTTCTTTAACTTTACCAGGCATGGCAGGTATCGTTTTGACTGTTGGTATGGCAGTGGATGCAAATGTACTGATATTCTCAAGGATACGCGAAGAATTAAAAGAAAAAGATCCCCAGTCAGCCATAAGAGATGGTTTTTCAAGGGCCTTTGTTACCATTTTTGATGCAAATGTTACTACATTAATTACTGCGTTGATTTTATATATTATTGGTACTGGTCCTGTAAAAGGCTTTGCAATTACTCTTTCAATTGGAATTGTTACTTCAATGTTTACGGCAATTATGTGTACCAGAGCAATGGTTAATCTTGTCTACGGTAATAAAAATATTCAGGAACTAAAAATATAATGGATATTAGATTTAAATTTATGAAGTTTAGGAAAATAGCTGGGCTTATTTCAATTACTTTATTTCTTATATCATGTGTATCTTTGGGTTTAAGAGGTTTAAGTCTAGGCCTTGATTTTAGTGGAGGAACTTTGATTGAGGTATCTTATGAATCTCCGGTTTCTCTTGAATCAATAAGAATCAAACTTGATAACAATGGATATCCTGACTCACAAGTTGTAAATTTTGGAACCAATTTAGACGTTTTAATTAAAGTTGCTGATCAAAGTGGTAATAGTTCTGTTGGAGAAAGTATATTTAATATTTTAAGTGATCAAGAAATTCCTATTGAGCTTAAAAGAGTCGAATTTGTTGGACCACAAGTTGGAGATGAATTAAGAGATCAGGGTGGTCTAGGAATGATAGTGGCACTATTCATGATACTAATGTATGTTGCTTTTAGATTTCAATATAAGTTTGCACTGGGAGCTGTGACTGCTTTGGCACATGACGTAGTAATAATTCTAGGAATATTTTCAGTATTTTCATGGGATTTTGACCTAACAGTCCTTGCAGCTCTGCTTGCAGTAATAGGCTATTCTCTTAATGACACCATAGTTGTATCAGACAGAATTAGAGAAAATTTTAGAACTGAGAGAGTTTTGGAACCTATGGATATGATTGATTTGTCACTTAATCAAATGCTTGGAAGAACCCTTGTCACATCTTTTACTACATTACTTGTATTATTTGCACTGTTTATTTTTGGTGGAGAATTAATAAGAGGCTTTAGTTTGGCCCTCATAATTGGGGTTGTGATAGGTACTTACTCTTCCATTTATGTTGTTGCCAATATGTTAATGTCTTTAACACTAACTCAAGATGATTTAGCAATTCCTGAACCTGAAGGTGCAGACTTTGATGGAATGCCTTAATTTATTAGATTTGGCTTTATTGATTTCAGAATAGATTTATAAATTTTTGAAGTTGCAGAAATAATATTATTTTCCATTATAAATTTTGGATCTCCATTAAAATTACTAGCCAAAGCACCTCCTTCTTGGGCAATTAAACCTCCTGCGGCAAAATCAATAAGACTCACGTCATAACCCCAAACTCCATCCAATCTTCCAGCGCCAACGTATGAGAGATCTAGAGAAAGACATCCGCTTTCACGCATATTTAAATTTTGATTAGCGAGCTCTTTGTAAGCTTTATCAAAATTGAATTCGTCATTTTTATTTGATTTCTTAAAAGATAGCATCGCATTCTCTAATGAATTTTGCTTGCTTGCTCGAATTTTATTATTGTTTAAGTCCGCACCACCGCCTATAGATGCTGAAAATTCTTCTCTTCTGATAGGATCAATGACCACAGCTGTTGTTATTTCATTATCGGTTATTGAACATAAAGAAATTGAAAAGTGTGGATAACCATTTATAAAATTTTCAACTCCATCAATCGGCTTTAGCACCCAAGTAGTATTTGAATTATTTACAATATGTCCTTTATGAATACTTAAAAAATTATCTTCTTTTTGGAATTTCATAACTTCCTCAAAAACTAATTCTTCTACTCTTTTCTCAATTGCTTTTATGTATCCATCTGGAGTCCCTTTAGATGAATCTAAACTGTGTACTTTTTTTACAGCAAATTCTAACTCTGCTGCTCCCTTACGCGCAGCCAAAAGGTTTATATTTAACAAAGCTTGTTTTGACATGTCGCTATTGTAATAGAAATGAGGATAATAGTTATATGACTTTTGAAACAAATTTAATAAACATAGTTTTAGTTGATACTATCCATCCTGGAAATATTGGCTCTGTAGCCCGAGCAATGAAAACTATGGGATTACAGAGGTTATCACTTGTTAACCCAAGAGTTTTTCCATCTGGTGAGTCAACTGCTCTAGCTGGTAATGCCACAGATGTTCTTGAAAACGCAAATATTTTTGATTCTATAAAAGATGCTATAAAAGATAGCACCTTTGTCTATGCAACATCTGCAAGAGACAGATCTATTCAATGGCCGATAATGAATGCTGAACAAGCAGCAAATGATATTTGTAATGTAGTTAATTCTAAAAAAGAAGTTTCAATAGTTTTTGGAAAAGAGGATAGGGGTCTTACAAACGAAGAATTGGAACTAGCAAATAAACTTATTGAGATTCCTGCAAATCCCGAATATCCAGTTCTTAATCTAGCAATGTCCGCTCAAATTATTTGTTATGAAATTTTAAAAGCGTCATCTGATGATAGTAAAAGAGAATGGAGAGATTATCCTGAAGTTAATTCTGATCAATTACAACGATTAATTGACCACTTTATTGAAACTGCTGTAGATATTGACGTGATAGATCCAGACAATCCAAAAAAAATTATTTCGCGAATCAAAAGGATGTTTACAAGACTTCAGCCTGATGAAATGGAAGCAAGTTTCATGAGGGGTTTTTTGTCCGGAATAAAGAAAAAATTAAAATAATTTTGATTTGATAATCTTATTTGATTCCATATAATACACTTTTTATCCTGTCCCGTTCGTCTAGAGGCCTAGGACACCGGGTTTTCATCCCGGCAACAGGGGTTCGACTCCCCTACGGGATGCCAATTTACTATAAAGCCCACACTAGTGGGCTTTTTTTACCTAGTGGTTGAGAATGTTTTGAGGTTTTGGAGTGTTAATTAGCTATAAAAAATATACATAAAATATATAATTTATCTTCACAAGCTAGCCTGACATTATCTATCTAGATTATCTATTAATAAGAGATGTTATGAAAAAGTTGATAATGATTTGTTGTGTCTTTTTTGCAGTAAGTTGTTCTGTAAATAATGAAGATGATTTAAATAGATTTGAAATACAAAAATTATATCGACTCTATGTAGATGATTTTATTGCCAATGATTTTGAAAGTATTGCTAGTTATTTTGATACCCCAGTTGATTTAAAATCATTTAATGACATTGCGGAAACAAATGAAGATGTAATTCTTTTTTTTAAAGACCTCAAAGCCAATATACAAGAAGGTTACGCATACAGCGTGATAGATAATATTAGTGTAACTAATGTTAAAGATGATACTTATTTATTATGCGCTGATTATTCTAGATACGATAACAATGATAAATTGCTTTTCAAAGGCAGGACACATTATGTTTATATCAATACTTCTGATGAATGGAAGATTAATTCATTAGAACCGAAAGATAGAAGTACCGATGTTCCTTGTGTCCATCAATAACTAGCTGTATGCCAGTTTAACTATATATACAAAAATATATATTGCTAAGCAACCAAAGATAACCCAATTAACCCAATTATTCACAATAATTATCCTAAACAATCTATTTTATTTTGACAAACTGCTATGGCATTATTATTTATATGTTTTTTCTGAAGATTTTAGAGAAATTAGGACGAAAAAGAGTAGTGTTGGACAGGGGTCCTTCACACCCAGAATATCACTTAGCTAAACCATGGACTGACAGGTATTATTTGCTATTTAGAAAAAGACCAAAATGGTTTCCTTTCAATATATTCATTCATCGTATTATTGATAATGACCATGGAGTTGGACTGCATAATCACCCTTGTCCATATATTACATTTATTTTAAGTGGCGGTTATTGGGAGACAAACATTAAAAAAGAAAGAAAATGGCGTGGAAGATTTTATGTAGGTTTTAGAAGTGCTGACAATTTACACCGAGTCGACTTAGAGCCAGGCATCAAGCCAATTACAATTTTTATTGCTGGTCCTTTCGGATTGAGAAGAAAAGGAAGAAGTGAATACGGGACTTGGAAATAATTTTTTTCGAAAATGAACTTATCAAGTTATTAATTTTGGTATTAAGCCAATTTGGGCTAGGACACCTAAAATAATCATTAATATAAAAGCTGCCAGAATTTGTAAATTCTTTTTTTCAACCAACTCAAAGAAATCTTCTAAAACTTTTCTTATAAAATCATCAGCACTGCCCATTAATTTAACAGCTTTTCTTGTCCATTTATCAGTCTTGTCAATTAGCGGAAGAGCTAAAGCAACAATAACAAGCCACACAACTCCATTTAAAATCATGTCAATAATCCAGCCAATTAATATCCAGTCAATCTTCATAGTTTCATAGTATAACTTTTGATACTATAAGCGAATGAACAAATTATTTACAAAAATATCCACTTTAATTATTGGATTATCAGTCGGTGCAATAATTTATTTTTCTCTATGGTCAATATTTGTTTATTTTGGATACGTAAATTAAGTTAAATTTTTTTACTATTATCCCTATATTTAATGTAAGATTTGATTTTCTCATTTAGGATAAATAATGAATATATATGTCGGAAATATTTCTTGGGGATTAACAGACCAAGATCTAGAAAACGTTTTTGCTGAATACGGCACAGTCGATTCTGCAAAAATTATTACAGACAGAGCAACTGGTCGTTCAAGAGGCTTTGGATTTGTTGAAATGAGCGATGGCGCAGAAGCTGCTATCGAAGCATTAAACGGAACTGAAGTTGATGGAAGAGAGCTGGTTGTAAATGAATCAAGACCTAAAGATAAAAGCTAACTAAGACTATCTAAAGCCTCTATCATTTTTTCTTGGACTTTTTGAACTGCTTTGAACGGTCTAATCATGACTTTAAAGTTGCTTATTTTGCCGTCTTCATTCCATTCAATCATATCAACACCATTTACTGAAATGTCATCTATATATGTTTCAAACTCTAATACGGAATTCATATCATCATGAATTTCTCTAGTATATTTAAACTTTTCCATATTAAAAGACTGACCTGCAGCATGAAGATACATCATTGTAATTTCTTTACCTTCCATTGGCTTAAAGACAACCGGTGATGAAAATACAGCGTCATCAGCAATAATCTCATCTAACATTTTAAGATCATCACTTTCAATGACTTCGTGCCATTTATGGATTAAATTTTTTGCTTTACTCATTTTTAAAAGTTATATAAAAATATTGATATATTTTAAACATAAAAATATCGAAATATCACAAATATAGTAGTATCTTATAACTAGAGGAGTTCGATATGAAAAGTTTATTTTTGTCAGTTTTAATATTACCAGGCCTACTATTTGGTATGCATCATGAAAAGAATCCAATAATTTTTTATTTGGATTTAGAAATTGCTGATGGAAAATCGGATGGTGTTGAAGAATTTGTAGATTATTTAGTAGCTGCTGTTAATGAGACTGAACCGAAGACAATGTATTACAAATATTGGATTTCAGAGGACAAAAAAAATGTATCTTTAATGGAGGTATATCATTCAAATGAGGACGCTATATTTCATATGAATGCTTTTGCAGAGGCGCCTCACAGGGATAAGTTTCTTGAAACTTTTATTGTAAAGAGCTTTCAAGTTCTTGGTGATACAAATGATGATCTAAAAAATGCTATGGAAGCCTACACAAATGACCATAGAACTCTAATGAATGGATTTCAAAGGAAGAATAAATAATGAGCGATAAAGAACAAATTGAAAATTGTATTGATGTTTATTATGCGGGATGTTGTGAATCTGATTCAAACAAAATTAAAGAGGCTTTTGATAAAAATGCCATGATTTCAGGATACTTACCTGACGGACTACATGAAATGAATTTAGATGAGTTTTCAGAATTTGTTTCAGCTCAACAACCCTCGCCAAAAGAAAAAGGCGATAAAGAATTTCTTGAAATAATTTCATGTGAAATTGTTGGCGATACAGCAATTGTTCAAATTAGAGAGGCATACTTGGGAATGATCTTTATTGATTCATTCTCTTTTTTAAAAAAAGATAATACATGGAGAATTTATACAAAATTGTTCCATGTTGAATCATAAGAAACATATACAGAGGAGAAAAATATGTTAAATAAAAATAAACTAGTATTAGCTAGTGTGATTGGAGCTTTATTTATTGCAAGTTGCTCAAATGAGATGGCTGTTGAGTCATCATCAGATAACGCTGGTGGTGGTAAAGCCTATGCTGAATTTATGGCATGTACAGCTGGATCAGATTTTAATGCTGAAAATGCAATGAAGATGATAGCTGACTGGCAAAAAATGATTACAGCAGATTCGCTCTTAGGTGCATGGGGGTATGTTCCTGCAGCTGAAACAAATGCATTCGGTGATACTCTATGGTGGGAACTAAATTGGAGCTCAGAAGAAGAAGCTAGTGCAGAGTGGAGTGCTTGGGTTGATAATGAAGATGCACAAGCTTGGGCTGAGGAATATTCAAGTGTAATGGTGTGTGATGGTGAGGGAAGAAATTCTTTCGATGCTGACTATCCAATTGCACCAGGCACTTATGGAAGCACTAACGAGAGTGGATACTTTTACAGTGAATTTTATCAATGTAATTATATCGAAGACTCAACTAGAGCAGATGCTGAGGAATTTTTACCAGGTTTTGTAAACGCGGTAAGCAATTCTGATTACAGTGATACAAACTATTCATTTGGAAATTATTTTGCACATAAAAATGAGGATGGTTCTCATGTAGAAGCTGACATTGATTTCTTATGGGCTAACTTTACAGATGGTAAGGATTCTATGGACAAAGCAACTGAATCATTTGAAAAAGATGTTAGGGATGAAATGTTTCCATTATTTAGTGAATTTGCAACATGTGCTGAAGTGGCAGATGTTTATCATAGTTGGACATTTTACAACAGCGATGCAAAAGACTTCATGCCAGATTTTACTTCAAGAGACTAAGTAAAAGATAAAAAATTGAAGCTGCTTTACGCAGCTTCTTTTTTTTATGGTACATTCTACATATTATGATTATTGGAGTTCCAATCGAAGTCAAAAATAACGAAAATCGAGTAGGTTTAACACCTCATTCAGTTAAGAAAATAGTAGATTCTGGCCATGATGTTTTAATACAAAATAACGCTGGTGCAAACATTGGATTTTTTAACGATCAATACCAAAACGCTGGTGCAAAAATAATTGATTCTGCTGAAGAAGTTTATAAATCTTCTGAAATGGTAGTAAAAGTTAAAGAGCCAATTCCTGATGAGTATAAGTTTTTAAATAGTGATCTAACACTTTTCACATATTTACATCTTGCTGGAGATCCTGAAAACGCAAAAAAATTAATTGATACCGGTGTAACAGGTATTGCTTATGAAACAGTCACCTCATCAGATGGATCCATGCCATTGCTTGCTCCAATGAGTACTATTGCAGGACAACTTGCATTTGTTGTTGGCTCTTATCATCTCCTTAAGCATAATAAAGGAAAGGGTGTCATGATTGGTCATATGGATGATATGGATCCAAGAGTAGTTACGGTTATTGGTGCTGGTGTTGCAGGCACACAGTCGATTTTGAAGGCAATTGACAATAGGGCACTAGTAAAAGTTGTTGATTCCTCTCAATCAAAACTCGATGATCTTAAATATAAATATGGAACAGATAATGTTGAATATATCCTTTCAACGAAGGATTCAATTCAGGTTTCTGTTAATGAATCTGATCTGGTAATTGGAAGTGTATATGTTGTAGGTAAGGAAGCCCCTAAGGTAGTTACTAAAGATATGTTATCTTCGATGAATCCGGGCACTGTAATGGTTGATGTTTCTATAGACCAGGGTGGATGTTTTGAGACAAGCAAACCAACTACTCATGACAGTCCTACATTTTTAGAGAATGACATTGTTCACTATTGTGTAACTAACATGCCTGGAGCAGTTCCATTGACAGCTACTGAAGCACTGAATAAAGTTTCACTTTCATATGTTGAAAATCTTGCAAATAATGGTATTCAAAATGCTCTAGATTCTGATGAGCATTTGAGGAATGGTCTAAATATTCTTGATGGAACAATTGTTCATCCAGGAGTGAAAGAAGCTTTAGAATAACTTTTAGATTGAGATGTTCAAAAAGTTAAATTTGTATATTTTTTTATTATTTTTTTTAGTAACTGTTAACGCATCTTTCGATGAAAAGAATTCTTTAATTGAAATTTACGATAATCCAAATGACATAAACTTAATTAATATTGTTATTAAAGATAATATCGATATTGGTGGCAAAGTTACATCTGCAGGATCTTTGGCACTAAAAGATAATATTGCAAAATCGGACGCTTTCATAATAGATAAATTAAAAAGAGCAAATTATTATATTCTTGGTAAAGCAAATTTATCCGAATGGGCAAACTTTAGATCTGAAGATTCGGTTAGTGGATGGTCAAGTTTGGGCGGTCAAACGAAACATTATCTTGATAATATTTATAATCCTTGTGGCTCTAGCTCGGGATCTGCTGTTGCTGTTTCTATGGGGATTGTAGATATTGCTATTGGCACTGAGACAAATGGATCAATCTCATGTCCATCATCTGTAAACGGAATTGTTGGCATGAAGCCAACTACAGGCTTGGTTAGTAGATCTGGTATTGTTCCAATATCATCTTCACAAGATACAGCTGGGCCCATGGGTACAAGTGTTGATATAGTTGCAAAAACATTAGAAGTTATTTCAGGATATGATGAAGATGATCCTGCAACTTCTTTAATTCCATCTAATTTTGATTTTAATTTTTCAAGCGTAACAAAGAATATTTCTCTCAAAGGGGTTCGATTAGGCTTGTTGGATTCAGAAAACTCAAATCCACAAGTAATTAAATTACATAAAAAAATAAAAGATATTGTTAATTCTTTAGGCGGTGAAGTAATTTTAATAAATGACGATAGGGATTATCCTGGCGATGCTGAGTATTATGTTCTTCTCTATGAGTTTAGAGTAGGGCTGGAAGAATATCTAAAAAATACTAATTCTTCAATGAAACAAATTACGGACATTATTGATTTCAATATTAAAAATAAAGATATTGTTATGCCATATTTCGGGCAAGACATTTTTTATAAATCTGTTGAAAGTACAAGCTATCTAAAATATTTATGGTCTAAATACAAATTAAATAAATCTTACAAGTCCACAAAAGATCTTTTAGAAAAATATGATTTAGATGCCTTTATTGGTCTGACAAGAGGTCCTGCATGGAAAATAAATTATGATGGAGGAGACTATGTTGCTATGAATGACTCACCTCAATTTGGTAGCGGAGGGTATGCTGCGCACAATGGAATGCCTCACATAACAATTCCTTACTTTGAAATTAATAAGTTTCCTGTTGGAATTTCAATTATTGGAGATCGCTGGAATGATAAGTTAATCATAGAATATGCGTCTGCAATTGAAAAATCGAGATATAATTTAGACACTCAATAATTTAGATATTTTATATGGAAAAAGTTTTAGTAACAGGAGCAACAGGTTATATTGGCTTGCATTGTATTCAGCAACTTCTTGATCAGGGTTACGCTGTTAACGGTTCAGTAAGATCACCTGAAAGAAAAAATGAGATATATGATGCTCTACAAAAATATAATACTCCTACAGACAATCTTCAAATTTTTACTTTTAATCTCACAGAAGATGATGGATGGGATGAAGGTATGGAAGGTTGCGATTATTTAATGCATGTTGCATCCCCTTTGGCATTAGCCAATCATGGCGAGGAATTTTTTGTTGGACCAGCAGTATCTGGTGCAAAAAGAGCTTTAAAATTTGCAAAAAAACATAATGTAAAAAAGGTAGTTCTTACATCCTCAGTGGCTGCAATTTTTGAAACAACTGTCTTAAAGGAATACTACGATGAAAGCGACTGGTCAGATCCAAACAAAGATACTATTAATCATTATGCAAAAAGTAAAACACTTGCAGAAATGGCAGCCTGGGATTTTGTTAAAGAAGAAAATAATCCCTTTGAACTTGCGGTAATAAATCCTGCCTTGGTGATTGGTCCATCATTGTCAGGAGATATTGGAGAATCAAATAAAGCTATTGAACTGGTTGCAACTGGAAAAATGCCAGTCGGGGTTCCAATTCAATTTGGATACGTAGATGTTAGAGATGTTGCTGCTGCACATATACTTGCAATGCAAAATCCAAATAGCAATGGGAAAAGATTTGCTTTAAGCGAAAAAGATCTATGGTATAAGGATGTTGCAAAAATCTTAAGAGCTAATGGTTTTAATAAAGCACCAAAATATAGTGTTCCAGCATGGATTACTCCTTTACTTGCAGTTTTTAGTAAAGAATTAAGATTTTCTCTTCCATATGTTGGAAGAGTAAGAAGTGTTAGGGATGCAACAAACGCTAAGGATATTCTTGGGTGGAAACCAAGACCAGCTGAAGAATCTATAGTAGAAATCGCTGAGCAAATAAGAGAATTAGGATTAATTAAATAATACCTGGAATAATAGCTTTCCTATTTTTTGGATAATCACTGAATTTTTCTTTATACCATTTGTGATGTGATAAAGCTCTCGGGAAAAGGTTTGCAATTACCCAAATTAAAAACACAATTCCTGATAAACTCCAAGTTAATACAGCCCATCCTAACCATTCTATTATTTCTCCAAAATAATTAGGCGCTGATAAGTATTTATATAAAAATGCATTCGGAATATGGTAACCAGGCCCTTTCTTTTTTTTCATTCCCATTATTATGTAATCAGATCTAATATTGATATACATCCCAAGTAAGAAAATTGATAATCCTACAATAAATGCTGGACTTGAAATCCAATTTTCAGAATATTGCGTGAAATAAAAAATACCAAAGGCTTGAATGCTTACATTTACGAGATTAAAAAAGAAAGCTGAAAATGCAATTGAGATAGGCATTTTAGGATTAGTCATTTCAATCAAAAACGGGTAGATAAAGGTTCTGTGAATGTAATGAGATAACCAAATTACAAGGAATATTTTGTGAATTATTTGAAGCTGATCTCTAACAATTAAGGCATAAATTATCATCAAAATCACACATGGCGACTCCATTACAACCCATCCAAGCCGAGCTGGTATTTCTATTCCCCAACCATCTTTAATATGACGTCCGTATGGAGCACTTTCAAAAAATAAATACGCAAAGGTTCCAATGCCAATAAGAACCCATATAAACGATAATATATAAAATGTATTCATATAAAAATTTATAAACTAAGTTTACAGCTATGATTCTAAATCATAAACTTAATACATAGTTTGATTTTTTGGAGAAATTTTAAAGTGGAAAAATATGACTTTGTTATTTTGGGTGCTGGTTCTGCAGGATGTGTTCTCGCTAATAAGTTAAGTAAAAATCCTAACTTTAAAGTCTGTTTGATTGAAGCAGGATCAAAAGATAGTGATCCTAGAATTCATATACCAATTGGTTTTGCATTTTTAGGTGATGGAAGTAAATATAGCTGGAACTATGAAACTGTTCCTCAAAAAGAATTTGAGAAAGAAGTAGTTGCTCAGCCTGTTCAAGAGGTTGTTGATTCTGCAGGCGGCACTCATAAAGTTGAAACTGAATCAATGGAGCATAGAAAGGGATTTCAGCCAAGAGGAAAAACATTGGGTGGTTCAAGTTCTATTAATGCAATGTTATATGTAAGAGGCCACAAGTGGGACTATGATCATTGGTCTGAATTAGGGAATCAAGGTTGGTCATACAATGAAGTGTTACCTTATTTTAAAAGAGCTGAACACAATGAGGTATTTAATGACCATTATCATGGACAAAATGGTCCTCTAAATGTCTGCAAGATTCGGAATCAAAATACTCCTACAGACGATTTTGTTGAAACAGGATCAGAAATATTTGGTTATAACGATGACTTTAATGGAGAAAATCAAGAAGGTATTGGATATTATCAAACTACTCAAAAAGATGGAAAGCGTTGTAGTGCAGCAAAAGCATATCTTGTTCCCTCACTTGATAGAGGAAACTTAACAGTTATGACAGACACCAATGTAAATAAAATTATTTTTGAAAATAAAAAAGCAGTTGGTGTTGAGTGCTTAAACGAAGCCGGTGAACTAGTCACAATCAATGCAACCAAAGAAGTTATTCTATGCTCAGGCGCATTTGGTTCTCCACAAATATTATTGAGATCAGGTGTGGGACCATCTGAAGAAATTCTTAAACATAATATTCAGCACATTCATGAGTTGCCAGGAGTTGGAAAGAACCTTCAAGATCATATTGATTATCTTTCTATTCATAAATATAACTCTATAGAATTAATAGGCTTTTCTCTTAAGTCGATTTTTTACAAATTCCCTTTAGAAATTCTTAAATATATTTTTGCAAAAGTTGGAATGTTTACATCAACCGTTGCTGAAGCTGGAGGTTTTATTAAATCAAGTGATGAAAAAAATATTCCAGATATTCAATTACATTTTGCGCCGGCAATGGTAATTGATCATGGAAGAACATCCGTTTGGGGTCACGGCCTGAGTTGTCACGTATGTTTATTAAGACCAAAATCAAGAGGTGAAGTCACTTTAAATTCAGCAGACCCTTTGGATGATCCACTAATAGATCCAAAGTTTTTATCTCATCCTGATGATGTGAAAGATCTTGTTGCTGGCTATAAAAAAATGATGAGTATTTTAAATAAAGATCCTGTAGGAAAATATACCTCAAGTCATACGCAACGACCTATAAATTTAGACGATGACAAAGATATTGAGCAGGCAATAAGAGAAGATGCTGATACAGTCTATCATCCTGTAGGCACATGTAAAATGGGATATGATGAAATGGCGGTTGTTGACAATAAATTAAAGGTTCATGGTATAGAAAGTTTAAGAGTTGTTGATGCTTCAATAATGCCAACCTTAATTGGTGGAAACACAAACGCACCTACAATTATGATTGGTGAAAAAGCCTCTGATATGATCTTAAGTGATTGGGAGTAAATTCAAATGAAGATTTTTTATATTTCTTTAATATTATTTGGCATTAATACTATTGCAAATGAGTTTATTGTAATTGATGTAAGAACGCCTGAAGAGTTCAAGGAAGGCCATATCGAAGAATCATCCAATGTTGAATGGCAAATAATATCTTCAATAACTGATGAGGTTAAAAAAGATCAAAAAATATATTTATATTGCAGAAGTGGAAGAAGATCTCAAAATGCTACTGACATTTTAATTGACCTTGGATACGAAGATGTTACAAATCTTGGTGGAATAAAAGACGCAGCTATTTTCTTAGAAAGAAATATAACTGAATGAAAAATTTTTTCAGTTTCCTATCAAAATTTTCTCATAAAAAAATTATATGCTTTGACGGAGGAGGTGTTCGAACTATAGCTGCTTTGGTTTTTTTAAAAAAACTTGAAGCTGAAAGTGGAAAAAAAGTTTCTGATATTTTTGATATGTTCGTCGGAACAAGTGCCGGTGCTTTTAATGCTGCCTGTTTTGCATACGCAGGATTTTCGGCTGATAAGATTAAAAGATATTGGTCCAAAAGTTATTTAGATCAAATTATGAGAAGCTCTTTTTTTTGGGATAAAGCATCATTAATACAAGCAAGGCCAAGATACGAAAGTGATGGCAGGCTTAAACTTTTAGATGAAATCTTTAAATCAAATACTTTACAGCAATCAAATAAACCTTTCCTTTGTTATGCATATAACATAGAAGATAGATCTCATACAATTTTTGACACAATTAACACACCAGAAATAACATTTAAAGATGCTATTGCAGCTTCAAGTGCAGCTCCAATGTATTTTCCCTCATATCAAATGCAAGATAAGTCATGGATGATTGATGGAAGTATTATTTCCAATAATCCCACTTTGATTGGTTACGCATACTCTAAAAAAATTTTGGAAACAAATAATATAAAAGTTTTAAGCATAGGCTCTGGTCAAAATAAAATAAAGATTGACGGTGAAAAATCATCAAATTGGGGAGGAGTAGGATGGTTAAGAAATGACATCGTAGGAATGATTCTAGATTCAGAAATACATAATCAAATATCTAACAATTTTTTTGAAGATAATTACTTGAGAATAAACTCTCCATTAGGACCAGTGAATAGATTTTTAGATGACGATTCTGAGAAAAATCTAGAAAAGATACATCTTATGGGAATGGAGTGGTGGTCAGAATTTGGTGAGGAAACTCTTAAATTTTTAGAATCCTAAAAATTTTCTAACCAAGTGTATAAAAATATATTTAATTTATATTACTTTTATATTGACATAGAAGACTCAAATTCGTTTAATGAGTTTACACAAATGCATGCCTAGGGGGGTAATCGTGAAAAAGTATTTACTATCATTAATATTAATGCTTCCTTTATCTATTTTTGTTGTTGCTCAAGACAACGAAGGTGAGGATGAAATAGAAGAAGTTGTTGTTACTGGAATTAAGAAGAGCTTAATTAGTGCTATTGACATAAAAAGAAGCAATGTTGGTGTCGTTGATGCCATTACTGCTGAAGATTTTGGTAAATTTCCTGACAATAATTTAGCTGAATCGCTA
Organism: uncultured SAR86 cluster bacterium; assembly: GCA_902547295.1. Taxonomy (GTDB): domain Bacteria; phylum Pseudomonadota; class Gammaproteobacteria; order Magnimaribacterales; family D2472; genus SAR86A. The sequence continues at coordinate 20,682 of CACCNJ010000006.1, read as the reverse complement.
GCAAGAGTTGTTGGTATTGGTATTGATAGAAGTAATGTCGAGGGTGAGAGAGTTGCTGTAAGAGGTTTTGGCCCTGAACTAAACTTAGTTACTCTAAATGGTCGCCAGATGCCAACTGTTCCTGGTCAATGGGGTGGTGGAAGATCCTTTAATTTTGGAGACATTTCCTCTCATGGTATTTCAGCTGTTGAAGTTTATAAGTCCACAAATAGCTCATTACCTTCTGGTGGAATTGGATCAACAATAAATATGGTTACAACAAAACCATTATCAATTAACGGTTCGTTAAATTCATTTTCTGTTGATGTTTTAGATGATTCAACAAGTAGTGATGGTTTAAAACCAGAATTTAATTTTGTTCATAGTTCTAATTTTGGTAATTTTGGTTTTGCAATATCTGGATCTTTTCAAGATAGAAATAATGTTGAAGAGGGTACAAGAGAATCAAACTGGATTACTGTCGAGGATCTAGCTGCAATCGAAGGATATTCCAGGGTTGACAAAACTGCTGCTGGAGTAACAAACAATAATCAACGCGCTGACGGAAAGACTTTTTATCAAGAACCTTCTGCATATCAAATAAAAGAAAATGATAGAGAAAGAACTAATGCTCAGTTAACAATGCAGTATGCTTTTTCAGATAACTTAATTGCAACAGTTGATTATACATACTCAAAAGTTGAGTTTAGTTCAGTTGGTCAGATGTTTGGATCTTGGCTGGGTGGATGGACAACTACCCAAGCTACTATTAATAAAAATGGTGTTTATACTGATGTTGTAGTTGGAGATAGAGGTTATGATCATCAACTAATATGGGGAGATACAGAGAATGAGAACGCTTCTGTAGGTTTTAATCTAGATTGGAATTATTCAGATACATTATCATTTGTGTTTGATTTTCATGATTCATCTGCAGAGAAAACAGGTACAGAACTTCCAAATGAAATGGGGTTTGCTACACCAGCAACTGCAACTATTAGTCATTACAATGGAGGCACTTCAGGTATAAATACCTTTGCATATGATACTAAATTTGATGCTGATGATTTTATGTATGGTTCTCTTTATTACAGAGACGCATTTAAAGAAAATCAAATGGAACAAATGCAGCTAAAAGGAAAATGGGAAAACTTAGATGGAAAGATAAGTGACGCTATTAAATCAGTTGAATTTGGGATTTCCAGAGCTGATTCTGAATTTAATGATATCAGAAATGAAGAGATTAATAATGCCACTCCAAATACAGCTGCTAGCTCATCAATTTTTACTGAAACTCATTTAGCAGGATTTATGAGTGGATTTGATGTCGACTTATTAACTTCATACTATTTTGACATAAATAAAAATGTTGCCATCGATGAATGGATTTCAAATTTTGGAGCAATAACAGCGGGACCAATTGATGTTAATGATAAAGTTGAGGAAACGCTAGATGCAGTTTTTGTTCAGGTTAACATGGAATTTATCTTTAATGATAGGCCGCTTAATGTGGTTGCTGGAGTTAGATATGAGGAATCGGAAACAACTTCAACAGCTCTTGAGGCAACACCTTCTGTTATTAGGTGGGATATGATTAATGGTCTTATTTACCCTAATGGTGGTGAAGTTGCTGCTGCTAGATCAGGTTCTAATGATATTGTTTTACCTCAATTGGCAATGGCTTATGAATTATCTGATGATCAAGTTTTAAGATTTAGTTACGGAAAATCAATGGGAAGACCTTCTTTACAAGATTTAAGAAGCTCATTTCAATTTGGGAATAGAGATTATTTAATTCCAACAGCTTCAGGTGGTAACCCAGGTCTTGAGCCTCTTGAATCAGAAAATATCGATCTTGCATATGAATATTATTATGACGAAGGTAGTTACTTTTCTTTAAATTACTTTAAAAAAGATATTGATAATTTTATAAGTTCGGATGTCTCAACCGGCACAATTGATACTTTAACGAATCCTGCAAATGGTGAAATTGGAGCATATGCACAAGCATGTGTGCAAGCATGGGATGCAGCTGGAAGACCTGATCCTGGATTCCCAGGCGAATGGGGGTCTGGTGATTGTGTATCACAACAGGCTTTATGGTCTCAATCTTGGATGAATTTATATCAGCATATGGGTTGGGTCGCAGTTGCAATGTCTAGAGGTGTGGATGTAACAAATGGTTTCCCTTGGGGACAATGTGATTATGATGGTTGGTGGAGATGCGAACCTGGATATTTAGATGGAACAAGTTCAGACCCTTTGGCAATATTTGAAATCACAAGACCATTAAATCTTGAATCTGGTTCTGTTGACGGTTTTGAAGTTGTTCTTCAACACTTATTTGGTGATACTGGGTTTGGTACTCAAATTAATGCAACATTTGTTTCAGGTGGTGACGTCGATATAGATAGAAACGAATTAAGTCGTCAATTTATATTGCCCGGTTTGGGTGATTCAAGTAACTTTTCACTCTTTTACGAAGATTCAAAAGTTACAGCAAGAATTGCTTTAAATACTAGAGGTGAAACAGTTGCTGGTTTTGGTAACTATGATCAACCGCTATATGTTGAAGAAAGAAAACAATGGGATCTTTCTATGGCTTATAACATAAATGAGGATGCAGTTGTGTTCTTTGAAGTTCAAAACTTAAATGATGAACCTACGAGATTGTATGCTCGATACCAAGAGATGTTATTTTTATCTCAAGATCATGGACCAATTCATAGGCTAGGTTTTAGATATAAGTTTTAAAAACACTCAAAATATAATAAAAAGAGGGCTTTGGCCCTCTTTTTTTATATATAATTAACTATGCATTTCTTAAAATATTTTATTTTATTAGTCTTTATTGCTTCCTGTGGTGGCGGAGGTGGCGGCGGAGGAACAAAAGTACCATTTGCCTTAACGCTTGCACAAAATTCTTTTTTAACTAATGAAGATACATCATATTCTGGATCAATGGCTGCAAGTGCAAATGAAGTTGTTACTCTTCAATATTCTCTAACTAGCTCTCCATCAAATGGCGCTTTAGTCTTTTCAGAAAATGCTGAAATTACTTATACACCTAGTTTAAATTTTAACGGTATTGATAATTTTACATATTCAGTTACAGCAGTTGAAAAAAATATTACAAGAAGTTCTACTGTAACAATTACCGTTAATGCTGTTAATGATTCTCCAGAAATCATAATGTCTTCAAAGACCGATCTAGATAAAAATCATTTAATATTTGAATCAAATCCAAAATTTACAGTTAATTTTTCAGATGTTGATAATGAAGAAGCAGATTTAACATTTTCAGCAACAGTTAATGATATCAACGTACCAACTTCATCTATATCTACAGAAGCTGGTTCTGCAGAAATCACTCTAGACTTATCTTCTCTTCAAAGTGCGGGATTTTTTCGAGCAGAAATTATAATTTCTGATGGAGTTGACTCTTCATCAGATTTTTTTAACACATGGTTTATTGCAGATAAGAAGATAGTTACCGTAGCAATGGATGATGATAAAAGTGATGGTTTTGATTCAGGCTCGACTACTAACAAAGATTATTATTTATATTATCTTATTGGAGGTGGCTCAACTTTTGGAAGAACAGACTATTTATTTGTTGCAGATTCGCTTGATGAAGATTCTAATGATGGTTCTGTATCTGACTTACAAAGTTTTAGGGATGCATTATTGAACTCAATAAATGCTTTGAATGATTCAGATGTATCTGAATTTTTTGCAGGGTATTTTGATATTATAGTTGCAGAACCTGTAACTCCTGATGGAACTTCTTTAGCTTCAATTGAAACAGGATGTTATGACTGGGATGAAGATGTTTATTGTATTGGTTCCAGTGACATTAATATGTCTGTTTTTGATGATCTTTTTGAAGATAATGATTTAGTTTCTGTTTTGACAACCATAGATGGAAGAGGTGTTAATCTTGGAAATACAAACATTCAACCAATCAGTTCCAGAACTGATTATGTTTTAATGCATGAACTAGGACATGCTCATGGTGAGATGGGAGATGAATATATAACTGACGATGATAGGGATGTTAGTTTTTGGGCAGATAGAAATGTTAACACCACCACTCAATCTGATCCTTCTTTGGTTAAGTGGAGACATCATATTAATGATTTAACAAATGTTGCTGGAAAAAATTTTAAAGTTTGTTACAACTGGTCAGATGGTTCCTTAGGACTTTATGAGGATGAAACAGATCCTGAGACTTGCGATTGTCTATACAACGTTTATGACGCCAATGGAAACAGAACAGGAAGAAATCCTGAATGTAATCAAGTCGGTCTTTTTGAAGGAAATTACTATGGTGAATATGATAACTTTAGGCCTAAATTTTTAACAATTATGGAAGTTAATACTGATCAGTATGGAGAGGTTAATGTTGAGGGTTTTGCTATAGGTTCAATTCATAATCAAGGTTTTGTGTATGGTGATGATGTAGGATTCACAGAAGATACAAATGGAATAAGATCTGGATTTGACATTGATATAGATGTTGAATATGACACTTCTAAACTAAGGTTAAAATGGTTCGTAGATGGTGTTGAAGACCCATCTTTAGAAAATAAAACTCAAGTTACATTTAATAGGCCATCTGATAATTCTGTAAAAGTTTATACATGGAGGGTGGATGATTTAACAGGAACTGTAACGGCTCCAGATGATGTAACTGATATTGAAGATTTTTATGAAGGTTTATTCAACTCTGACTTCTATTGGTATGATTACGAGACTGAGCAATGGGGCTACAATCCTACCGATAGAACTCAATATGATTATGGTTATATTAATGGCCCAATGGGAGGTACCTGGGGCATTAATTGGGCGAGATGGTAACTATGAATATTAAAGTTTTACTTGCATTAATTTTCGCAATACCTCTAATAATTTATTCTAATGAAGAAATAGGTATTAAGCAGTTAAATAAGATTCATGCTAATCCTTTCAACGATTCTTACATTATTATTTTTGATGGATCCCCAGAAAGTTTTTCAATAGATAAAATTACAATAGATAAGCCAAAAGAAAGGACCCTTAAGAAGATTAAGTTTTTAACTGATGAAGACGCCTATGCGATAAAAGTTTTTGGTAAAGAGAATAAATTTATCTATACATTGGGTATTGGTAATCCTTTTTATGCCAATTATCAACACATTGGCTATGAGGATAGAGAATATATGGGTGGGCCAGTCTCTTCAGCTAAAATAGAAGTAGCTATTCCTCTTCATATCGAACCAACATCTTTCATTATTTCTAAGAGAGATCTCAACGGAAAGTTAAAGGATATACAAGAAATATCAATTCAGTAACATCTAAATTTAACCTGTTGAAAGCAGTCATTTAAAAGAGTATATTAACCCTCCAATGCGGTACTAGCTCAGTTGGTAGAGCGTCTGCTTGCCAAGCAGAAGGCCGCCGGTTCGAGACCGGCGTACCGCACCATTTTTATAATTAAAAAATATACATAATTATTAAATTTCTTCTGAAAAACTTTGCTATATTAATATCATTAATAGGAGAAATTTATGAAAAAATTTATTTATAGTTTTTTAGCTTTATTTTTTGTTAGTACACAGTCAGTGTTCGCTGCTGGGTATATAGCGACTTATTCTTTTACTGTTTCAAATCCATCAGAGTATGTTAAGGCTTTAGATGAATTAATGGATTCTGATTGGGGCAAATCATTTCCAGCAGTCGTAAATTTACATCAATATGTTTTCAATGGTTATGATGATGCTACTCATATGGTTGTTTTAAACTATGAGGATACTGAAAGTCTTGGTAAAGGAACAGAATCATTTTCTGATCCAATATTTCAGGCTCATTTAGCACAAACAGCGAGTTTACTTGAGCCTGTTGAGCAATCTTTAAACATGAAGCTCATAAGCGGTGGAAATTATGAACCAGAAAATAATCAGGTTTATACTGTTTATAGAATGAAAGTTGATGATGCTGCTGCTTATGCTAAGGCATATTCCAAAGTAACTAAAGCTCAAGAAGAGGCTGGAAATGTTGCTGGAAGTTATGGCTTAAGAGCACAAATGGGTGGTAGTGTTAATTATTACACTCATTATGCATTTACTGGCGCAGGAAGTATGACAGAAGCAATGCAATCTGCTGAAACATTATATTCAAGCGATTCATTTGCTGAGTTCTCAAAAGAGGTTGATGGTAATAGAGAAATTAGAAATATTTCAATAATTCAAACTGTCAAAGTCTATAACTCGAACTGAGATTAAATTATCTTTTTTGAGGGAGTATTATGCTCCCTTTTTTTATTAAATTTACTGCTTTAATATGTAGATGTGAAAACTTATCAATTAGCTTTGTTAATTTTAATATTGTCATCATGTGGAGGCGGTGGCTCCTCAGGATCGGAAGATGTAAGTATATCTCTTGAAACAGACAATAATTCTTTTAATGAAACATGTATTGATACAAGCAGATCTGGGATGAAGAGATGTGATCTAAAGCATGATAACTTAGATAGATTTTACTATATCTACATTCCAAATAATCTAAATACAAACGAGAGTATTCCAGTTTTATTTGCTTTTCATGGTTATGGCTCTTCAGCAATGAGACATTTAAGTTACACGAATTATTTTTTATTAGCAGATTCTGAGAATTTTATAGTTGTTTATCCTCAAGGGGCAACAACTGCTTCATTGTCTTCGCACTGGAATGTAGGTGGTTGGACATCTAAAAGCACAATTGATGACCTCGATTTCGTAGATACAATTATTCGTTTGGTTGAAGATAAAATTGAAATAGATGAGACAAGAATATATTCATCTGGAATGTCTAATGGAGGATATATGGGATATCATTTAGCTTGTAATCTTAGTAGTAAATTTGCAGCTATAGCATCAGTAACTGGATCAATGACAAATGGTACTTATGATGATTGTAATCCAATGCATCCAACACCTATCTTACAAATTCATGGATTGTTAGACTTTGTTGTTCCATATGATGGAAATGCAGGATCAAAAAGTATTCCTGATGTAATTGATTATTGGGTGAACTATAACTCTTGTGGTGATGATCCAGATACAATTATTAAATATGATAATTATTCATTAGTTTCATATGAAACATATATAAAATGTATAAATAATGTAAATGTTAAATTAATTCTTCATCCAGAAATGGGACACGATTGGCCAACAACGCAATCATACAATGTTAATGCATCTTCTGAGATTTGGGATTTTGTTTCTAAATATAACATTTATGGTTTGCTAGAATAGTTACAAAAAAAATACATAATTTTAATTAAAAAGTTAAATCTTGATGATATATTAGAAGTATTTAAATAATAGGGAGATAATTATGAAATTACTTTTAAGTATATCTTTGCTCTTCAGTTTTGTAGTTATAGCCGATGATCATGTTGAATCATCAGGTTATGAGCCAAATGTAGCTGAGTACTATGTTAGTTCTTTTAAAGAAGGTAAGGATATGGATGATATGATGAAATGGGCCGCAAAGTGGACTAAATGGGCTGAAGAAAGTGAAGCACTTAAAGATTATAGATCTGCAATGTTGGTTCCATATTATCATTCTGGCGAATTGCCTCATGATTTTGTTTGGGTTGGCATAAGTCCAAATCCTGAAGCACATTATGGCGGCAATGATTATTGGATTAATAATGGTCAGAAACTTCAAGCAGAACTTAATACAATTCTTGAGTCTGGAAATCAAGCAATTTTTACATGGCAAAGAACAGTTTCAGAAACTCCAGATGGTCAAGCTAGCTATGCAGTTTATAGTGACTGCAAATTGGGAGAAGGAGTTACCTCAGAAGATGTATATAACGCATATTATGCATATGCAAAAGCAGCAAAAGAACTTGGTGATGTAGCTGGAAGAAAAATGATTTTTCCAGGAGCAGGAACAAGCTCTAACTGGGATTATGACTATGTGCAATTAGTCACAACATCAACAATAGCTGATTACGGTAAAAATTGGACAAATTTTTGGTCAGATCAAGCAGGAGAGATGCCGGAGCTTAAAGCTCTCGAAGAACTTGGTGGTGTTTGTGAAAACGAACGATCTTACAGTATAGTGCCCGTCAAGAATTAAAATATTGCTTCATTAATTTAAGGGAGTTTTTAACTCCCTTTTTTATTTTCTTAGACTAAAAAAAATTAAATTTATTTAAAAAAAAGTGTTGACATCTGATCTAGTAAGAGTAATATTAAATGTACGGATGGCAACTGACTAGCTACCAACTGCAGACGGGAGGTCTAGAGGGAAGCCGGACGGAGAGACCGAAGGGTGAAAGCATTTGCAAGAGTCGATGATAAAAAATAGCTTGCAGATCCACCAAGGATTCAAGAGAAAGAGTCCAAGGAGCTAAAGAAAATCTCACTTTAGACCCCTGAGGAATCGATTTAAAGAAACAGAGCTAGTCTCTGTTTTTTTTGTCTTGCAAAATGTTATTTATTCATTAATATCGTCATGTCATGGCTTTTACAAGAACAAAAATAATTTGCACTATTGGACCGCAGAGCTCTAATAATGCAACATTATGTAGACTTCATTCTGCTGGTATGAATGTTGCTAGAATTAATATGTCCCATGCAACTCATAAAAATGCAAAAGAGATTATAGATATAATTAAAAGTATTAATGAGACCAAAAATAGTAAGTTATCTAACATTGGCATATTGCTTGATACTCAAGGTCCAGAAATAAGAACAGGTGATACCTCTCTTCCAATCAATCTCAAAGTAGGTGATAAAGTTACATTAACTGTCCGAGATGAGATAGACGTTGAAACCTCATCTATCAAAGTAAATTATAAAGGTCTAGTTCATAGTGTTGATGTTGGCTCAAGGATCTCTGTTGATAATGGATTGATTAGTTTTAGAGTTCTTTCAAAAGAATCAGATAATTTAGTTTGTAAAGTAATACATGGAGGAAAGGTAGGCTCAAAAAGACATGTAAATTTGCCCGGCGTAAGATTAGATATGCCCTCAATAACTTCAAAAGATATAAAAGATATTTCCTTTGGAATTAAAAATAATGTAGATTTTATTGCTGCTTCATTTGTCAGAAATAAAAAAGATCTTAGGATATTAGAAGACCTTCTTTTTAAACAAAAATCAGAGTCAAAAATAATTGCTAAGATTGAAAATCAAGAGGGATTAGATAATATTGATGAAATTTGTGAATCTGCTTGGGGCATTATGGTAGCAAGAGGTGATTTAGGAATTGAAACTAGCCTTACAGACTTACCAAATATTCAAAGACAAATAATGCATTCTTGTGCAAAATGGGGCAAAAGATCCATCGTTGCTACTCATTTGCTAGAATCAATGATAGAAAACCCAACACCAACAAGAGCAGAGGTAACTGATGTTGCAAATGCTGTATATGAAGGTGCTGACGCCATCATGCTATCTGGAGAAACTAGTATCGGTAAATATCCAGTTGAATGTGTGAAATATTTAAAATCTATATCTAAAAGAACAGAAAAATTTCAAACTTTAGAATATGAAAAAGAACTCATCACAAACTCAGATTGGGAGTCAATTGCTGTTGCTGCTAGAGACTTAAGTGAATCTATAAAAGCTGATGGAATAATTGCTGTTACAAGAACTGGATCAACTGCTGGTTATATATCAAATGCAAAACCAAAAGATATTCCAATCTATACATTTACCAATAATATAAACACTTTAAATCAATTGTCTCTAGTTGGCTCAGTCATTCCTTTCTATTTAAAGAGATTAAATAATCACAAAAAGACTCTTGAGCATGTTAGAGATGTTCTAAAACCATTACACAGAAAAAAGAAATTAAAATTTGTTATGGTTTCTGGCATATTCTCTGAAAAACATTCAGAAGCAATTCAAATAATTAATTTTTAGATAATTTTTTTACCAATAAATTGTTACAATAAGTACATACGTCATATTAATTGGGGATCATGTTTTACACTTTAGATTGGATAATCATTGGGCTTTATTGTATCGGTATAATTTCACTTGCTACTTATATTTCTAGAAAAAAAGCTGGATCTGAAAGGAGTGCTGAGGATTATTTTCTTGCAGGAAGATCTCTACCGTGGTGGGCAATAGGAGCTTCATTAATTGCTGCAAATATATCCGCAGAGCAAATTATTGGAATGTCTGGTCAAGGATTTGTTGTTGGAATGGCAATTGCAGTATGGGAACTCACTGCAGCAATTGCCCTTATAGTAATGGCTAAATTTTTCTTACCGCTTTTCTTGGAAAAGAAAATATATACAATGCCACAATTTTTGGAACAAAGATTTGATAAAAGAGTAAGTTTGGTTTTGTCATTTTTTTGGTTAACTGTGTACATTTTTGTAAACCTTACCGCAGTTCTTTGGCTTGGTTCATTAGCAATAAATACTTTGACAGGAATGTCTTTAGTTAATGGAATGATTCTTCTTGCATTTTTATCATTAGCATACTCACTTTCAGGAGGGCTTAAAGCCGTAGCAATGACTGATATAGTTCAAGTAGTTTTGTTAATTTTTGGTGGATTAGCAGTCTCATATATTGCTTTGACTAAAATTGGTGATGGAAATATAACCACCGGAATGGTTCAAGTTTATCAACAGATGCCAGAAAAGTTTGACATGATATTGTCTCCTGACAATCCGTCATACAATAATTTACCTGGGATATGGATTTTAATTGGTGCAGGAGTTTGGATTGGGCATTTTGCTTATTGGGGATTCAATCAATATATTACTCAAAGAGCTCTTGGAGCTAAATCTCTTAAAGAAGCACAAAAGGGAGTTTTGTTTGCAGCTTACCTAAAACTTTTAATGCCATTAGTAATAGTTTTACCAGGAATTTGTGCCGCAATTTTATTTCCGGTTTTAGACAAGACTGATCAAGCATATCCAACTATGATGATTGAGCTACTACCAAGTGGTTTATTAGGATTAACTTTTGCTGCACTAATTGCTGCAATAGTATCTTCATTAGCATCAATGACAAATAGTATTAGTACTATTTTCACGATGGATATATGTAGATCATTTTCTAAAAATGAAATTCAACAGTCATCTTTAATATTAATTGGAAGAAGTGCTGTGGTTGGATCTATGCTTATAGCCCTAGTAATGGCAAAACCTATCTTAGGAAACTCCGATCAAATTTTTCAATATATACAAAATTTTACTGGCTTATTTACACCTGGAATACTTGTAATATTTCTTGTGGCTTTATTTTGGAAAAAAGCTACAACTCTCTCAGTTCTTGTGGCAGCAATTCTTTCAGTTGTAATGTCTATATTCATCCAAGCATCCTTTCCAGATTTCCCATATATCCACAGAATGGGCGTTGTTTTCTTTGTTTCAGGAATGGGATGTTACCTAACATCATTGGCTCAAGGATATTTGGATCAAGAAAAAGCTATTGATTTGAGTGGAATAAATTTTAAAACATCAAAAGCCTTTAATGTTAATAGTTTAATTATCGTAAGTATTCTTACTTTGATTTATGTGACTTTGGGATAAAAGTTTATGAAAAAGATATTATTATTAATTTTATTCAATTCGTATATTGTTGCTGATGTTGATTGGTCAAATACTAACGAATGCAAACTTCCAGATTATTCAGCTTTCATAAATAAAATAATCAATGAAATGACATTGGAACAAAAAGTTGGACAGATAATAATGCCTGAAATTAATAGTATTAATCCGGCTCAAGTAAAAAAATTCCACCTAGGTACCATTCTAAATGGCGGGGGTGGATTTCCAAATCAAAATAAAAATAGTGATATTCAAGATTGGAAAGACTTGAGTGAAATTTACTACGATGCATCTCCGGAGGTTGATGGGATTAAGATACCAATTCTTTGGGGTACAGATGCTGTTCATGGGCATAATAATGTTATTGGCGCAACTATTTTTCCTCATAATATTGGTCTAGGATCAACAAGAAATCCTAGTTTGATTAAAGAGATCGGAAGTGCCGTTGCAAAAGAAGTAGCTTCTACAGGAATTATATGGACATTTGCTCCAACAATTGCTGTGCCTCAAAACGATAGATGGGGAAGAACATATGAAGGGTACTCTGAAAACTATAATTTAGTATCTGAGTTGGGATCAAACTTTATACTTGGCTTACAAGGCGAAGGGAATTCTTTCCTAAATAAAAATAAAGTCTTAGCTACTGCAAAACATTTTTTGGGTGATGGTGGAACTGATCAAGGAATAGATCAAGGTAACACAATAATTACAGAGTCTGAGCTTAAAGAGATTCATGGCACTCCATATTTTGATGCAATTGATTCTTGTGCATTATCAATAATGGCAAGTTTCAATTCTTGGAATGGCAAAAAGCTACATGGTGATAGATATTTATTAACAGAAATTTTAAAAACTCAAATGGAGTTTGATGGATTTATAGTTGGTGACTGGAATGGGCATGGACAAATACCAGGTTGCGAGGATGCAAATTGTCCCCAAGCATTAAATGCCGGTGTTGATATATTTATGGTGCCAACAGAGTGGGAACCTCTTTATTGGAATACTCTTGATCAAGTTAAAAAAGGAATAATTCCAATAGAAAGACTTAACGATGCAGTTTCAAGAATTTTAAAGGTTAAAAAACATCTTGGGCTTTTTGATAACAGATTACCTCATGCCTATCAGGATAATTATATTGGTAATTCAGATCATAGAAATCTTGCAAGACAAGCAGTAAGAGAGTCATTAGTGTTATTAAAAAATAATGATGTTTTGCCTATGAATCCAAAAAAAAATTTTTTAATAATTGGAGATCAATCTAAACAAATTGAAAATCAAATGGGCGGCTGGACTATTACTTGGCAAGGAAAAAGTTGGGAAGGAGTTTCATTATCTAATGAAGACTTTCCGAATACAAAAAGTATCTATGATTCTTTATCACAACATATTCTTAATCTTGGTGGTAGTGTTGAATTTTCCAGTGACGGCTCATTTTTACAAAAACCTGATTATGTAATTTTTGTATATGGTGAAACCCCATATGCTGAGGGAGAAGGAGATATTGATGATTTGAACTTTTCTAATTCAAATAGATACTTAATAAACAAGATGAAAGAATTTAGAAAAAAGAATATATCAACAATTTCTTTATTTTTAACAGGCAGGCCATTGATTGTTGACGAAGAAATTGAATACTCAGACTCATTTATTTCAATTTGGTTGCCTGGAACTGCTGTTGAAGGTATTAATGACGTAATCTTTACCAATCTTGATGGCTCTATTAATTTTGATTTTAAGGGTAGGCTTTCATTTTCATGGCCTAATAGTAATTCAGGAAATAAGCTAAATAATTATAGTGATAAAGAATATTTTCCAAAGTTTAAATATGGGTATGGTTTGTCCTATAAAAATCAATATGAGTAAAGCATTATTAATAGATGTTGGCGGGACCAACATGAGATATGCATTGGCATCAATAGAAAAAGATGATTTATCTAATTCAAATAAAATCATATTCGAGAGTGACAATTTTGAAGAAATTATTAGCGATTTAATCAAAAATAATAATGTTGATACTTTGATAATTTCTATCGCAGGACCAAAAATAAATGATCACTCTATAAAAATGTCAAAAATTGATTTTACTTTTGATGCTTCTAAGCTTAAAAGTAAATTTAATCTTAAGAATTGCATTTTATTAAATGACTGGGAAGCAATTGCTCATAGCTATAGCTTCATTAAAGATGAAATTGATTATATTAAAACCGGCGAAAAGTTTAACGAAAAAGTCTTTTTTTTGGGTCCTGGAACTGGCTTGGGAGCATCACTACTTGTGAATAAAGATTTAGTGATACCAACTGAAATTGGCGTAACATCAAATATGAGTCTTAAAATGCAAAAAAACTATAACATTCAGACAGATGATAATTTTCTTCTAGAGGATTTCATTTCTGGCTCTGCTATATCAAACATATATAAATTAAAAAAAAATATAAATTTAACTTCAGAAGAAATATATAAAAAATATAAAGAGAAAGACTCAACTGCAATCGAGGTGATTGAGGGCTTTATTAGATGTCTTGCTGAATCTCTCACAGATTTTGCAGTAACTTTTATTCCTGGAAATGGCATTTTACTCGCTGGCAGTCTAATAAGAACAATTTATCCAAATATCAATAAAGATGAATTCTGCGATTTATTTATGAAGAGCCACTATGATGTTCATAAGTTGATGCTTGACAAAATTTCAATAGGAATTATTACAAAGGAAAAAACTCCACTATATGGAAATTTAAATTTATATAAAAAAATAAATAATTAAATTTTATTTAAATAAAATCTCTTAAAAAGCAAAGATTGTGTATAATTTGAATCCATTATGGCAGACAAAAAACAAACTAAAGTTTATTTAATACCTGAAAACGAAACTCGTGATAGTCATACCTATCACTATACAGCTATTAAAACTAGAAAGTTTACTCTTGAAAATAGAAAAATGAGATTAAAGAAATTTAATCCTGTAAAAAGAATCCACGAATGGTTTGTTGAAGCCAAATTGCCGCCTCATAATTAGTTATTAGTTAATCTAATTGCTGTTGAAGAAATATCGTCTCTAAACATTTCTTCATCGATACCAGTACATCTATTGATTATAATTTCAGGAACCTTTAAGTTGTTAAGTGAGATAAATTCTTTATTAATTTTTCTTCCAAATACTAAAAAGTTTATGTTGTGATCATTAAACCTTTGAATATGATTCATCATGTCTTTGTAGTTTTTATAAAATTTTTCATCAAATACTCTCATTAAAGTATCTGCACCAATTATAAATACTGAATTTGGAAACATTTCAGCTTTTTCACTAAATCTTCCTGCAGATGTAAGCATCCAACTTTCATCATTTTGAAACTGATCAAGAGTTCTTTTTATCTCATAAAATGTAAGTGGAGGCTTATCCGCATTGTTAGCACAGATCTCAAATGTAGTATGCATGCCAGTTTTTTTTTCGGCTAATTCCTTCATTTTTATGTGCCCCTCATGAAGAGGGTTAAATGAGCCAGGAAATATGAGCTCTGGGTTGTTCTTATTGTTGGATATAAATCCTACTTTGTTATTAAATAATTTTATCCATGATTTTTCTGCAGTAACTTTATTTATTGATATATCTTCATCAATTTCAGGAATACTAAATTCAAAACCACATGAATCTGCTAAAAGACTAATAACACATGCAGTAATGAGTTCTTCTTCCTCTTCTCTTGTTCTTTTACCTTTATCTAAATAACATTCAAGATATTTAGTATAGTCATATGCCTGAACAACAATAAAAAACTTATGATCTCCTTTTTTTTCATAAGTTGTCGCAAGATTAGCTGTAATAGAAATCCCTAATAGATGCTTTGTTTTTGATTTGGTATCAATTTGTTTAGATTTCTTAAATGCGTTTGCTGCCATATTTAAACATGTATCTAAAGAACAATAATGATCGGGTTTTTTGTTTAAAAAAGAGTTCATAGATTCTTTTGAATAAGGTATGTGGGACTCTAAAATAGTATTACTTGCTCCAGGAACTTCTAGCAGAGCTGATATGGCATTAGTTCCACCTCCGCTAGATACAATTGTAAGCTTGTAGGGAGAATTATGAATTTCGTTAACAATGTCTAAATATTTTTTCAATTATCTTCGCTTAAATATATTTATTTTAACCCAATATTAATAATTCATTGTTAGAATAAATCATGCTCTCAAAAAAAAGCGTATCTTATTTTTTATTTCTACTTTTTTCATGTGAATTTTTATCTGATTCTGTAGATAAAGTCACATATGCTTCATGGAACAAACCTGACGTAGAAATATTGTATGTTCTTCCAAAGGAAATTAATGAAAACACAAAAGTTTTATTTATTATTCATGGTAATTCTCGAGATGTTGAAAAATATCTGAATCAGTGGATAGAGCCATCTAAAGATAAAAATGTAATTTTAGTGGCACCATATTTTGATAAGATTAGCTATCCAAATTTTGCAACACTTCAAATGGCAACATCTTCTGGAAAAATTTTAAAGGATCAATCAAATAACCTAAAAAACTCATTGTCCTCATTTTTCTCATATTTCAAAAGTAAATACAATTTGAGTAGTACATCTTATTCATTATTTGGATTCTCTGCTGGATCTCAATTTACTCATAGGTATATGTTATTCAGCGAAGATAAACAAATTGATAAAGTTGTTCTTGGAAGTGCTGGCTGGTATACATTTCTTAATAATGAGCCTTTTCCATTCGGCTTGAGAAATATGCCTATTGAAAGAGAGAGATATGAATGGTTTTTATCAAGACAAGTTCTTTTTATACTTGGTGCTAAAGATAACGATCCAAATCATGAATCACTAAATAATAGTAGAGGCGCGAGAAAACAAGGTGAAAATAGGTTTGATAGAGGAACCAGCTATTTTAAAAATATAGTTAGCTTTAGTGAAAAAAATAAGATTCCATTAAGATGGCGCTACAAAGTCATATCTAATTTAGACCATAACACAACAATCATGTCTCAAAATGCGATACCATTCTTACTTGAGGGACTTGATTATTAATTCTATAGTGTATTTTCTTTAATAAATATCTCTGCTTTTTTAAATATATTTTTCTTTCTTTCTTTATTCATTTTCTCTAAGGATCTTGTCATGACTGCTAACCTTGGATTGGATTTAAAAAAGTTGATATTTTTTTCAACAAATCTCCAATATAAACCATCTACCGTATCGCACCATTCGTCTTTTTTATAGTTAGACATTTTAAGCATATAACTTGATCCACAAATGTATGGTTTCGTAGAAAATATTCCACCATCAGCATATGAACCCATACCATATACATTTGGAACCATAACCCAATCATATGAATCGATATACATTTCCATAAACCATCTATACATTTCGTTAGGATTAATGCCAGTAAGATTCATAAGATTTGCAATGATCATTAATCTATTTATATGATGAGAATAAGCAAATTTGCTTGATTCATTTATTGCATCATCTAGGGGAGGGATGCCAGTAGTTCCTTCATACCAATTAGAATTTAACTTACCTTTATGAGACCAAAAGTTAAGATTTTTATACTTAGGCATATTTTCCCAATATACACCCTTAATAAACTCTCTCCATCCTAAAACTTGTCTTATAAATCCCTCCACAGAATTTATAGGAATTTTTCCATTTGATTTGTAATATTTTTTTTCTGCTTTTTCAATGCAAATTTTGGGATCGAGAAGCCCACAATTAAGATAAGGAGATAATAATGAATGAAACATAAAAGTATTTTCTTTGTTTATTGCGTCTTGAAATGATCCATAATTTAAAAGATATCTCTCAATGAAGTCATCTAACAAATTTTCAGCTTCTTCATGAGTAGTAGCCCAATTAAAGTCTTCCAAGGTACCAATAGAATTTGGAAAACATTCCTCTACATCAACCATGGCATCAAAAGTTATTTGATCTGGTATTAATTTTTTTCTTTCAGGAATATCTGACTTAAGCTGCTTGATTCCCTTTCTATTATCTTTATCGAAATTCCATTTATCTCCAATAGGCTTGCCTTCCTCATTCATAAATATATCGTATTTTTTTCTTAACCAACGATAGTAATATTCTTGTATTCTTGTTTTTTTATCTGATGCCCAATCAGTAAAATCCTCTACGTTTGAGATAAATTTTTTATCTTCTAAAATTTCTAATTCGATATTGTTTGATTGCGAAAAAAATAAGAGGTCTTTATAAATCTTAAAATCTGATGGTTTTGAAATCATAATTTTATTTATATTGTTTTTATCAACAATTTTAAATAAAGCATCTTTTAAGTTTTGGTTATTTTTTTTAGTAATTTTATGATGAATGATATTGGTATGTTTAACTTTTGTTACTAACTTTCTAAGAGATGATATTAGAAGTGTAATTTTATGTTTATGATGCCTTATCTCATAAAAAGTATCTAATGGCTCATAAAATAATAAAAAATCATCATTATTTAGGTTATTTAAAGCTAAATTTGATAATGATAATTGGTCTGCAAAAACAATTCTTAAAACTTTCATTTTTTATAAAAGGGGTTGGTAAGGACATTCTATAAAACAAAACATACAAGAACAAGTTTGACATTTATGTTACATTTATGTAACATAATTTACATATTTGTCACATAATTGACACATAGGAGGGAGCTATGAAATTATCAAATTTAACTTTATTTTCATTTATTTTATTAAGTTTTTATGATGTTCAATCGGATGAAGTAATTTTTAACGATGCAAAGAGTGATCTTGAATTAGAATCACCTTATATTGATGTTATTTACGATAAAGATAAAGTATCTGAAACATGTCCTAAATATTCTATTGGATGTTATTTATCAAAAGATGGAGGCTATATTTTAATTAGTGATGAAATACCATCAAATCATCACGATGTAGTTTTATACGGTCTTTATAGTGATTATTTGCAACACAATAATTCAGGACTGATTAATGATGTATTAACTTGTGATTTAAAAGTAAATTATCTTAATGAAAATCAAAAACATGAACTTGCTAGGCTATATTCTGGTCAATGTGATTCTTTATTTAGAAACAAAGTAATAGTGATGAATTAAAATTAAATAAAGTTTTATACAAACCCAGAAATATTTCTGGGTTTTTTATTTAAACAATACAAATAATATTAAGTTTATTTATAATCTTGCTTATGAATTCTCAAAAGATAATTTCATTAATTTCATTAATACTTATTTCTTGCTCGTCCGAGAATACTAAACAAATAGAGGCAAATTTATTAATAGAACCTAATTTTGAATTTTCAGCAGAATTTTTTGAATGTAAGCTCAATGATGGTTATACCTTGCTTAATCTTGAATCGTTTCTCTCAACATTAGTAAGGTCAGATTTGGAGCAAAATAATGTTAAATACGACATTAATGTTTATTTTCCAAAACCAAATTATGTGAATCAATTTGTTATCAACTTTAAAAACTTTTCAGATCAGGACATATATAACTATATTCTTGATAGATTAAGTAGAAGGGGGTTTGATGAAATTGCTAGTTGTAAATTTACGGACAAAGCTTATTAGCAAACGAAATTGAAATAAATAACCCTGACTATGTTTCTGAAATTTTACGATGTGAATATAACGAGGGATATAATTATGGAACTTTTAGAATTGCAATTGAAAGATTTGCATTGGAGATAAAGTCATTAAACATATCATATGAAGCTTTATATCTATATAAAAAAGATAATCTAAATTCTTTCATATGGATAAATAATATATATAAAGAGAATTTTTCAAGTGAGATTAGCTCAAATTGGATTAAAAACCCAATTGCAGAAAATATTCAAAAAGAATTTATTGAAAATGCTAAATGTATCGATGCTAAAACATATGATGCTTTTCTTATAACTTGAGTATTTATAAAAATAGGGAGCATATTGCTCCCTTTTTTATTATAATTTCCCGACTAAGCGGGTGTGGTGTTAACGGCTAGCACAATAGCCTTCCAAGCTATTGGTACGGGTTCGAATCCCGTCACCCGCTCCATTAACTTCTTATAACTGTTCCAATAAAGCCTGCTCCGTCATCATCTGGCATACAGGAGAATTTATCTTCTACAATTTTTGGAAGATCTGTTTTCGACCAATTTTCTCTGTCAGATTTCTCATCCTCATTAGATGCCCATATATCTAACCATATAAAATCAGGTTTTGGATCGGTTTGCTCAAATGTGGGTTCGAGAGTTACATACCACCAGTAATCAGAAAATCCATCTGTATTGTTCAAAGCTTCTTTGTAAGATTCTAAATCTGCAATTGAATATCCATCATTGTAAGTACAAAAATAAAAGCTATTCACAAAGGATCCAGAATCATTCTGCATTTTTGGTTGTTTGCCAATGGTTGGTTTAAACATATAGACATTATTTAGGTCATAATTCATTATTCCATCAATAGTCATATCCCATTCAGCTTTATAATTATCACCCCAGTTATTCCAACACTCATCCCTGGCAGTTTCTGATTCCCATATATGAGCCCATATAAAGTCAAAACCCTCACTTGCAACTTCTGGAGAAAGTATATTTGCATTTAAGCTACATCCCATTTCGTCAATCATTGCGTTCCAAGCATTTATAACTGATGCAAGATTAACATCATTGAATTCAGGGCCTGCTGTCATCCAAACGTACTCAACCATTACTTGAGGTTCTGTTGGCTCAGTATTTTGCTCATTTTGTGAACATGCACCAATTAAAAAAATTGATGTGATTAGTATAGTAAATTTTTTCATAATTAATTTAATTTAAATTCCTTTGACTATTTATAACATATTTAAAGATTTTAGAAATAAATTTATAAAAAAAAGCAGGCATTTTTGCCTGCTTTTAAGACCTAGGGGATATGAACTGTGAGGATATTCAAAGGCCTATATAGATATGACTAATTAATAAGAGAAAAGTTCATTAAATTTAATACAAAATAAATAAATGAACCAAGTATTAAAAAAGATCCAAATGGTAACTCATTATCTATATTTTTTTTTGTAAATATAAAATAAAGACAACCTAAAAAAGATCCTATCAATAATATTATTGGCAGGGCTATTGGACCATGGATCGAACCAATTCCACCAAATAAGATAAAGTCTCCTCCACCAATACCATCCTTT
>CACCNJ010000005.1 GCA_902547295.1 uncultured SAR86 cluster bacterium | reverse complement strand
GTTCATTCAATACCTATTCTTACTAAGGAAGAGGAGCAAGAACTCGCTTTAAAATTATATGAGGAAGATGATTTAGATGCTGCAAGACAGCTCGTGATTCATCACTTAAGATTTGTGGTTCACATTGCAAGATCATATCAAGGTTATGGATTGCCATTGGGAGACATTATTCAAGAAGGTAATGTTGGATTAATGAAAGCTGTAGATAAATATGATCCTCATAGAGGTGTAAAATTAGTCTCTTTTGCAGTTCACTGGATTAAAGCTGAGATTCATGAATATATTCTTAAAAACTGGAGATTAGTAAAAATTGCTACAACTAAAGCGCAAAGAAAACTATTCTTTAATCTTAGAGGTAAAAAGAAATCACTGGATTGGCTGACTAAAGAAGAAGCTGAAAAAATTGCATCTGACCTAAATGTTGAGGTAAAAGATGTATTACACATGGAAAATAGACTATCCTCAAATGATTCATCGTTTGATTCACCGGTTCCCTCTGGTGACGATGATGAAATTATGTCTCCTTCTCAATATTTAGAGGATAAAAGATATGATCCTGAAATCATAGTTGCATCTGAGCAAGCAGAACAAGTAAACAAAGAAGAACTTCTTGCTGCACTAAAAACTCTTGATGATAGAAGTAAAGATATTCTTAATAGAAGATATCTATCAGATGAAAAGGCTACACTTCATGATTTAGCTGATGAGTATAAAGTTTCCGCTGAAAGAATTAGACAAATTGAAAACAGCGCACTAAAAAAATTGAAAGCATTTATGGTAGATTTTGCATAAATCTAGCATTTAGCAATGCAATTAAAGTTTCTTCCTTCGTTTGTAAAAAGAAAAGGCCGAATAACTAAAAAGCAGATCCACAGTTTAAGCTCTTTATCAGAATTTTCTGTAAAAAGTATTCATGAAGTAGAAGATTTCAGCAAACACTTTGATAAATGTTATTTAGAAATTGGTTTTGGTAATGCTGAAAATATTATTTTTCAAGCAATAAATAATCCTAGCAATTTATTTATAGGTTCTGAAGTCTATATGTCAGGCATAGGAACTTTGGTTTCGAGCATAAAAGAAAACAATATCAATAATATAAAAATTTTTTCAGACGATATTAGGCTGCTCTTAGATCAAAGCCCAAAAAAAGTATTTGATTCAGTGATTATTATTTGTCCCGATCCTTGGCCTAAAGAAAAACATCACAAAAGAAGACTAATAAATAAATCTTTTTTAAAAATGGTCTATGATTTTATGAAAGACGATTCAAATGTATACATATCTACAGATTGGGAAAACTATGCAGAAAACATTTCTGAATCATTTAAAAAAAATAAATTATTTAAGCCATCTTCAAACAAATCTTTTCAAAAAGAATCTCTTTCTAAGTTTGAAAGAAGAGGTAAAGATGAGGGTAGAGAGTTATTTGAATTTAATTATAAAAAAGTATCATAACTGCTGTTAAACAATTTTATAAATTTTTCTGAAGCAATGGCTCTGTGACTAACTTTATTTTTAATTTGTTGTTCTAAAGAAGCCATTGAGCAATCATAGCCATCGGGATAAAAGATTTTGTCATATCCAAAGCCTCCTTCTCCTGAACTATTTATGGATATTCTCCCATGAATTTCACCTTGAGTTACTATTGGCATCGGATCATTGGGACTTTTTAGTCCAACAAGAACACAAACATAGAAAGCTTCAAGACTCTCATGCTTTTTCTCAATCAATTTGTCAATAATCTTATCTCTGTTATCTTTATCACTAGCACCCTCTCCAGCATATCTTGCAGAATAAATACCAGGTTCATAGTCTAATTTAGGGACTACAATTCCTGAATCATCTGCAATCGTATAAATTTTAGATTCCTTAGCGCCATGTTTTGCTTTAATAATTGCATTTTCTAAAAAGGAATCTCCATCTTCTATAGCATCTGCAATATTAAGATCAGATAAAGAAAAAACTTTATGATTTTTGAATAGTTTTTTAAATTCTTTTAATTTGCCTTTATTTGATGAGGCAATGAGAATGTCACCATTACTTTTCAAGTAAGTAGACTCCTTCTACAGCAAATAAATTTGGATTGATTTTAGATAAACCACCTTGATTACCGTTTCTATTTATGAAAACTTTATCTTTAATACTAATATTTTCTTTTAAACAAAGATTTTCAAAATCTTTGATCGTACACAAGTGAATGTTTTCTGTTTCATACCAGCTAGAGGGTAGCTCTGGTGTAATCGGCATTTTCCCTGATGCTAGGTTTATTCTACATCTCCAATAGCCAAGATTAGGAAGAGTCACAACACATCTTTTTGATAACTCCAGCATTCTGTTAAGAGCAAGGTCAGGATTTTTAAGACATTGAATTGATCTTGCCATAATCGATAAATCAAAATTAGATGACATAAAGTCATTTAAGCCCTTGTCTATATCAAGTTTTATTACAGGTATGCCTTTCTCAATACATTTTTCTATCTTCGTGTCATTTATCTCAACGCCATATCCAAGCACCTGCTTATTTTTAAATAATTCTTTTAATAAAGATCCGTCACCACATCCAAAATCAATTACTTTTGAATTTTCTGGAACCCAACTGTTTATAATTTTTGAAAGTTTTATAGCCATTACGATTCTATGAAATTTGTAATTAGATTTGAGTAAGTTTTTGAATTAAAAAGAAAACTATCGTGTCCATGATCTCCTTGGAGAACCACAAAAGAGGACCTTATATTATTATCCATTGCAGCTATTTGTATTTCCTTTCCTCTTTCTGGTGGATATAGCCAATCTGAGTAAAAACCCACAATTAAGAACTCAGATTTCACATCTTTTAAAGCCTCAACTAGCGTTTTATCTTTTCCAGCATCATAACCGTCCATTACTTTTGTCATTAAAATATATGAATTTGCATCAAAAAGCTCTGAGAACTGTTCACCCTTATATTGCAAATAATTTTCAACCTCGAAGCTTACAGACTCTTCTACTTTTGAATCTTCATCTTGAAATTTTCTCCCAAATCTTGAATCCATATGTTCTTCTGAAAGATATGTAATGTGACCAAGCATTCTTGCAGTTTTAATTCCATTTTTAGGTATAACGTTGTGCTCATAATAATTTCCATTATGAAAATTCTCATCTTTTCTTATAGATTCTCTTGCAACTTCATTCATAGCAATATTCTGAGAACTAGATTTTGAAGCTGCAGCAAAAATTCCAGCCTTTTTAACTTTATCTGGATATGAAATTGACCATTGCAAAGCCTGCATTCCACCCAAACTTCCACCTGCTACAAAATGCCAACACTCTATGTTTAATTTATCCATAAGCATTTTTTGTGAGTTAACCCAATCCAAGACACTTACTTGAGGAAAAGATTTTCCAAATATTTTTTGCGATGAAGGATCAACTGATGATGGCCCAGAGGAACCTGCACATCCGCCAAGATTATTACAACATACAACAAAATATTTATTGGTGTCGATTGATTTATTAGGACCAACTAATTGATCCCACCAACCAATTCCATAATCTTCAGAACTTCCTGCTGCATGATGATTACCTGAAAATGCGTGACATAGAAGAATTGCATTTGATTTGTCTTCATTAAGTTCACCATAGGTTTCTACCATTAAATCGAATGAATTAAGGCTCTTACCTGATTCAAGCTCAATTCCTTCTGAAAAATGAATTAACTTTGTTTCTGTCTTCATACTATTGACCTAAGCATATCTGATAAGAAGGATTCGATTAGATTAATTAAAATCAAAACAAAAAGAGGAGAAAAGTCCAGACCTCCAGCTGATGGAATATAATTCCTTATCGGCATCAAGGACTTATAAGATATTTCCTCAATTAACTCTAAAAAAGCATTTGAGCTTGATGGAGATACCCAACTTAGGATCACACCACCAATTACTGCAAAAAATATGATCCTTAAAATAATCATTATCGTTTGAATTACAGCCACCCCTAATAATGTTGTAATTACATACTGATCACCAAAATATATGACAAGAGATGAAAGCTTAAATACTATGGCCAAGATTAAAATATTAAGGGCTTGAATTGGTAAGGGTGAAAATATTTTTGCTATGGGGCTATACACTTTAACAAATATTGAAACAATTTGATTGTAATAATTTACTTTCAATAAATTAAAGATGAAAAGAAAAACTAGGGCGTAATTTAATATACTTAAAATAAGCCCAAGTATTTGCATATTAGAATTCATTTGAAATTTCCTTTGATCTTGTGATCGCAGCGTTTAATCCTTTTTCAAAGATTTGATTTAAATTATTGGATTTAAGCGACTTTAGTCCTGCTTCTGTCGTTCCTTTCTTTGAAGCAACTGATTTAATTAGATTATCCAAATCACCGTCATTTTCAATTGATGAGCCAACACCTTTCATAAGATTAGCAATAATCTCTCTAACAATTTTTTCATCTTGGTTGCATAATCTCATAAGTTTTTTTTCAAATGATTTTAAAGTTTGGAAAAAATATGCTGGCCCACTTCCAATCACACCAGTAAAAGTATCTATTTTTGAATCATTATCTACTTCAATAACTGTACCCAATTTTGAGAACATAGAAGAGACTTTTTTAAAGTTACTTTTTTTAAAAGATGAATTATATAAAGCTGTTATTCCTTGACCATATTTTGATGCAGTATTTGGCATTGCTCTCATAAATTCAGATTTATTGTCCAGCTTGGTGTATGTAGAGGATTTTATACCAGCAACAAGACTAACAATTTTAGGATTTTTATAGCTATTTAAAATTTCTTTGTATGCTTGAATAGCATCTTTTGGCTTTACAGATAAAATAACTATATCCATATCAGCATTCGATTTTTTTAAACTTTTAACTTTTAAGCTATTTAATTTTTTTTGATTCAAAGGGTTCCTGTCTACAAAAAAAATATTTTTGTTGCTCATTCCATTTAATAGTAGTCCTGAAATTAAGGCTTGAGCAATATTACCACCACCAAAAAATAATATATTTTTCATGATCTTTTACCAAAAATTGATTCACCTATTCGAAGCATATTAGATCCATGAATTATGGCATCCTCGTAATCCGAAGTTGTTCCAAGTGAGATAGCACTAGCATTAGGATAAATTTTTTGTAACTTGACGCTCAAGTTTATAACTTCTTCCATCATATGATCTCTTTCTTCTTTATCATTTGTTAGTTTTGGGAGTGCCATTATGCCTTTTAAATTAATATTTTCCATAGATTCTACTAATTTTGCTATATCGAAAAGCTCATCAGGACTGCATCCACTTTTTGATTTTTCACACGAAATATTAATTTGAATGCATCCGTTTATTAATTTGTTAATTTTTTTACACTCATCATTAAATTTTCTAATAATTTTTTCCCTTTCGAGGGTATGAATCCAATCAGCATTATTTGCAATTACTTTAACTTTATTGGATTGAATTGGTCCAATGAAATGCCAAACAATATTATTTGAATTTATCAATGAAGATTTTTTTTGAAGCTCTTGTGCGTAATTTTCTCCGAAGTTATTGATTCCATTCTCTAAAGCTATCTTAACGAGCTCAAAGTTTTTCTTCTTAGAAACCGCAATTAAGGTTATTTCATCCCTGCTTCTATTAATAGATGAGCACAACTCATCGATTCTATTATTAATAGCATTAATATTTCTAATTAGTTCTCTTTGCATACAGTTCTTAATCGTGGTTCAAAACCGCTCTTTGTTATTTTCTCTTTAGCATTATTTGCTGCTGATCTATTAATATAAGGGCCTGATATTACACTATTTAAAAGCTTTCCTGGCAAAAGAGTACTGTATACCTCGTTAATTGATAGGTTTTCAATATCGCTATTAAGCATTTTAATTGCCTCAAGAGCATATTTTTTATTTCCGTATGCGCCAATTTGGACAAAGTACTGACACTCTAACGAATTATTTTCTTCATTAAATTCAATAAGCACTGAATTTTCCATTAATGATGAAGGGAAGTCTATGTTTACGGTATTGGAAGTGTTGGCAGTCTTAATTGACATAATGTCTGTCTTGAATAGAAGTATTGAACTAGAGGCTAGACCTGCGCTAATAAAAATTAATATCAGGATGGTGCTAGTTGATATTGTGTTTACTGATGGCTTTTTTGAAGTAAAAACAGTTTTTCTTTTAGTCTTCTTTGATTTATTACCTTTAACATTTGCAAAGTCTTTCATATGCTTACATTTTTTGCATTGGGGTTATTCCTAATAAATTTAAACCATTTGAAATAACTTGTTTTACAGCTATTAGACACTCTAAAATTGATTGTATATTCTCTTCAGATTCAGATAAGACATGATTATCGTTATAGAAGCTATGAAATAGTTGAGATAAATCTTTTAAGTAATAGATAATGACATGAGGTTGAAGTGTATTTGCAGATTTATTTACAATATCTGGGAATTTTGAAATTTCATGAATTAGATTGTCACATTCTTTATAATTCCCACTGCTAATATTTTTAATATTTCTCTTAATATCAGAAAATTTATCTAAGGCCTTTTCTTCAAGCGAAACGATTCTTGCATGCGCATACTGAATGTAATAAAAAATATTTTCTTTACTATCCGATTTTGCCAAATCAAGATCAAAATCTAAGTGCTGATCAGCTTGCTTTGATAAATAATAAAATCTTGCAGCATCCGAACCTATATCTTCGATAAGATTTTTTAATGTAAAAAATTCTCCGGATCTTGTGGACATCTTGACCTTTTTTCCATTCTTGAAAAGATTTGCAAATTGAACAAGTTTTACAATTAGTTTATTTTTATCTGACCCAAGGTTTTCAATAGATGCTTCTATTCTCTTAATGTATCCATGATGATCGGCGCCCCATACATTTATTAGCTTATCAAAACCTCTATCGACCTTATTTTTATGATATGCAACATCCGATGCAAAATATGTTGCCTTTCCATTGTCTCTTACTAAAACTCTATGTTTATCATCACCACTTATATCTGTATTAAGCCATATGGCCTTATCTTTCTCATAAGCATGACCATCCCTTTTTAGTTTATTTACTGAAGATGCTATATTAGATGAGTCATCATCAATCATGCCAAGTGATGATTCATAAAACCAGTTATCAAAATTCACATTAAATGCTTTTAAATCATCCTCAATAGATTTAACAATTTCTTTTAATGAGAAATCTTTTATGAGATTCCATGAATTATTATTTAATTTTTCTAATTCATGAATAATATTATCTATTTCTTTTTCTGGATCCTCACAGGATTTGATTGAAAGTGACTTGAAGTCTTGTATTTTTACTTCCTTATCTAATTTTTTTCCGATTTCATCAATGTATTCACCTTTATATCCATTGGCTGGAAAATAATTACTTATATCATTTTTTATTAATCTTAATATCACGCTTGCAGTCAGAATATCGATTTGTCTTCCAGCATCGTTAACATAGTATTCTTTTTCAACAATTGATCCTGTTGACTCAAGAATTCTTCCGATTGCATCACCATAGGCAGCTCCTCTCCCATGACCAACATGAAGAGGACCAGTAGGATTTGCAGACACAAACTCAATTTGCACCTTTTTTTTCTTACCTATAGCAGAACTACCAAATGAATCTTTGTTTTTATTAATAAATTCAATCGTTGATACGAAATATTCTCTCTTTAATGAGATGTTTATAAATCCCGGTCCTGCTACTTCAACGTTATCAAATTTATCAATTTTTTCTAATCTTGTTTTAAGATCTTCAGCTAATTTTTTTGGATTAAGCTTTAGTATGCTTGCTGCGACCATACATACATTTGAAGTTATATGACCTTTTTTAAGATCATCTGA
This sequence comes from uncultured SAR86 cluster bacterium, assembly GCA_902547295.1. GTDB lineage: Bacteria > Pseudomonadota > Gammaproteobacteria > Magnimaribacterales > D2472 > SAR86A. The sequence continues at coordinate 75,527 of CACCNJ010000005.1, read as the reverse complement.
TATAGAAGTAGAGCATTTTTTAATAATAGAATTGATATTTTTTTTATTATTTACAATTGAAGATAGAAATTTTTCTATTTCCTTATTAATTTCACCAATCAAGACTTTGCTCTCCCTACATATGTCATATCTCTAGTATCTACTTTTATTATTTCGTTTTCATTCACAAATAATGGCACTTGAACCTCAACATTTGTTTCAAGTTTTGCAGTTTTTGTTGCACCTGAAACAGTATCTCCTTTTACTCCAGGCTCTGCTTTAATAATCTTAAGTTCAACAATTACTGGTGGATTTACAAGAATAGGTTGACTATTCCACAAAACAACTTCACAAGTTTCTTGTCCTACTAACCATTTTGATGCATTTCCCATTTGTGATTCATTAACTTCAATTTGCTCGTAATTATTTTTGTCCATAAAGTGCCAAGAATCATTATCTTTATATAAAAATTCCATTTCTTTGTGACTTACATCCGCTGATTCAACACTCTCACCTGACTTGAAAGTTTTATCGTTAGTGTTTCCAGTTAAAAGATTTTTATATTTAACTCTCATTACAGCCTGACCTTTTCCGGGCTTATGAAATTCATGCTCTATAATTGAGCAAGGAGCATTATCGATAATCAACTTTGTTCCGTTTTTAAACTGGTTCGTTGAAATTTTCATATTAATTTTATTTTTATGTTATTTTAATAGCGAGGAATATAAATGAAAAATTTTTTAAGCTTAATATTAATTATTATTGTAACTTCTTGTGCCCCAAGTAGCGAACAAACCCTTAGCAATCAAGACCTAGAAGAGTTTCTTGCAAACGTTGAATCGGAAAATAAAAAAGATGGTCCTGTTATATATTCTGCCTCATGGATAAGCTCAAATTTTATAACATACGATTCTCAAAAAGTAATTGCAGATTATGGAACAAAATATACATTAAAATCGCTAGAAAGATCTAGAGAGGCTGCTAGTTTTGATGGCCTAGATACATCAAAAGAAAATCAAAGAATGCTAAATATCCTTAAAAGTTCCTTTGTAATGCCTCCACCTTCAGATGAAGAACTAGCATCCGAATTATCAGAAATTACAACAAGCCTCGAAGCAATGTATGGAAGTGGAGAGTATTGTTTTGACGACGAAGAATGCTATGACTTAGAAGCATTTGAATCAATTATAGATAATTCACGAGATCCTAAGGAATTGCTGAGAGCTTGGGAAGGGTGGCATGAGATTGGTAAGCCGATGAAACCAATGTATATGAGAATGGTTGATATTGGTAATCAAGGCTCGGTTGATCTTGGTTATGAAGGACTGAGTGATTTGTGGTTTAGTAAATATGATATGCCTGCAGAAGATTTCTTAGATGATACTGAAAGAGTTTGGAGTGAGGTAAAACCATTATATGATGCTCTTCACTGTCATGTTAGGGCAAAATTGAATGAACATTATGGTGATGAAGTAATATCAAAAACAGGCCCATTGCCAGTACATATGCTTGGGAATATGTGGGGTCAGTCATGGTCAAATATCTATGATTTAGTGTATGAAGAAAAACCAGATTCCAAATATATAGACGTTACTAAGATAATTAACGAAAAATCATTAAGCGAAATTGAAATGGTAGAGTATGCAGAAGATTTTTTCATTTCTATTGGATTCAAACCTCTTCCAAAAACTTTTTGGGAAAGATCCCTATTTGTGAAACCTAGAGACAGATCGGTTGTATGTCACGCATCTGCATGGAATTTAGATCCTGCAAATAATGACCTTAGAATAAAAATGTGTATTGAAAAGAATGAAGAAGACTTTATAACTATTCATCATGAATTAGGCCACATTTTTTATTATCAAGCTTACAACCATATTCCAACAGTTTTCCAAGCAGGTGCAAATGATGGTTTTCATGAAGCATTTGGAGATTTACTAACACTTTCAATTACTCCAGATTACTTAGTTGATATTGGCTTCATATCTGAAGATGATGCTGAAGAAGCAAAACAAGACCCAATTGGATTACTTATGAAACAAGCACTTGATGGGGTTGTTATAGTTCCATGGGCTTTGATGCTAGATAAATGGAGGTCAGGAGTATTCGATGGAGATATTGATGAAAGGAACTTAAATTCTTCATGGTGGAGTCTAAGGGAGGAATATCAGGGAATTAATACCAGTTATGAAAGGTCAGAAAATTATTTTGATCCAGGTGCAAAATATCATATACCTGGAAACACTCCCTACACTAGATATTATTTAGCTAGCATCATGCAGTATCAGTTTCATGAAGCACTTTGTAATTTAATTAATTATGATGGATATTTACATGAATGCTCAATATATGGGAATAAGGAAGCTGGTGATAGGATTATCACTACTATGGCAATGGGTCAAAGCTTGCCTTGGCAGGACGCTTTTGAGAATCTTACTGGATCAAGACAACTTAGCGGTAAATCAATAATGAATTACTACGCACCATTAAAAGAATGGCTTGATGAAGAAAATAAAAATAGAACTTGTGGATGGAGTGAAAAATGAAAGTTATAACTAATATTTTAATTTCGGTTTTATCGTTTGCAATTAGTTACGGTATTGCACATCTAACTGGAAGTGTAATTGTAAAAAATGCTGTACTTTTAGCATATGTAATACATTGGATTGCATATATACCTGCATATGTATTTCAAACTGAAAAGTTCTATGATTTAACAGGAAGTGTTACTTATTTAAGTGTTGTATGGTTTGTATTCTTATCTACGTATCAATCCATTTCTCTCAATTTTGGAAATCTTATCTTGGTTTTATTGATCTCAATATGGACAATACGATTAGGATTATTTTTGTTCATGAGAATACATAAAGCCGGGGAAGATAAAAGGTTTAGAACAATTAAAACTTCTGCCTCACAGTTTTTTATGACATTTACCATATCAGGTTTGTGGGTAACTCTATGCTCAATGTGCGCTCTGGTAGCCATATCGAGCCCTGAAGGCTTGGTGATGAATGCCTTAACTTATGTTGGAATAATTCTATTTATAATTGGATTTGGTATTGAGATTGTTGCTGATAATCAGAAAACAGCCTTTAGATCTATTGAAGCCAATAAACACAGCTTCATTACTTCTGGATTATGGTCAAAGTCAAGACATCCTAATTATTTTGGAGAAGTATTGTTATGGTTTGCAATTGCAGTTATTTCTTTTTCATCACTTGAAGGGCTTCAACTTATCACACTAATATCACCTATCTTTACATATATTCTTCTTGTATATGTTAGCGGAGTTAGAATGCTTGAAGACATGAATGATAAAAAATGGGCTGATGATGAACAATATAAATCCTATAAAAAAAATACTCCAATGTTATTTCCAAAACTATAACTTTAGGAAAATTTCAAGCTAATAGAGAAAAATTTACAAAATTAGTCGAAATGACAAAGTTTTTGATAGAATTAGCAATTAAATAAAGTATGTATATATATTTTATTTATTGGTTTAGGACTGTTAACATGTCCAAACCTAAGGGAGTACAAAAATGTTTAAATTTATAAAGAATATATCTTTACCAGTACTTTTTTGCTTTAGCTTATTTGTTTCTGCAAACGAAACTAATGTTGAAGTCAATATGGAAAGTATCCTAGAAGTAGGTAGAGAAAATCAAACACTTTCTGCTAATTCGCAAGATAAAATCGATCAAACAGAAAGACAAACGGATAAAATTGTTAATGAATATAAAGTTGTTAACAAGCAAGTTGAAGGGTTAAAGCTTTACAACGCACAAAAAAGAATTCAAATCCAAGCTCAATTAGACCTTATGGATAAACTTGACGAGCAATTAGTTCAAGTTGTTGTTATGCAAAGGCAAATACCTCCATTAGCTCAAAAGATGCTAGATACTTTAGAGACTTTCATCAATCTAGATACTCCCTTTAGATCTGAAGAGAGGAAAGCAAGAGTTGATTTGGTTAGATCTTCTTTGGCAAAACCAAAAGTTACTGCATCTGAGCAAGTAAGGCAGGTTCTCGAGGCATACAATATTGAAGCAGAGTATGGACGTAAAATTGATACGTACGAGGATAAGTTAGCAGACGGAACTGTTGTTAATATTCTTGTAATAGGAAGAATTGGTATGTTCTATCAAACTAAAGACGAAAGAACTAGTGGAAGGTGGGACAATGAAACTGGAACATGGGAAGAGCTCCCTGGAAGTTACAGAAAACCTATTAGAGATGGCATAAGAATGGCTAAAAAATTAGCACCAACAGATATGTTGCTGATGCCAGTTGTTAAAGGAGAGGCATAATGAAAAAGTACTTATCTATACTATTTGTTCTATCTTTAACACTTAACACTTTTGTATTTGCACAAGAATCTGAGGGTGATGAAGCAGAAATATCTACTGTTGAAGCACTTCTTCAACTTGTTAAAGAAGGTAAAACTAAAGAACAGTCTGAAAATGCAGATCGTGAAGCTAAGTTTATGGCTAATAAAAATGAACAGGCTGCTATTTTAGCTGCTGAAAAAAGAGAATTAGCGAGACAAGAAAGAATTGCTGATCAGCTTGAGGCTGAATATAAAAAGAATGAAGAAATCTTAAGAGTTAAAGAGGAAGCATATCAAAAAGAACTTGGATCTTTGGTTGAACTCTTTGGCCATCTTCAAAGTTCAGCAGGTGAAGCAGCAGTTCAATTTTCTGGTTCTTTGACAAGCCCTCAATATGGTCTTGAAAGAGTAGATTTTCTAAATGAACTTACTTCAAAAATGTCAGAGACTACAGAGTTACCAACTATTAGAGAAATTGAAGGTTTATGGTATGAACTTCAAAGAGAGATGGTTGCAAGTGGACAAGTAGTTTCTTTTGATACAACTGTAATCGATGTTGATGGTGAGTCTTCAAAATGTAGCGTTACAAGAGTTGGTTTGTTTAATGCAGTCTGTGATGGTAAATATTTAGAGTATGTTGCTGCAACAGGACAATATGCATTTTTACCGAGACAACCTGCTGGAAGATATACAAAAACTGCAAAGAGTGTTGGTAATGCTGATGTTGGAGAGCAAGTAAGATTTGGTGTTGATCCAACAGGACCTACTGGAGGAAGTCTTTTAGCTAATCTAATCCAGACTCCTTCTTTAGCTGAAAGAGCTGCACAAGGTAGAGAAGTTGGATACGCAATTATTTTTGTTGGTTTAATTGGTATTGGTTTAGCTTTCTGGAAATTGTGGAGCTTATATGTTCTTGGTAAAGCAGTGAGAGCTCAAGCAGGTTCTAAAACATTAGATGTTAGAAATCCTCTTGGAAGAGTTCTTAAGGTTGGCGAAGAGAACTTTAAGAAAGATATTGATACGTTAGAGCTGAAACTTGCTGAAGCAATTATGGCTGAGAGACCATCAATTGAAAGAGGAATTGGCGCTGTAAGAATTATCTCAGTTGTTGCACCTCTTGCAGGTTTATTAGGAACAGTAACAGGTATGATCGTTACCTTCCAAATGATAACTCTATATGGAACAGGTGATCCTAAACTTATGGCTGGTGGTATTTCTCAAGCACTTGTTACAACAGTTTTAGGTCTATTAGTTGCAATACCTACTACACTTCTTCATTCTTTCACAGCTTCATCGGCTAAAGGAATAATTAGTGTACTTGAGGAACAGAGTACAGGTATTCTTGCCGAAAGAGCTGAAGGTAGTTAATAGCTAATTATGTTTTTTGCTATCACTGAAGCATTCTCGTCCATAAGAGATTTTATGGAAGCGGGTGGTAGTGTTTTATGGTTAATTGCTATTCTGGTTTTCTTTATGTGGGCAATGATCTTTGAGAGAATATGGTATTTTTCTCATGGTCATGAATTTTACATTCAAGATTTGTCAGCAAAATGGAATAACAGATCTGATAAGACTTCATGGCATGCCCTTCAAATTAGAGAAAAGATGCTTTCTCAAGCAAAAGTCGAAATAAATAAAAACTTATCAATCATTCAAACTTGCGTGGTTCTAGCACCATTATTTGGATTGTTAGGAACCGTGACTGGAATGATAGAGGTTTTTCAAGTAATGGCTTTTAATGGGGGAGGTGACGCTAGAGCAATGGCGGGAGGTGTTTCTAAGGCAACACTGCCAACAATGGCTGGTATGGTTGTTGCTTTATCAGGCGTATTTGCCACCATATATTTGACCAGTGCGTCTGACAGACACACAAATGACTTAAGAGAATTAATAAAAAGAGAATTATAGGAGAACTAAAAATGAGAAGAAATGCTATAAGCACTGCTGTTAAAGATGAAGAAAGCGAAATTAATTTAACACCAATGCTTGATGTTGTTTTCATCATGCTAATCTTTTTTATCGTTACAGCTAACTTTATAAAAGAACCTGGATTGGAAATTAATAGACCTGATTCAGATACTGCTGAAATTCAAGAAAATGCTGCAATTTTAATTGCAGTTGGAGCAAATGACGAAGTTTATATGGATGGAAGAAGAATTGATGTAAGGCAGGTTAAGGCAAATGTAGTAAAAATGCTTGCAGACAATCCACAAGGATCTGTAGTTATTCAAGCAGACGAAAGAGCAGTAGCAGATACTATTATTAAAGTTATGGATGGAGCCAGAGAAGCTGGGGTTAACGCTATATCTCTAGCATCAGAACCTAAATAGAATATGAATCAAGTCCTTTCCGCAATTAATTTAGTTACAAAGCCTATACATGATATGTTTGTTAAGGCTTTTAATGCTAACAAATATGCAGCTGGGATTGGATTTTCGTCTGTAATTACATTAACTCTGTTTTTTGTAATGGTTATTTTAATTGCCTTAGGAGATAGTGGATTAAAACAAGACACTTCTGTAAAACTTCAAGATGTTGTTATGCCAGAAAGAGATATAGATACTTTCATGTCAGAAGTTGATAAGCCTGAAAAGCCTGAAGAACAGCCTGAAGATATTGCTCAGCCTGAGTTAGATCTTCAGCCATTAACAGGTCTTGATGTCTCAATTGCAAAACCAAAGGCAAACTTTAAGGCAGGTGGTTCATTTTTTAGGGATGGTGAATATATCCCATTATTTAAAGTTGTACCAATATATCCAAGAAGAGCTCAAGAAAGAGGTACTATGGGCTATGCGCTAGTGGAATTTACTATAACTGAAACAGGTAGCGTAGAGGACGCTAACACTATCGAAGGGTATTGTTCAAATAGTAATCCAAGCGATCCTTCTACTGAATTTAGACCATGCACGATGTTTAACAGTGCGTCTGCAAGGGCAGCTTTAAAACTAAAATACAAACCTAAAATTGTTGATGGAAAAGCTGTTCCTGTAAGTGGCGTTCTTCATAGATTTACATATATACTAGATGAAGAATAATTAATAAGTTATGAAAAAAAGATTCTCATTACATTTGTTTTCAGTGCTAGCGATATTATTTGCGTTTTCTTCAGTTCAGATTGAAGCACAGGCACAATCAGAAACAAAGAAACCTATAAAGTATAAAAAAGCTCGTGCATTGCAAACATCGACTGCGAAAAAAATGGCAAAAGTATATGAGGCATTAGAAGAGGTTGATGAAAAAGGAGAGCCAGCTCCAGATATGGCAACTGTTGTTAATGTTCTTACGGAGCTAAGGTCTAACAAAGATAACTTAAAAAGCTATGACAGATCAGTAATGTGGAATGCTTGGGCTTATGTTTATATGACTGATGGTAAGTATTCTCAAGCTATGACAGCATACACAAATGTAATGAATGAGCCTCAGGTCACCATAGGACTAAGAAATGGCGCTTTGTTTTCCCTTGCACAATTGAATTTGGCCGAAGGAAACTATCAAAAAGGTGTTAACTTAATCTTACAGTGGATGGATGAGGTAGAGAAGGTCACTGCTCAATCCTATTCTGTTTTAGGGCAAGCATATTTTGCCTTAGGCGATTACAGAAAATCTATGTCATCATTGGAAACAGCTATTTCAATGGCTGAAGAGGAAGGTTATAAACCAAGAGAAAATTGGTACTCACTTCTTGCTGGTTGCTACAGTGAATTAAAAGAAGAAATTGGAGAAAGAGAATCTTTATTAAAACAAATACCAATTTATGAAATATTAGTAAATTTGTATCCAAAGAAAACTTATTTCATTCAACTTGGTGGTGCATACGGGACTCTTGGAAGAGAAAGAGACTATATGATCACTTTAAAAACAGCTTACCAAAAAGATTTTCTAGATAAAGAGTCAGAGTATTTAGCGTTAGCACAGTTATTATTGCTCAATAAAAATCCATATTGGGCTGCTGAAGTTCTTGTATCTGGCCAAAACAAAATGGTTACAATAGTTGATGAAAAAACTGAAGAAGAAAAAATAGTACCTGTTGTAAAAAGTACCGAAAAAAATTTAAAAGTATTAGCAGACTCATGGAGAATGGCTCAAGAAATTGATAAAGCTATTCCGGTATTAGAAAAAGCTGCTGAGATGTCAAAAGATGGTAAATCCTATGTGTTGTTAGGCAATTTATATTTATCTGAAGATAAAGTTAGTGAAGCTGTAGATGCTATTAAAAAAGGCCTTAAAAAAGGAGATATTAAAAAACTTTCACAGGTTTATCTAACTCTTGGCCAAGCATATTTTGAACTTCAAGAGTTTGAAGAAGCAAAGAAAAATTTTAGAATTGCTGCAAGAGACAAAGAAAAGAAGATTAAGACTCAAGCAAACAACTGGATTAAATATACTGAAAATGAGGAGATAAGAGTTAAAAATCTTGCTTTAAGAAGAGACTATATTCAGATGAATTCTTCATCTTAAACTCTTTCTAAAACCCTAACCTTAAAATCATAGTCGTTATCAATATCTTTTGAAAAGTTTTCTGAGCTTTTTTCCTTCCATTCATTAAAATCAATATCTGGATAAAAAACATCTCCTTCGATTTCACAATTTACATTGGTCAGAACTAACTTGTTAGTTATTTTTAAAGTATCTCTAAAAAGATAACCACCACCAATTATCACAATTTCATTATATTCATTATGATCATCACATTTTTTATTTGCGGCATCAATTGCATCATCTATGCTTTTAAAAACCTCGGCTCCATCAATCTCATCTATTGTCGTTGAAATTACATAATTGATTCTATTTGGTAATGGCCTGCCTATAGATTCGTATGTCTTTCTTCCCATGAGTAGAATTTTATTAGTAGTGTAGTTTTTAAAATGTTGAAGATCTCTCTTTAAGTTCCATGGAAGCATGTTATCCACACCAATTACGTTGTTATTTGATAGAGCAACTACATGTGAAATTATTTTTTTCATACTGCCATTTCTGCTTTTATAGGAGGGTGGGGGTCATAATTTTCTAGAATAAAATCATCTACGCTGTATTTTTTAATATCTTCGAGAGAATTAATTTTAGGAATTTTGAGGTTAGGAAGTGGCTTAGGCTCTCTGGAAATTTGTTCCTTTACCTGGTCAATTGAATTTTTATATATATGAGCATCACCAAAAGAATGTATAAATCTTTTTGGTCGTAAATCTAGGATCTCAGCAAAAATAGATAAGAGCAAAGCATAACTTGCTATATTAAAAGGAACCCCAAGAAACATATCTGCACTTCTTTGGTACATATGACAGCTTATAGAATTATTATGAATATAAAACTGTGACATTACATGACAGGGAGGCAGAGCCATTTTTTCTATTTCACCAACATTCCAAGCAGAAAGAATATGTCTTCTACCATCAGGATTTTCTTTCAATCCTTTTAGTAAATCTTTAATTTGATCAATTCCACACCAATCTCTCCATTGGACGCCATAAACTGGACCAAGAATCTTTTTTGTATCTGAATTTTCGTATCCTAATTCTTTGCCTTGATTATCTGCATTATCAGTCCATATTGTTGAATACTTTTCCAAATTAGTTAATTCAGATCTATCTTTGCTAAATCGGATCTCAGCAAGTCTTCTCTCATCATCTGAGCCCTCTAGGAACCATAACAGCTCAGACACAACGCCTTTCCATGCAAGAGATTTAGTAGTTACAGCTGGAAATCCTTTTTCTAAGTCAAATTCAAACTGATGCCCAAAAGATGATATTGTTCCAGTATTAGTTCTATCACTTTTTTCTTCTCCGTTTTCCAATATATATTGAAGAAGATCTAAGTATGCTTTCATATTTTTCTCCTGGAATATAACAACATAAAAAATCCAATAATTATCATTGGTATACATAAGATTTGCCCCATGCTTAATGAGTCAAAGGCAATGTAACCAATATGAGCATCTGGCTGCCTAAAGAACTCAATTATAAATCTTATTAATCCGTAAAAGATAAGAAATGATGAAGAAACTATACCTTTTACATTTGTTTGTTTGCTGATCACAAATAAAATTAGGAATAATAATAAACCTTCGCCAAAACTCTCATAAATTTGTGAAGGATGTCTTAAAACTCCAAAAGGGTCAGTTGGAAAAATAAAACCCCAATCGCCATTTGTTGCCTTTCCGTATAATTCACCATTTAGAAAATTACCAATTCTTACCAAGCCAAGACCAATAGGCATTGCCAAAGCAACACCATCAAGTAATTTTAATAACTCTATATTTTTCCTATAACAAAAGATAACTAGACTAATAATTACTCCAATTAAACCACCATGAAAGCTTAGTCCACCCTGCCAAACATAAAATAAAGATAAGGGATTATTCATTAACTGTTCTGACCCATATATGAACATGTAACCGACTCTTCCACCGCAAATCGCTCCAAAGAATAATCCATACAGAAAAACCATATCATTTACTTCATCTTTATTAAGACCTATTTCTTTTATAGTTCTGTTATTTTTTAGAAAAACGTAAATTAATAATGCAGACAACAACCATGTCACTGCATAGTACTGAATTTTTAATGGTCCAAGCTCAATAAGAGTAGGATTATTAAAGAAATTTGATAGCTCTATTGTCATACTGAAAACATATATATTGATATTATAAAAAACCAACCTGCCATAAGTCTCCTCAGTGTTGTTTGAGATAAATAATGAGCGATATCTGCTCCATATTTTGCAGAAAAAATACTTGTAAGAGAAACTCCTAAGAGAGCTGGTAAATAGACATATCCAAAACTTAAATTAGGCAACATATTTTGATTAATGCCTGCAAGAACATATCCTAATGTCCCAAAAATTGCTATAGGCACTCCACATGCTGCTGATGTGCCTATTGCAGAGGTAAGATTGAGCCCAGAACCCTTGAAATATGGAACTGAAAAAGTTCCTCCTCCAATGCCTAAAATTGAGGACAAAAAGCCTATACCAGAACCAACAAAAATTGATTTTGGTTTTAGACGAAACATATTCTGCAGAAGATCTTTATTTAAAAGAATATCCATGCCAACAATTAATACAAATGTTGCGATTATAATTTTTAATATCAATCCATCAATTTGGACTGCAAATAGCGCTCCTAAGAATGCGCCAAATACTATTCCAGATGCAACAGGCTTGAAGCTATCAAAATCAATTGAATTCTTTTTTCTATGGGCATTTGCTGAAGAAAGCCCTGTAAAGATGATACATGATATTGATGTACCAATTGCAAGCTTTACGATAATCTCATTTTCAAACCCAAGGTTAATAAATGTACCTATAAGAACTGGCACCATGATAAGCCCCCCACCAATACCAAACATACCAGCTAATAATCCAGAAAGGATACCTAGCGCCCCAAATATTAAAATTTCATCAAACATTATTAAACTCTTTACAGAAAGAATATTTTAATTTATTTAATGCCTCTCTATAGACTTTTTCTTTGAATGAAATAATTACATTGAGAGGGTACCAGTAGGATACCCATTTAAAACAATCAAACTCATTGTCAGGATCATTATCAAAAGATATTTTTACATCTTCTTTTAATTTAAATAAAAACCATTTTTGTTTTTGGCCCTTAAAATTTGTTTTAAATATTTTTTTTCTTCTGCTTTTTTTAGGGATATCATATTTTAACCAATCGTCGATTGAATCTATAAGTTTTACTGATTTTGAGCTTATGCCCACTTCTTCAAAAAGTTCTCTTTTAGCAGCTTTCAAGGAATTTTCTCCAAAATCAATTCCTCCCTGAGGAAATTGCCAACTATTCATACCTTTTCTTTTACATAACAATAAATTTCCATGTTTATTGGCAACAATTACACCAACATTCAGTCTGTATTCATTTTCGTGCATGGATTTACTTAGTATTTAGCTCAATATTTTTATTGATTAAATATACAAATGCTAGACTTAAAAATATCAATAGGATACTTGGACTTGCTGCCATCTCCCACTCTCCCTCACTTGTAAAGTTATAAATTTTAGTTGAAAGGGTATCAAATCCAACTGGCCTTAAAAGAAGAGTTGCAGGTTGTTCTTTTACTGACTCAATAAAGACAATCATGAACCCTAGAAATAAGGCTGATCTCATTTGTGGATAATAAAATGCAATAAATGCTTTTAGAGGATTGCTCGGAATAAGAGATAATGCATTTTCTGATGATTTGGATATATTAGCCAAAGAGGAACTAGAATAATTATATGCAGGTGTCATAAATCTCAAACTTAAACAAAGAATTAAACCAAATATTCCATAAATTGTAATAGAAGTTCCAAAGATAGCATCAAAGCCAATTAAAAGTCCTGCAGATATTACAGACCCCGGGATGGCATAACCTGATGTGGAAATTGAAATTAATGATTTTAATTTATTTGACTGTCTATAGGATAGTGAAAGAGCAGTTGCGAAAAAGATTGTAAAAATACCAACGGCGAAACCTAGAATCGAAGAATTAATTAATAAGTTAACATTACTAAGAAGATTGATACTTGATTCAGATAACTGCCAATAAATAAGTTGAAATAATGGTAAGCAAAATACAATTAAAAATACTAATGAGCATATTAATGAGAACATTATTTGTTTAGATTTATTGAGTTCAACTTTATTTATCAATTCTGCAGTTCTTGTAGCAACCCCACGTGGACTATCTGTGTAGTATTTAGAAAGTAGCATAATGAAAATAACAAATATTAAAAGATATCCAGCCAGTCTAGCTCCAGAAAAATAACTTTGATATCCAAACCAGGCGTCATATATGCCAACTGTAAATGTATCTATCCTTAAAGTTGAAACCCCGCCAAAATCTGCGATTATTTCAAAGATTACTAAGGCCATTCCTCCTATAATTGCGGGCTTTAATGATGGAAGTATTACTTTTCTTACAGCGCCTAAATTCGAGTCACCTAAAGATTTTGCTGCTTTAAATATCTTGATACCAACTGATGAAAGTTGAGCTTTGATTATGAGATAAATATAGGGAAATAATGCCATTGACATTATCAGAGATGCGCCAAATATGTTTTTTATTGATGGAAGAGCAATACCGAAATTTCTTAAAAATTCAGATATGGGACTTGAGTATTCAAACATTCCAACAAAAATAAATGCATAAACATATGCAGGAAATGCTATTGAAAGACTCAAAGCCCAACTAAAAAAATTACAACCTGGAAATTTATAAAAAGTAACTAATATTGCTAAAGGAACAGCTAAGAGCATAGATATCAAAGCAGACCCAAAAGACAATAAAATTGTATTTTTGAATAGGCTTAATAAATATCTATTTGATAAGAATTCAATATCAATGTCATTAGTAAAAGAAAGAATAAAAAAGATAATAAAGAAAATAAATGTGAACATAATCCATGGCAATGAAATATATTTCCATAATCTCAAATTTTGCATTATTGCTCTTCGTCTAAACTTTCTGCGCCTTTTTCTAGTTTATTTCCTAGAACATTTACCCTAGTTTGAAGTTTTTGAACATCCTTTAAAGCGCCATCTAATCTTTTAATTACAGATTCTGTACTTAAATCTAGATTAGAAAATTCTTTTTGAATATCGCTCACAACTTTGGCAACTTTCGCTGCAGTTTCATTTAACTTTAAATAATGATGTCCGACTCTTATAGTATCAAGAAAGGCAGCTAGCGTATTAGGTCCTAATATAAGAATCTTTTTTTCTGTGAGACACTCTTGTCTTAAGTTATCAATCATATCCACAAGATCGATTAGCTTTTCTGAGGCTATGTAAAGCACAGCATAATTAGATGTAGTATTTTGCAAAATATATTTGTTAGAAATATCCTCAGCATCTCTCAATAAAGCGGTCCTGAGATCCCTCAAAACCTTTTTTCTATCTACATCATTACTTGCTGATTGATAGTTTTGATATTGACCAGCATAAAACTTTGAATCAATAGGGATAATAAAGCCCTCTGCACTTGTTATTGCACAATCTACTCTGTCAGACGATTCAGAATTTATTTGAGCCTGAAATTTATAACTATCGCTTGGCATTATATCTTGAACAATTGACTCAAGACTCCATTCGCCAAGCCTTCCAGTTGTAACATTTCCTCCTAAGAACCTATTTAATTCATTAATTGGTGTAGTTACTGATGCTAAGTCGATTTCTATCTTATTTATATCATTTGAAACTTCGTTAAGTTTGTTTTGAAGTATTTGAGTTTCTCCAATATCTGAGGTCTCTTTATTTTTTATACTAAAGATTAGATAAATTAATACCCCTAAAATGAGAATTAAAGATATAAATATTAAGTAATTAATCATGATGTTAGTATAAAATTACACATATATTATGCACCAAGAAATTATAGAAAGATTTAATTCCTTGAAAGAAAAGCAAATATCTATTGATATTACTCGAGGAAAGCCAGACAAAGATCAACTAGACCTATCTAATGATCTTATTGATATATCTATTCCTACTTCATCAGATGATGGCGCAGATCTAAGGAACTATGGCGAGCCTTTTGGAATAATTGAAGCAAGAAGACTTGGTTCTGAACTCTTAAACGCTCCTATTGAGAATATTCTTGCGGGGGAACAATCAAGTCTTTTACTTACATATCAAACAGTTCTTTCAAATTTCCTTTTTGCAGAACCAATTCCTTGGAAAAATTTAAAAAATCCAAAATTTATATGCCCAGTACCAGGATTTGATAGACATTTTATGATGCTTGAGGATTTTGGGATTGAAGCGGTACCGATTCCTTTAACTGATGATGGTATAGATTTAAATGCGTTTGAAGATGTACTAAAAACTGGAGATGATTATGTAGGAATATTATGTGTTCCAAAACATTCAAATCCATCTGGAGAAATTTATTCAGATGAGAATTTAAAAAAGATGTTTGAAATAGGATCGCAATATTCAAATAAATTTTTGTTTCTTTTTGATCATGCATATTTGATTCATGACTTTTTACCAACTCCAGAACAAAAACCTTTATGGCAAGTTGTTGAGGAGTCTAATGTGCAAGATCAAACCGTAGTTACAACCTCTTTTTCAAAAGTTACTTTTGGTGGAGGTGGGATCTCTTTTATGGCTACTTCAGGACACTCATTAGATTTGATTAAAAAGGTAAGAACAACAATGATTATCTGTCCTGATAAATTAAATCAAAAAAGACATGTTGAGTTTTTCAAGAATGTTGAAAATATCAAGTCCCATATGAAAAAACATGCTGAATTAGTGAGACCAAAGTTTGAGTTAGCATATGACTATTTAAAAAAACTTCCGGAGGAATGTGGTTCATTTTCTAAACCAACCGGGGGATACTTTATTACATATTCCACTTCAAAACCTATCGCATCCAAGGTTGTAAAATTATGTAAAGATCTTGGCGTATTAATAACTCCTGCTGGCTCTACTTTTCCTAAAAATTATGATCCTAATGATAGCGTTATTAGGTTAGCTCCTACATATGTAAGTAAAGAAGAGCTAGCTGATGCTATGAATGTTTTTATAACCTCTGTAGAAGTTGCTCATTTTGAAATTAGTGTTTAGTTTGTTGCTAAATTATGCGGAATATAAGAATTTCCATCAAAGTGTGAAAAAATTTTCTTAATATCAGGATGATTTGCAGGACCACTTTCAACATCATTAATTAAATTTTGCTCTGAGACATAAGCGATATAAAATATTTCTTCATTTTCTGCAAAAACATGATAAAAGGGTTGGTCTTTTTTTGGTCTGAAGTCCTTTGGAATCGAGTTATACCATTCTTCAGTGTTATTAAAAGAAGGATCTAAATCAAAAATAACACCACGAAAATTAAGAAATTTATGTTTTACAACATTTCCAATTGAAAACTTTGCTTCTACTAATTCTTGCATTATATTTATAACTTAAACCATTATTAGGAAAAAGTCATGGATGAAGATTTTATAGTAGTAACCACATATGATATCGACGGTGCTGAGATTGAAAAACATATTGGTCTTGTTCAAGGAAGTACTGTAAGAGCGAGAAATGTTGGCTCAGACTTTCTAGCAAATCTTAAAAACATAGTTGGAGGAGAGCTTGTTGGCTATTCTAAACTTTTACAGACTTCAAGAGAGCAGGCATATGCAAGAATGATAGAAGATGCAAAATCCAAAGGTGCCAATGCAGTCCTTGGGTTTAGATTTCAGACTTCAACTGTAGCTAGTGGAGCAGCAGAAATCTTAGCTTATGGGACTGGTGTCAAAATTAAATAGGAAGAAATATGAATAAAACAGAAAAAGTTGCTCTAAGAGAAGCAGTTATTGTTGTAATGATGGGCGCTGTAATTAATTTTCCATTACAAACATATCTTTTATGGCTAACAATTGATAATTGGCAATGGGCAGATCCTATAAAAATATCAATTTTCGTTCAGTTAATTATTACCGTTGTAGCTTTAATAAGGGTTTATGCAATAAGAATGAGGTTTCAAAGAGGAAAATTTTAATTATCTTCTTTTTCTTTTTTACCTTTCTTTTTTTCAGACATCATTCTCATTTTCATTCTATGATTAATCATGTCCTTGCACCAAACATCATAAATAGTTGAATAGTTAGCCGCCATATCTGCCAAAATACTAACCTCAAGCCATTTTTCTTCGTTCTCAGGATTGAGTTCAATTTCTTTCCAAACCGAGTCGCCTAAAGAGAGTAATCCAAAGACTCCATCTTTCATTTCTTTGCATTCTTTAAAATCCATAAGATAGTTTGGATTGTTCATAAACTTATCCTTCATAGTTTCTTTCTTGTCTTTATGATCGTCTGCGACAAGCATAAAACAAAGAAAAAAACTTAATATAATTGTAAAATTCTTCATAATAATCACCTTATATTTGTTGACATATATTAGATTACATTTTTTTTCCAAAAGTTCCAAAAATATCTTTACTTTTAATTTTAAGTATTCATAATACGCGCCAATATTCATACTAATAAGCATATTCTGAGTGTTTATTAGTATGAATATGCTTGATTTAATTCAATTATTGAGTGTTTTTTTCGGTACTTTGATAGCCGCGCCTCTTGTTGTTTCAAAAAAAGCCAAAAAAAGAATGGTAGGACTTTCTGCTGTCATTGCTGGAAGCTTTTTCGCGATAATTGTGCAACTATATCTAGGTTTATACTACTTTGTATTTGCAAATGCATTTTGGCTTCTTAATGCATGTAACGGCATAAAGAAAATAATTAAAACTAAAAACAAGAGGGTTAAAAATTTTTGAAATATTTATAATCTATATAGTGAATGCCTTCTTCAACTGAATCCATTTTGGAAATGATTGCTTTAGCCACTTTTTTTGCCTCTACATTTCTAAATTTTTGTAATGGCCCAATCATTAGGAGGCCAAATAAGTTTGTTATTTGTTCAAATACTTTTACATTCAAAGGAATATCTTCTCCAGCACGCTTTCCTAACAAATGACTTGGATGAGCAATAATAATTTTTTTATATCCAACTAATTTAATCTCCTGCTCAACATCACCTTTAACTTTTAAGTATGTATTCAAAGATTTAGTATTTGCCCCGATTGCAGATATCAAACCAACTGAATTAGCTCCACAGTTTTTAGCAAATTCAGCAACTTTTTTAATGTAGTTATAATCTACATTAACAAAACTTTTTCTATTATTTCTTTTTATATAAACAAGCTCAGAAAGGCTTAATTTATGCCCAATTGCGATATAAATTTCATCGATATTGAGATTTGTATCCAAAGAATCAATATCCTCAAAATCAATAACTATTTGATTAACATTATTTTCATATAGAACCTTTTTTCTACTGAGTAAAATTAAGTCATTATTGGTTGTTTTTAAGTTTTTAAGTATTTCGCCGCCGACTAAACCAGAAGCTCCAACAATTAAAATATTTTTACTCATGCAATTGTTTTATGGTTTCACCAACAAGCTGATCAATAGTTTTTGATCCATCCAAAATTGTCTCGCAGTATTTTTGATACATAGGCTCTCTTTCAGAGTAAATCTCAGGAATTGACATCCCCTCTGGAACTGCAAGACCTCTTTTTTGATCAATATCAATTCTTTCCATAATTATCTCAAGAGGTGTATTTATATATATGACTTTAGAAAATTTTTTAAGATGTTCCATCGATTTTGCAGAATAGACTGCACTTCCACCAGTAGATATGATTCTATTCGATGAGTTTAGACCAAGTATTACTTTTTCCTCTTCATCTCTTACAAATTTGTAATCATATTTATTTTTGATTTCTTCAAGTGTGGCCGCATGTTTTTGTTCAATAAGCAAATCGGTATCAACAAAGCTGACACCTATTTTATTAGCAACAGCTTTTCCGATTGTAGATTTACCACAAGCCGCCATACCAATGAAACTAATGTTAATCATTTTTTGCAAATTCCTCAGTTGCCCTAACAAGTTCATGAGTAATTTCTTTTTCAAATGCACTATGTCCTGAGGAGGGCGCAACTATTAATTCTGCTTCAGGCCAATTTTTTTTAAGTTCCCATGCTGTTTCCATCGGACAAACAATATCATATCTACCTTGGATTATTTTTGCAGGTATATGACGAATTTTATCAATCGACTCTGATGCAATTAATTGATCCTCTCTATCAAGAAAACCCTTGTTAACAAAATAATGATTTTCAATAAGGGCAAAGGCTAAAGCAAACTTTGACTCAGAATATGATGAGACCATGTCAGCTTTATGACTTAGTGTACTTACAGATCCTTCCCACTTAGACCATGCTACTGCTGCCTCCATTTTTTTTTCGTCATCATCACCTGTAAAAATTTTGTAGTAAGCATCCATTAAATTATGTCTATTTTCTTGGTTAATTGGTTTTAAGAATCCCTCCCAAGCCTCAGGAAATATTCTGCTAGCACCATCTTGATAAAACCATTTTAGTTCCTTGTCTCTTAACATAAATATTCCTCTTAGAACTAGTTCTGAAACTGAATTAGGATATGTTTGAGCATAAGCTAATGCTAGTGTGCTTCCCCAAGAACCACCAAAAATAAGCCATTTTTTTATCTTGAGCTTTTCTTTTAGCATCTCAATATCCTCAACTAGATTCCAAGTTGTATTATTTTTTAGACATGCATGAGGTTTGCTTCTTCCGCAACCGCGTTGATCAAATACCACAATTCTAAATAACTCTGGATTAAAAAATCCTCTTACTTTTGCACTACCACCGCCACCTGGTCCTCCATGAAGAAAAACAGCAGGCTTCCCATTTGGATTTCCACATTCCTCATAATAAATTTTATGCTCATCAACTTCTAAGTAACCTGTTGAAAAAGGCTCAATATTTTCAAAAAGTGTATTTACCTGACTCACGATACAAGCATTTTTTCAGTCACATCCCATAATTTTGATGCCTCTTCAGTATCAACAGCCCAATCGGCAACACCAAAATATCTCTGTAGTGACTCATCTACTTCATTTTTTCTTTTTGCAATATCACAGTCTTCACAAAATACTCCACCTATTCCATTTAGGCTAGAGCTGGTTGCGCACCAAAGAGTAGTTGATGCACCTTGACTAGTCGTTTTAAAGAAATTTTTTGCCATCTCTGAAGGTGATCCGTTCTCGTCCATCCAACCCAGAGCCACCATTTCTTCTTTTTGAAGGTGCCGTTGCAGAGGTGTAAGAATGCCGCCTGGATGCACGGAAAACCCAGAAACACCTTTATCTATCATTCTTCTATTAAATTCGATAGCAATTAGTGAAGACGCTGTTTTAGATTGACCATATGCCATCCATTTATCATAAGGATTATTTTGAAAGTGAATATCATCCCAAAGCATTCCTGTAAGTGAATGGGCTGAAGACGAAAGGCTTACAAATCTTGCACCATCATTCTCTGCCATTGTGTTCATTAATTCTTTTGTAAGCAAGAAGTGCCCAATATGATTAACAGCAAATTGACTCTCCCATTTATTTCCTATTCTAGTCTCGGGACAGGCCATAATTCCTGCATTGTTAATTAATAGATCTAATTTATTAAACTTTTCTTTAAAACCATCTGTAAAGTTTTTAACCGAATTTAAATTGCCAAGATCCATTTCAATAATATCTTCTTTAGATACTATGCCTTGAAGATTCTTTGTAGCAATTTCTTCTCTTTTAGCTGGAATAATCACTTTCGCACCAGCATTAATAAGTTCTCTAGTGGCCTCAAGTCCAATTCCTGAGTAACCACCTGTAACAATGGCTACTTTATTACTAAGATCAACTCCTTTTATTATTTCATCAGCATTTGTTTTAGCATGAAATCCAGATTTTATTGGCTTTTGTTGTTTTGATATCATGTGTGTATTGTATCTTAAGATATTTAATGGTGCCCAGAGGTGGGATCGAACCACCGACACAAGGATTTTCAGTTTTTATTGAAACCGAGCAAGGTGATAAATTTAAACAGTCCTGCTCGTATTTAAATTTACTAAATTGATTAAATATATATTAATAAATTTTATACTTAAACTTACATTTCTTTTTATATAAGATTTGTTCATGAAAAAAATTTATATCTCTTTTGTTTTAATTTTTAATACTTTTATTAGCGCGGACGAAATTTCTGTTGATGAGATGGTAAACTTCATTGTTCAAGAACAATTCCTCTCACAACAAGAAGATACAATGAAAAATACTATGTACACCATGATGGAATCAATGGGTTTAAATGTTAAAAGCAAAGCAATGAGTGATTTCTTAGATCCTTTTATAAATGAATATTTAAACAACGTTGAGAAAAAAGTTCCTGCTCTGTATAAAGATATTTATTCTGATGATGAAATATTAGCACTTTATAATTTTATGAAAACCAAGGAGGGAATCTCTATAACCAACAAACAATCTCTTATGATTGAGAAGTCTATGCTAATGCTCAGCGAAGATGTAGTTAAATTGAGTGAAAACATAGGAATTGCACTTCAAGAAAATCCTGAATTAGTTCAGTCTTTAATTAAGTAATAGTCATTTTTAAACACTTCTTCTTTTCAAAAGACAAATTCTAATAAATTTTTAAATTAAAAATTTTATATTAATGTACACGTTTGTAGGTGTGCACGAATGTGCAAAAATATTTCTAACAGTTTAATACTACTGAAATCGTCTGAAAGTGTTGATTTTAATGGGTTTGAGTGGTGCCCAGAGGTGGGATCGAACCACCGACACAAGGATTTTCAGTTCTTGTCTCAAAACAAAAAAGCGTTTAGTGGTGCGCTTTTGAGAGATTACTGTTCATATTACTGTTCATAAAAAGAAATAAAGCAAGCAACATACCTACTGAATTATGAACATTTTTGACATTGAATTTGTCTAAAAAGTCCCCATATAAATAAGTGTAAAGAAAGAAATAAATTCCTTATTTCAAATTCCATTACTCACTTTTACTCACCTAATTTTGGGTGTGTTTTTTATGGAGAAAAATATGCAAGTATTTAAATGCGAAATTAATAATCCTAATGGAAAAATTAATCATAATGTTCATTGCGATTGGGATGATCAAGGAAACCTTCATTTTTGTGAACATGACCTCGGAGAGGGCGTTAGAGACTTTTGGGGAACCGATGAGTACGAATACTTTATGATGATTCATCAAAAGGATGTCGCAAAATTTATTCTTTGTTCTTTTTGGAAAGGGTTTACATTTGAAGAGAGATTTACTGTAAAAGATTTAAGAGAATTATGTGACGAATATGAAATAGAATATTCTACTGATTTTTGGAGATAATGACTTAGTAACTATTATACTTCTTCATGCATTCATCCATATCGATTAGATAATTATATTTTTTAAGACTTTTCTCAAAAAAAGGCATTATTCTGCTATAAAAATACGCTTTTTTACCTTTTATATATTTTGTAGCGCCAAAAATAATCTCGTATTCTTCAAACATCACCTCGATCAGTCCTACATAACTCATATGCAACACCATTCCTTCTGTAATAACTTTTTTTGATCGTATGTGACGTTTGTTATTTATTGATCTGAAATGTTCATGAATAAGGTTTTCCATTAGATCTGAGAAATGTTCTAGACTCTCTGTGACTTCAGCATTAATGATTTTTTCATGTTCTTTTGCTTCAGGGTTTTGAAATTCACCAAAAATACTTACAACATTAGACATGATTTCAATATACAGGATTTAAAAAATCTTTATATACAGTTTTCAAAAAAATCTTATGTTTTTATAAATCTAGGTCAGACTTAATCTGGTTTGCAAGAACTTTTGCAAAATCTACCGGAACAGCATTACCAATCATTTTATATCCCTCAGCAACATTGTCGTAATCAAAAATAAAGTTATCAGGAAATGTTTGAATTCTCGCACACTCCCTTACAGACAATCGTCTATAAAGATTTTCTTTGCCAGGCACAAAAATTTTTTTATTTTTTTCAACATGCTCCATCTCTGGTGCTTGAGGATGTATGGGTGCATGCCTTCCTCCTGCTTGGATTGTAAAGGATTGCCTGTTCCATGGTCTGACTCTATTTCTAGACATGTAGATAGTTGAAAAACTCCCGATCATATATTCATGATTTGGAACCTTACACTTTTCATAATTCGATTGATTCTTTTCTCTTGCAGGCAATGCATTACTTCTCAAGTCCCAAATCGCATCTTTTAAGGTTAATTTTTTATCAATGTTAAATGTAGTGGGCGAGGGATGGATAAACTTCTTTCCCAAATCTTTTCTATAACCTACAAATATAACCCTTTTTCTATCTTGTGGAATACCAAAATCACTTGTATTCAGCAATTCATAAGTCACTGTATACCCACTTTTTTTAAAAAGATGAATAATATTTTTAAGAGCGTCTTTGTGTCTACCTGCAAGCATTCCAGAAACATTCTCTGCTAAAAAAAATAACGGTTTTTTTGCTTCAAGAATTCTAATAAAATCAAAAAACAGTTGTCCGCGTTTATCGTTAATTCCCCTTAGTGCACCTGCCTCGCTCCAACTTTGGCATGGTGGTCCACCAATTATTCCATCACAGTCTGGGACTTCAGAAGCATCAATATCGGTAATACTTCTTTTGTCTAAATAAGTATTAGACTTTTTGGTGAAATTCAGTTCAAAAGTTGACCAAATTTTTTTATCAAATTCATTTGCATACAAAATTTGAGCACCGGATTTTTTAAACCCAAGATCCAATCCACCTGCTCCTGTAAAAAATGAACTAATTCTCATATGACAATACTCTCATAAATGCTAATCTTAGTGAATGCCTGGCAATGAAGAATCAGTAATTAGTTTTTTAGTTCAATCACTGCAAAATGAAAAACCATTAAATCTTCCCATTATTGGTTGTTTAAAAGAAGTTTCAATGCCAATCAAAGAAGATAAAAAAATAGTTAGAAATACATCAGACTTAAAGAACTTCTCTTCTAATGATAGATATAAAAAAGCAGACGTTTATTTAAATGATTTTGGAATTTCGCTCAAAGAAGAGTGTGCTCCTTTATATAACAAAATTCAAAGAAAACATTTACCAAATCTAATCAATTATTTATTTCCAAATAAATTAGATTTGGTTGATAAAACAATTTCGCTATTGGATTTGGAAATTGATAAAGTAAATCAAGGATCAAATAGGGATATTCAATGGAGTAAAATATTTTCAGAAAATGACTTCAGAGAACTCTTATATTTCTTAATGATGAGAGGTTATGCAGATACAAAAATTTCATCTCATCAAGTAGATTATATTTTGATTGCGCCAAAAAAAATCTCCCACGAAAATATTCATGAAATCAAAGTATTGTCTTTTGAAGAGTATTTTGAAAGATACAAAAATAAGATTATGATCGCTGCAAGAAGAATTTGGATTGGAAGCAATAGTAACAGCGAAAATAAAAGGGCATATAGCATTAGTAAGTCCGAATTAAACAAAGAATGGATTTATAAAAATATTTCTGGAGAACCACGACAATGGGATAAATCATTTCCTATAGACGATAGAAGAGAAATTTTTTATTTGAATATCAATTCGTAAATATTTATGAACAGTAAAGCAACTGTTCATAACTGTTCATAAAATTGTTAGGGTAAGAATGCTGTAAGAATGGTGCCCAGAGGTGGGATCGAACCACCGACACAAGGATTTTCAGTCCTTTGCTCTACCAACTGAGCTATCTGGGCTTAGAATGAACTTCGGATTATAGGCAAGTTTACAACTGTTGTCATTAAGTGCAATTAGTTAAGCGCGAACTCTTTCGTTAGTAGGATCATAAAGAGATCCCTTACCAACTACTTGAACAGTCATAGGATACAAACCATCACCATCTTCATTAAAGTACTCGATTAAGAGTGACTTGCCTTGAATGGCAATTTCTTTTGGTAAATAACCCATAACCACAAATTTCTTAAGAGACGGACAATAAGACATACCAGTTGTATATGATCTTCTACCTTTGCTATCTATTGGTACCTCACCTGTTGCAGGATCAATAATTGGTGAAATGCCAACAGGATATCTTGTCTTTCCAGACACATTAAGATCATCTAATGTCATGGTACATAATATTGCACAGGGATCTTCTTCTCTATGAGCTAGATGTGCTGCTTTACCATGAAAATCAGCTTCTTTTACCAAGGGTCTCTGAATTGCTGCCTCAATAGCTGTATATTCTGTCTCAAGGTCTGCGCCTTGAAGTCTAAAGCTTTTTTCGAGACGTCTACTATTTGCATATGTCTCAATGCCAACTGGCACAACCCCAACTTCTAACAAGGAGTCATACAAAGCTAAACCATCATCTTTATTATTATTAAAATAAATTTCCCAGCCACTTTCACCAACATAGGAAATTCTGGCCGCCCATACATCAACTTTTTTCCCGCCAGAAAGATTTAAGGTTAGGTTTTTTGCTGATACAAATGGAAAGTTCTTAATATCAATTTCGTCAGGATCTATAAAATTACCTAAGGCTTCAACTGCTTTAGGCCCCCATAATCCTAATGTTGCTATGTCATGAGTTCTAATATTTATATCAGCATTTAATCCATTATCATCTCTGTAATTACGTAAGGTTATCCAGTCACGATTCCCGTCAGCACCACCAGTTACAACTCTATAACTGTCATTGCCAAGGCGAGAGATAGTAAGGTCTGCATGGACTCCACCGTCTTCGTCTAAAAAGTTAGTATATATAACTTTACCATCAGGAGTGTTGCCACCAACTTTTGCAACGGAGAGGTACTCTAACATTCTCTCGGCATCTGGACCTTTAATATCCATGATGGGAAAATGGGATAAATTAATCATGCCGACTGAGTCACTCATGGCAAGATGTTCAGCATTTGCAACGTCATATGGTACGTGACGTGTATCCCACTCATTTTCTCTAAATGGAACTTCTTTAATGTATTTATCAAGTTTTTCTCTATTACTCATGTAAGCAAGAGCTCTTTCCCAGCCTGCAACTTCATTTTCAAAATGTCCTCCAAGCTCTTTTTCTCTTTCATAAAAAGGACTCACAAACATTTCTCTTTGAGTAATATATGGTTCTCTAGGATGCACAGCAGGAGTATAAATAGTTTGAGAATTTTCAAATGCTCTTGTTTTTACATATTCCTTTTCTTTTTGATGTGGGTAGAATCTTGATATATCAAAAGAATGCATATCCACTTGAGTTTTACCATTAACCATTGCTTCTGCACAAAGCCTGGCACAACCTGGCCCATCTTTTACCCATACAGCTTCACATAACCAAAATCCTCTAACCTCTGGACTTTCACCAATTAAAGAGCCTGCATCCGCTGTTACAGATAAAAGTCCGTTAAATGAACTTTTTTCATCCCAACCCAATTCACTAAGTATAGGTGTTGTTTCAAAAGCTTTTTCAAGAGGTTCAGCAATTTCTTCAAGTTCTAAATATCTCATGGAATCTGACAACATTGTTTTATCAGGATTCCCAATATCTTCAGGATCAACTAGTCTAGGGTTTTTATCTTCATAATATCCCCATTCGAGCATGCCGCCATGAAATTTTCCTGTATCTCTTACATAAGCTGAGTTACCTTGATCTCTTAGAAGAGGGTAGACAAGCATTTCTTCAGTATCTTGGATTTCTTCATATGGACCAAAAAATAATAGTGGATGTTCAACCGGCATCAAAGGAACACCAACACCGGCCTTATCACCCATTAAAGGCCCCCAAATTCCTGAAGCAATTACAACTTTATTAGTTTTAATTGTTCCCTTGTCAGTCTTAACACCAACAATTTTTCCATCTTCTATTTCAAAGCCTGTTGCGGGAGTATTCGTAAATGTTTTCAGTGCCCCTTTTTCTTTAGCACTCTCAACGGCGAAGTTAACAACTTCCTGTGATCGTGGAACCACCAATCCAGCATCTGGGTCCCACATAGCACCTATCATTGACTCTTCTTCTAATAATGGAAATTTTTCAACGGCTTCAGCTGCAGATATCAAGCTTACATTTGTGCCAAATGCCTTCCCTGATGCAACTTTTCTTTTTAATTCTTCCCAGCGCTCATCATCACCAACTCGACAAATTTCTAATCCACCTTTTTTTAAAAAAAATCCATTATCTTCATAAAACTTTCTACTGAATGCAGTCGTCCAACAACCTAACTTATCGTGTGTTGTGTTATAAACAAAGTCGGATGCGTGTGCTGTGGATGCAATATCAGATGGGATTATCGTTGATTTTTCCAAACCGACAATATTTTTTTGTCCAAGCTCAGCAAGCCAATATGCCAACATAGACCCAACTATGCCTCCCACGCCTACGATAACGACTTCAGCTTCGGATGGAAATTTTGAATTTGAATTATCAGTCATAGAATTTTCCCCAAGGATATTTAAGAAAATTAAACTCTATTTTATTTACTTTGTAAATCAAAAAATTTTAGGATTTTTGTAGGTAAAAATTGCTAATCAAGTGCCTTAAATCCTGCAGCACTTTCATAGTCTTCATTGTTAAAAAATTTATCCATTTGATCTTGAAGCCATCTTCTATTTTCAGGATCTGACATATCTAAATGTTTTTCATTTATGAGAGTTGTTTGATGAGATTTCCACATTTCCCATGCTTCTTCTGAGATAGAATTCATTAGTTCAATTCCTTTTGGACCAGGCATAGGAGGATTATTTAAAGCAGGCAATTCTTTATTAAGCTTTTTACAAAGTATTTTTTTAGACATAGGTTTGTATTATAGTCTTTATAGGCTTAGGCAGACCAAAATCATTAATTTCAGATTTATTTATCCATTGATGTTCCAGGTTAGTTTCAATTTTAAAAGGTTTGTCGTACTCAAAAATTTCAACAGTAATATCCAAATCTATATGGGATAGCGCATGATTGAGGTGACGAGTTTCAACCTTCTTTGGATCTTTAAAAATGCTTTTACTTTTTAGAAGTTGATTGTCATATGGAGTCCATAAACTTTCCCAAAAACTCTGCTCATTTTTTTTAAATAATAGAAAGGATTGATTTGAGTGAGCTAACGTAAAATTAATTCTTTTGATTAATTTTTGTTTTTTGACCTTCTTAACAGTTTTGAAGTCTTTAAAAGCGCTTTTACAAGAAACGTTTAAAGGACAAATTGAACATTTTGGAGATCTCAAGTGGCATATTGTTGCGCCTAAGTCCATGATTCCTTGAGTATATTCAAAGATGTTTTCTGAAGGGGTATATGTTTCAGATAATTCCCATAAAGACTTAATTGCATTTTTTTGTTCAATATCTATATTTTCGTATCTTGAAATAACTCTTTTAACATTTGCATCAAGTATCGGATACGATTTGTTGTATGCAATTGACATAATTGCTCCTGCAGTCGATCTACCAATACCTGGTAAAAGAATTAATTCCTCAAATTTTTTTGGAAATCTATTCTTAAATTCATTTTTAATTATTTCTTTAGTTTTAAAGATATTTTTTGCTCTCCTATAAAAACCCAAACCCGTCCAAAGAGCGAGAATCTCATCTTCTGAAGCTTTTGATATCGATTTTAAGTTTGGAAATTTTTTTATAAAAGCATTAAAAAAAGGTATGACTGTTTTGACTTGAGTTTGTTGAAGCATTATCTCAGATATCCAAACCTTGTATGGAGATATTCCTTTTCTCCACGGCAAGTTATTTCTGCCAGAGGTCATGTACCACTGCGGAATAACCTGAGAAAAATTTTTATTATTTTGTTTCAAATTATTCTATTAAATTTTTTTTAATTAATACTTCACCCTCATTATCAAAGATATATTGAATAGGAGCCCCAGTTGGTATTTCCAATTTAACAATTTCATCAGATGACAATTTGTCTAAATGCATTATTAATGACCTAAGAGAATTTCCATGTGCAGCTACCAAAACATTTTTGCCTTGAAGTATTAATGGGTAAATCTCATTTAAATAATATGGTAAAACTCTCTCTCCAGTTTCTTTTAGTGACTCTCCCCCAGGCGGACCAACATCATAAGATCTTCTCCAAATTTGTACCTGTTCAGCACCCCATTTTTGCCTACATTCATCTTTATTAAGACCTTGAAGGTCACCATAGAATCTTTCATTGAGAGCTTTGTTTTCAATAGAATCTAGATCTTTCTGATTGATATTCTCTAGAATGATTGCTCCGGTGAGTTTGGCTCTATCTAAAACTGAAGTAAATAGATGATCAAATTCGATATCGAGGTCGTTTATTAATATGCCAGCATGTTTTGCTTCATCAATTCCTTTTTTTGTCAGTCCTGGATTTTCCCAACCAGTAAAAAGATTTTTTTCATTCCATTCGCTTTGACCGTGCCGAACTAAAATTAAACTTGTATTATTCATTTATATTTTTTATTAATATCTTCCATTTTAATAGATAATACACATATGGAACTAATTAATTTTTTAATAGAACATTTTTATTTTTCAGTACCTCTTGTAATTATTCTTATACTATTTTTTATATCAAATTCTAAAAAAGGTGGAACAAAAATATCTTGCCAATCATTAATTAGTCTTTCAAACCAAGATCAGGCATTAATTGTTGATCTTAGAAGTTCTGAAGCTTTTAATTCCGGTCATATAACAGCATCAATTAATATTCCTGTAAATGATGTTTCAAGAAGATCAAATGAAATTATTAATTCTACAAAATCTGTAGTGTTAGTATGTGAAACGGGAAGTTCGTCTACCAATGCGGGCGAAACATTAAAGAAAGAGGGGTTAAAAGATATTTTTATTTTAAGAGGGGGTATTAATGAGTGGAAAATGAGCAATCTTCCATTGGTTTAAATGCCATGTTCTTTCATTTTCTTTGAAAGTGTATTTCTTCCCCATCCTAAAATTTGAGCTGCATCATTCTTTTTGCCATTTGATCTTTCTAAAGCAGTCTTAATTAACATTTTCTCAATTTTTGTAATTGCTATTTCAGATAAACCTGAGTCAATATTCATTGATACATTCTTAAGCCAGTTTTGCATTCCATCCTCCCATGAAGATGATGGAATATCAGTAACTTCAAACTCCTTTATTTCTGAAGGAAGATCCTGAGATTTAACATTTTGTGAAGGAGACATTAAAGTTAGCCAGTAACAAATATTTTCTAACTGTCTAACATTTCCCGGCCAATCATACTTTTTCATTAAATTCATAGCATCTTCAGTGACAACTTTTAAATCTTCGTCTAGTGAATCAGAGTAGTTTTTCAAGAAATACTTTGATAAATCTGTTATGTCCTCAATTCTGTCTCTAAGAGGCGGCACGTCAATTTTGATAACATTTAGTCTATAGAAAAGATCTTCTCTAAAGTTTTTTTGAGAAACTAGGTTATTAAGATTTTGGTGTGTTGCAGCAATAATTCTTACGTCTACTTTTATAGGTTTATCTCCACCAACTCTATAAAACTCTTTATTTGACAATACTCTTAAAAGCCTTGTTTGCGAATCTAGTGGCATATCTCCAATTTCATCAAGAAAAAGCGTTCCTCCATTTGCTTGCTCAAATCTACCAATTCTTTTGTCAACTGCCCCAGTAAATGAACCTTTCTCATGTCCAAAAAGTTCTGACTCAACTAGTTCTTTTGGAATGTCTGCCATGTTAAGAGCAATAAATGGCATGTCATATCTTGGACTATTCTTATGGAGTGATTTAGCAATTAACTCTTTACCTGTACCAGACTCACCTTGAATTAGAACCGTCGCAATTGTAGTTGATAATTTTCCAATTGCTCTAAAAACATTTTGCATTGCATGAGATTCACCAATGATGTCTAACTTATTATCTTTTTTTAAACCTTTTGTTTTTGGTTTATCTTCAAGTGCTCTATTTATTATTTCAGTAGCTTCTTCTAAATCAAATGGTTTTGGTAAATATTCAAATGCACCACCTCCGAAAGATTCTACTGCTGCTTGCATGTCAGCAAAAGCTGTCATAATAATCACAGGAATATCTTCGTAATTATTATTTATATGCTTAAGAAGGTCATAACCAAGCATACCTGGCATTTGCACATCGGTAATTATTAAATCTGGTTGAGAAGCATCTAATTCTTTTATTAATTCTTCTCCAGATGAAAAACTTTTTGTTTCAAAGCCTGAGCTTGTGAGACTTTCTTCTAGAATTAGTCTTATTGCCTCGTCATCGTCTGCCACCCATATGCTATGCAATTTTAGACTCCTTATCCGCAACCTTTATAGGGATTTGAATTGAAAAAACTGTATCGCCGGGGTTAGATGAAAAAATTATTCCACCTCCATGAATTCTTATAATGTCTTGAGCAATTGTTAAGCCAAGACCGGAGCCATTTTCTTTAACAGATACCATTGGAAAGAAAACCTGATCATGTATTTCATTAGGAATACCAGGCCCATTGTCAATAATATCTATAGAGCATATTGTTGGATAGACGGTTCCATTTACAGGCCTACCATATTGAATTCTTGATTTTATTGTGATCGAGGGATCATCTTCGTTTTCAATTGCTTGTTGAGCATTTTTAACAATATTTAAAATTGCTTGAACAAAAAGATTTTCATCACCGTTAATCTTAGGAATACTTGGATCATAATCTCTGATAAATTTAATATTTTTTTTATCTGCCTTCACAAGAGCATATACCTGCTCAAGTGCAGAATGAATGTTAAAAAGACTTAGGTTTGGCTTTGATGGAGGAGTAAGAATTTTCGTTACTATTGAGTTTAATCTATCTGTTTCATCAATAATGATTTTTAAAAATTTAGATGAATAATCATCTGTAAGCTTTTTATCTAAGATTTGTGCACTTCCTTTAATACCTGATAGGGGATTCTTTACTTCATGGGCAAGGGTTCTCGCAAGATTAGCTGCAATCTTTTGAGTTGAAAAGGTTTTAGTTGAATCAATAATTTTATTAAGATTATCGACACATGAGATCTCAATTAAGATACAGTCATAAGAATTAATAAACCTTACTGTAAAATCAATTTCTCGTTTTTTATCTTTAGTGGTTTTTAATGGAAAATCTCTTCTAGTTTGAGAGCTTCCTTTATCCACTGATTTATTTAGTAATTTTATTACAGATGCTGCAGTCTCCTCAGATAGTTGAAGTGAAATAAGATTTTTATCTTTATTGGAGTCAATTACCCAGCCTTTATTCAAAGCAGAGTCATTCAACCAAATGATTCTGTATTCTTTGTCTAAAATAATTATCTCAGTGGTTAACTGATTCAGGAAATTTAATTCTGATTTGCTTATCTTCATATCTATAAAATCTGCCTCATATATTTTTTATGAGGCAGATAATAAAATTATTTACTTTGTAAGCGTTCCTACTATATGAGATAGGATTTTATATGGATCAGCGTTTGAAGCTGGCCTTCTATCTTCAAGATATCCGTTCCAGCCATTCTCAACTGTAGCAACAGGTATTCTTATACTGGCACCTCTGTCACTCACACCATATGAAAATTTTTCAATGCTTTGAGTTTCATGTAATCCAGTAAGTCTCATATCATTGTCAGAGCCATATGATGAAATACCTTCTTCATGAACTTCACCAAGCTTATCGCAAATTGATGAGTAGAGTTCTTCACTTCCACCAGTTCGCATAGCTTCATTTGAAAAGTTTGTATGCATCCCTGATCCATTCCAATCACCAGTTTTTGGCTTTGGATGGATATTTACACCAACACCAAACTCTTCAGCAATCTTATACAGCATGTATCGACTTACCCATAGATCATCGGCAGCTTTGATACCTTTACCAAAACATTGATATTCCCATTGACCTATTGCAACTTCAGCATTAGTTCCAGTTAATTCTATTCCTAGATCTAAGCAAGCCATTAGGTGAGCATCAGAAACTTCTCTTCCAGAAACATTTCCAGCTCCAACCGCACAATAGTATGGACCTTGAGGACCAGGCTCTCCATTTTCCCATCCCAATGGTTCACCAGTTTCAGGATCAGTAAAAAAGTATTCCTGTTCAAATCCAAACCACCATTCATCTGTGACAACTTCGGCTGCAGCTGCTCTAAAATTTGATGGATGAGTAGTGTGATCAGCTGCTTGAACTTGTGTCATAACTAAATCATGCCCATTTGGATTTTCATATGTTTGAACTGGTAATAGTAGACAGTCTGAACTTCCTCCCTCTGCTTGTTGAGTTGAAGATCCATCAAAGGACCATTCAGGCGGTGTTTCATCCCTAGTCGCTTTAACTTTACTTCTCATCGATGGCTCAGGTTGATAACCATCAAGCCAAATATATTCGTATGTTTTCATTTATTTCTCCTACAAATGTAAATTTTAATTTTGATTATATATACTACTAATGCATTAAATTGATATATTTGCACTAATATAGGTAATATTATGCATTAATTCTGTGCAAAAGGAAGTTTTATGTTCAATTTCAGTTCAATAAATTAAATATTTATAAATCTGACAATTTTTTCTAGTTTATTTGTAATGGATTCATATGAATGACTTCCACCATATGTTATATCTATATTTGACCCTAAAAAGTATTTAGCAGCCTCAACATAATTAAGAACTTCATCTCCGGATTCTAGAAAGACTAATGTATTTTTTTGATTATTAAATTTTTTTGTTACAAGTGATCTTAAAAATTTTATATCATCTTTGGTAACTATAAATTTTTCTCCAGTCGAATAATTTTCATTTTCACCAAGGTATTCTTCAAAACCTTTTAATGGAGGAATAGCTGGATTAATTAAGATAACTTTTGATTTATTAATGCTTCCAAAAAAATTTGCATAGTATCCACCCAAAGAACTTCCCATGAATACAAAATCTTTTTCATTCTCTTCAATGAGTTTTGTTATCTGATTATTTGCTTCTTTAAAATTATTGCTAAGATCTGGAGTAAATATTTTTATTTTTTTGGAAATTTTTGATATGTAACTCTTAATAATTTTTGCTTTATCTGAATCTGAAGAAGAGGCAAATCCATGAAAATATAAAATTGTTTTTACCATCAAATCTTAATTTGAGGATTTATTCCATTTGCAAAAATGTTCTCCAGCCATTCAGTTAAGAATCTATTTTGTTGTATTTTTTCATCACGTGATTGCGTTTTAAGAACTTTCATAAAATATGGAACTGCTCTCTCCCCTTGAAAAGATATAACTTCAGCTAATTTAGCATCTAAAGAAATTTGTATTCTGATGATAAGACTTTCCATCTTTTTTAATTTAATTTTCTGCTTAGCTTCAATTATTAATGTATGTTTTGTTCTATGAATTACGCTAAAGGATATTGGATTAGATGAAGAGTCAGGATTAATTGTTTCAAACAAATATTTATTCACAGAAAAATTATTTAGGATTTTCTTTAACCGCAAAAAGTTAGCTTCGCACACAGCTAACTGATGACTTGTTTTTGGTAAAGATTTAATCATTCTTAAATTTTATATTCTTTATTAAAAGGTGTATATCTCTCACATGCTTTGAGATATCTATTAATTTCAACTTCCTCTTTCTCACAAAATTCAATTATGGCATTTCTAAAATCATTTTCTTTTATGTAGTGGAATGAGCTAGTCCTTATTGGCTCAAATCCTCTTCTTATTTTATGTTCACCTTGAACACCAGGATCAAAGTAATTTATTTTTTTATCAATACAAAATTCTATACCTTGATAAAAACAGGTTTCAAAATGAAGTGAGTCAATGTTGAAAGAAGATCCCCAATGCCGTCCATATAGGGTGTCATTACCAATGAAACACAATGATCCAGCTATTTTTTTATCATCATGCACTGCAAAAAAAATAACAGGCTTAAGGATTTTTTTGAATTTATGAATTTCTTTAAAGAAATCGATATTTAGATAGGGTCTTTGTAACCTTTCTTCATATGTATTTTTATAAAATTTAAAAAATTCTTCCCAGTCTTCAAGTGTCAAAGAGTCACTTTCTTTTATTTGGAAAGTAATATTTAAGTCAGATATTTTTTTTCTTTCATTTTTAATATTTTTTCTTTGTCTTGATTTAAAGATATTTAGGTAGTCATTAAATGTCTCATATTGTTTATTTTTCCATATAAATTTATACCCAAAACGTTCTATAAGTTTATTTTCAAGAAATAATTCTTTTAAATCTGCATCTGGGTAGAGAACATGCCAAGATTCAATATTTTTTTCTTCCATAAATTCAATTATTTTCTCAACATATTCATTTGCATCTGATTCAGTGATAATTTTTCTAGTCTCACATGGGGTAAAGGGTATAGCAGTAAGCAATTTAGGATAATAATTTCTTCCCGCTCTATTTAATGCATATGACCATGAGTGATCAAAAACGAACTCACCATGACTATTATTTTTTATGTACATTGGCATGAAACCACTTAAAACATTTTCATTTGATTTCACAAGATGTTTGGGAGTCCAGCCCAAGTCTCTTCCAACACACCCTGAATTTTCAAGTGCCTTTAAAAAAGAATATTGTATAAAAGGAGCATCATTCTTTCGTATTAATTTACTAAACTGAGCTTCATCTATTGAATCAAAATTATCAACAAAATTTAAATTAGTACTCATCTAACCCAAGTAAATTATTTCAAATGTAAAACTAGCAAGAGCCACAATACCAACCCAATTATTAATTTTAAATGCTTCGATATATTTCTCTTCTTTGATAATTTTTGACTGATGAAAAAAAAGATATATGAGTATGAAAAAGAACAAGAAAAAAAGGTATGAAAAACTATTAATCAATCCTACAGTTAAAAGACACATGTAAAAGAATATATGAAGTATTTTCGAATATATTATTGAATTATTGCCCCATAAAATTGCTGTAGAATTTACACCTATCTGTTCGTCATCATTTTTATCTTCCATAGCGTAGTAGGTATCAAAACTTATTATCCATGCAATTATTCCAGAATATAAAATCGCTAGTGACATAGAGAAGATATTCGATTCAAGTGAATAAGCAATAATTGAACCAGATCCAAATGTAATTCCAAGAATGAACTGTGGCGCAACAAAGAATCTTTTTGTAAGAGGGTACAAAATTATTAAAATAGCAAAAAATATAGAGATCTTTATAGTAAGAGAATTTGTTTCAAATAAAAGCAACAATGACATAACGCTTAAGGCTAGGAAAAATAACCAAGCTTCAATTAAAGAAATTGAACCCAATGCGAGAGGCCTGTTTAAAGTTCTTTTTACAAGCTTATCTATCTTATAGTCACTAATATCATTAATAACACAGCCACAAGATCGAACTAAGATAGAGCCAAAGACCACGATTAGAAAGTTTTTAAACTCAAGTTCTGAATTTATTCCTGCTAACACATACCCTAATAAAGATGGCCAAAGCAAAAGATAAATACCTATCGGCTTATCAAGTCTTGCAATCTTTACAAAAGAGTACATTTTATTTTTCATTCTTCTATTAAAAAAATTTCCATGACTGAAAAGGGAAGGCTCTTAACTAAGTACTTTGTTTTTCTGCCCCAAAATATACTAATTTCATCTGAGAAAGTAGAATAAATAACTTCAATCTTATTAAATATATTTTTTTCAAATAAGATGTCTCCCAAAGGTTTCGTTCCTAGACTTCCTAGTTTTGAAAATCCATTTTCAATGGTATTAACGGGTATTAGTGATTTAGCGAAAACCTTAGGAATTTTGTTGCCTAATAAGATAACCTCTCTTACCTTTATGTCTCCAACTTCGTTATCTAAATATTTTTTATCCATTTCATCAACTTTATCAATTTCGTCACGTATTAAACTTAACTCGAAATCTTCATTTGCAGAAATTCTTTTTGTAATTGGACCATTTTCAGTTAGCCAAGACTTTACAGAGTCATTTTTGACTTTATTCATCATTTCTTTATAAGTTATCCAAGAAGATTTTTGCTTTAGCTTCATTAATTTAATGGTTAAATCTGATATTATAGCCTCCTTGTTATAAACGAAATAACTTAATTTTTAGCACTTTATGAAATATAAAAAATGGGAATGTATTGTCTGCGGACTAATATATGATGAAGAATTAGGTTGGCCTGATGATGGAATTGAGCCAGGAACTGCATGGGAAGATGTTCCCGAAGATTGGTTATGTCCAGAGTGTGGTGTCGGTAAAGAAGATTTTGATATGATAGAGATAACATGAGTCAATTAGACCCTCCAAAAAATCTAACAAGAAATGTTTTGGTGGGCATGTTCTCAGGTGTACTTTTAGCTTCTATCTTCTTTTATTTTCAAGATTCAATTTCTCAATCGGTTTTTCTAGGCATAGAAAAATATCTTTTTAACTTAGGCGGACAAATTTTCAAGAACCTACTTTTGTTAATAGTAGTTCCTCTGGTTTTCTTTTCTCTAGTTTCTGGCATTTCTTCATTATCAAATATGGTTAAGCTTGGATCAATTGCCTCAAAAACAGTACTGCTTTATTTATTAACTACCGCTTTTGCTGTTGTAATAGCAATATTTTTTGGATGGGCATTTAACATTTCTGGATATGAAGGTGAAGTTACATCATTTAACGCACCCTCAGGCGAAGCCAGTTTATATGATACTGTTTTAAAAGTTTTTCCTAATAATATTTTTGGAGCTTTTGTTGAAAATAATATGTTGGGAATTGTTTTCATAAGTATTTTGTTTGGCATCGCTCTAAATCTTACTGACAATCTTACTGATAATCTTTCTAAGAATTTTGAAAGATTAAATATAGTTTTTATGAAGATAGTTTTAATTATCATGAGTTTTGCGCCTATTGGTGTTTTTTGTTTGATGGGTAGTTATGTAATGGATAACGGATTAAATATTTTTGGAGATTTAATTCAATACGTCTTGATACTAATTTTTGTTTTACTGTTTCATTTATTTTTTACATATTCATTAGTACTAAAAATATTTGCTAATTTAAATCCAATTATTTTCTTTAAAAAAATGAGAAACGTTGCTTTGTTTGCGTTTACAACATCATCAAGTGCAGCAACTATTCCAGTAACTCTTAGGACAGTAACTGATGAACTAGGTGTTAAAAAGGATGTTTCCTCATTTGTAATTCCTGTTGGGGCGACGATAAACATGGATGGCACTGCAATTATGCAGGGCCTAGCAACTATGTTTATTGCAAGCACTGTTGGTGTAGATCTATCTATGATTGAATATATTCAAATAGTTCTTCTTGCAATGGTGGCTTCTATTGGAGCAGCTGCTGTCCCATCTGCTGGAACTATTACATTAGCTCTTATTTTGAGCTCATTAGGGCTTCCTCTTGATGCAATTGGATTAATCTTGGCGGTTGATAGAATTCTCGACATGATAAGAACATCAGTAAATGTTTCTGGTGATGCAGCGGTGGCGTGCGTTGTTGCAAATTCAGAAGAACTTTTAGACAAAAACATATTTAATAAATAGAGAAAAAACGTTTTTGTTTCGAATAATTTGCTAGAATGCTTTATTAAAAATAAGGGGTTTTATATGGATAATTTAATCATTCCACCAGTTCTTGGCATATTGGGTATGGTAATGGCATTTGTTGTTTATAAGCTTGTCATGAAATATCCCGATGGCGAGGATAAGGTAAAAAAAATAGGCGATCAGATTCATGCTGGAGCTCTCGCTTTCATGAAAACAGAGTATAAATATTTATCCATATTTATTGCGGTAATAGTTTTATTAGCGTGGTATGCATTGGGACCTTATACAGCAATTTCTATTGTTGTTGGAGCAATATGCTCATCTGTTGCAGGTTTTATTGGTATGTATGCAGCTACTAAAGCAAATGTTAGAACTGCAACTGCAGCTCAAAAAGATGGTCCAGCAGCGGCTTTGTCGGTTTCTTTTTATGGTGGTTCTATAATGGGTCTATGTGTTGCATCATTGGGTCTCATTGGTTTAGGTGGATTATATTATTTCTACATCCCAGCTGAAATTGATCCTCATAAGCTTGAAGGTTTTGCTATGGGAGCATCTGTTGTAGCACTTTTTTCCAGAGTAGGTGGAGGAATTTTTACAAAAAGCGCTGATGTTGGAGCTGATCTTGTTGGTAAGATTGAAGCTGGTATTCCTGAAGATGATCCAAGAAATCCGGGTGTTATTGCGGATAATGTTGGAGATAATGTTGGTGATGTTGCTGGAATGGGTTCAGATATATTTGAGTCATATTGCGGTTCTATGATTGCATCAATAGCAATAGCTTATACGCTTGGAAACCAAGATATGATGATGCTTCCACTCGCTTTAGCTGCGACTGGTTTAATAGCTTCAATAATCGGAATATTTATAGTTAAGCTTCAGTCAGCAAAAGCACCTGCAAGTGCATTGAGATCTGGAACTCTTTTAGCGCCAGTAATATTTGTGGCCATGGCCTATTTCATAATTAATTCTTTTGACGGAGTTGGAATGAATGTATGGTGGTGTGTTATTGCTGGAGCTGTTGGCGGTGTATTGATTGGACTTATTACAGAATATTACACAGGTGGAGGCCCAGTAAAGAAAATTGCTGAATCAGGAGAAACTGGTTCTGCAACTGTAATGATTTCAGGTTTATCAGTAGGAATGCAATCAGTTGTAATACCTATTGTTATTCTAGCAGGCATCATCCTTACTTCAACTCAACTATCGGGCATTTATGGTGTAGGAATTGCTGCTGTTGGTATGCTTGCTACTGTTGGAATAACTATGGCAATAGATGCATATGGACCGGTTGCTGACAATGCTGGTGGCATAGCTGAAATGTCAGGTATGGGTGAGGAAGTAAGAGAAATTACAGACTCTCTTGATGAATTAGGAAATACTACTGCTGCAATCGGAAAAGGTTTTGCAATTGGAGCTGCAGCGTTAGCTGCTTTAGCAATAATTTCAGCTTTTTCTGCTGTAGTAGGTGTAGCAAATCCTGAATTTTCATTAGCACTTACAGAGCCAATTGTTTTAGTTGGAATGTTTATAGGAGTTTGTATACCGTTTTTAGTTTCTTCAATAACTATGACTGCTGTTGGTGATGCAGCATTTGAAATGATTAATGAGATCAGAAGACAATTTAAAGAAATTTCTGGCTTAATGGAAGGCACAGCTGAGCCTGACTCTGAAAAATGTGTTGAGATAGCAACCAAAGCTGCATTAAAGAAAATGATGTTACCAGGAGTAATTGCAGTTTCTATGCCAGCTATTGTTGGTTTTGGTCTTGGTGCTCAAGCTTTGGGAGGTATGCTTGCTGGTGGGCTGTTAGGATGTGTATCTCTCGCACTTATGATGGCGAATGCCGGAGGTGCTTGGGATAATGCAAAAAAATATGTTGAGAAGGGTAACCTAGGTGGCAAAGGTTCTGATACTCACGCAGCAGCTGTAGTAGGTGATACCGTAGGCGATCCTTTTAAAGATACGTCAGGACCATCAATGAATATTTTAATAAATGTAATGGCTATAGTTAGCCTTGTAATTGCGCCATTATTAAGCATATAAATTTTTTAACGCAATAAAATCCAGGGTTGCAGCCCTGGATTTTTTTTGAGTTAATGTAGGCACAACATGAAAAAAAATGTTCTCATAATAGGCTTTGGCGATATTGCTAAAAGAATTAGTCATATTATCAAGGATAATGAATATGAGTTGTACCCAATATCGAGGGGTAATCACAAATCAGATATAAAAAATTATATTAAATGGGACTGGTTATCAAAGGAGATCCCAAAATTAGATATAACTGAATATGATTCAATAATTTTTATACCAAAACCAAGCTCGTTTGACGAAGATGGATACAAAAAAGGTTTTATCAATTCCTCAGAAAATGTTTTTAGATTGACTAGTGAATTATCATATAAAAAATTTATAACCATCTCATCAACAAGAGTGTACGGAAATAATAAGTCCGGTATCTTCATAGAATCAGATCCTTTAAGCGAAGATGATTTTAGGAGCAAAACTCTAGTTAACTATGAAAATAACCAAATAAAAAATTATCGCAAAAACCTAATAATTTTAAGATTTGCTGGTCTTTATCAAACAGTAACTGAAAGAAAGTTTGCAAATTACTTACACAGAAATAATGCTGCAAATATTATTAAATTCTTTATAGAGAACGAATTTAATTCAGAAGAACATGAGATATTTAATTGTGCAGAAGATAGAAATGACGAACAGGGCAATATCTCAAATTCAAAATTGAAGAGTTTAGGCTTTATTTTTGATGAATACGACTAGAACTCAACTCTTTTGCAAAATACAATGTTTAAATGATTAGTAGCATGACTGGGTTCGGTTTGTCTGAATCTTTTGATAAAACGTCCAATATCTCAATTGAAATTAGAGGTGTAAATCATAGATTTTTAGAACTATCAATAAAATCTAATAATTTGGGTAATGATATAGAAGACTTCATTAGGGAAGCAATATCTAAAAATATAAATAGAGGCAAAATAGAGGTAAAGATAAAAGCAAAATCATCCTCAAAAACAAAATATGAGATCAATAAAAAACTACTTAGAATGCTTGAAAGCTCATTAAAAGAAGCACTTGGAAATAGAGTAGACTTAAATTTTTCAGATATAAAAGATGTGTCAGGAATTTTTAATATAGAAACGTCTCAAAGTATCAATAAGAAACTAATCAAAAATAACTTTAATACTGCCTTAAAAGAATTTATTAATTCAAGATTTAAAGAAGGAAAAAAGATTGAAAACGTATTATCTAAAAAGACTAAGAGCATAGAAAAGATTGCTCGAAGTATTCAGAATATGGAGAAAAAAACTCTTAATAAAAGAATAAAAAATTATAAAAATAAAATAAAAAATCTTATAGAAGATTTTGACGAAACTAGGTTGGATCAAGAGGTTGCTATGCTTGCTTTGAAACATGATATTTCAGAGGAATTAGATAGAATTTTTTTTCATACGAAAACAATAAATGAAGAGCTAACAAAGAAAACATCAAGTGGAAAAAAAATAGATTTTATATTGCAAGAGCTTTTTAGAGAGTCAAATACTCTTGCAGTAAAGATCGACGACTCAAAACTAAAAAATTATGCACTTGATATGAAGTTACTTATTGAAGAAATGAGAGAGCAAACTCAAAATGTTGAATGATTTAAAAAAAGGAGAGTTAATTGTTTTTGCAGCACCTTCAGGTGCCGGAAAGTCGTCTCTTATAAAAGAAATCATTAGTAATAATGAGAATATAGAATTATCAGTATCTGCGACAACAAGATCACCAAGAGAAGGAGAAACTCATGGCAAAGATTATTTTTTTATTACTGATAACGAGTTTAATGATCTTAAGAAAAAAGACGCATTTATTGAGAGTGCTGATGTTCATGGACATCAATACGGAACTCTTAAAGCTTTTGTTGAAGAGAAGCTAGATAATAATATCAGCGTTGTCTTAGATATTGACGTTCAAGGATTTATTCAAATTAGTAACTCAATTAAAGAAGTTATATCAATTTTTATTATTCCTCCATCATTAGGCGAATTAAAAAAGAGATTAATCTTAAGAGGTCTTGATGCTGATCATGTTATTAATAGAAGAATGGAAAATGCAATAAAAGAATTGAAGCATGCTAAATATTTTGATTATATTGTTTTAAATGATGATTTTAATAGAGCTCTTAATGACATAACTTCTATTATATTTAATAAGAATTATGAATATAATGAAACTTATAATAAAAATATATTAAAAAATTTATTGGATTAATGGGGTGATTAGAATTAGAATACTCGTCCCAGGAGATTAATAAATGGCAAGAATAACAGTAGAAGATTGTTTGGAAAAAATTCCTAGTAGATTTGATCTAATACTTATGGCTTCAAAAAGGGCAAGACAATTATCAACTACAAGTCGAGATCCTTTGGTTGAGTGGGATAATGATAAGCCAACATTAGTAGCATTAAGAGAGATTGAAGAAGGGCTTCTTGATAGAGAAACTCTTGAAAAAACTCTCGAGGAAGATGTATTGTTAGATGAATTCTCTGCTCCAAGTAATAAAGAAGACGAAAACATAGGATAGATGACTATAGGGGGGTTATCTTGAGCGAACATGTGCTCCCAAACATATTATTAGAGAATTTCAACGAAGCAAACCTATTAAGGTTACCAGCAAAATTTTATAAAAGCGCAAAACAATATCTCAACAAAGACGAAATAAAAAAAATCCAGACCGCATACTCTTTTGCCTTCTATGCTCATGATGGCCAAGACAGAATGGATGGATCAAAATATATTACTCATCCTCTTGCAGTTGCAACAATATTATTGGATTTAAAAATGGATCCAGATTCTATCTGTGCAGCTTTTATGCATGATGTATTAGAAGATTGTGATGTTACAAAAAAGAACTTGGAAGATTTATTTGGAAATGATGTTGCAAACATCGTAGATGGAGTTAGTAAGCTTGGTAAGCTTGATATAACTAGTCGATCAGACAGAGATGCTAATAATCTTCAAAAAATGATGCTAGCAATGTCTAAAGACGTTAGAGTAATTCTCGTAAAAATTTGTGATCGTCTTCACAACATGCGAACTATCGAACATCTCCCAAGATCAAAACAAATAATGAAGTCTAAAGAGACAATAGAATTATATGGACCATTAGCTTTAAGAATAGGTATGCAAGAAATTAGATCTGAGTTGGAGGATCTTGCATTTAGATGTATTCATCCACTCAGAGCATCCATGCTTGAAAGTGCAATTAATAAATCAAGTGGTGGAAGAAAAAGAATAATTTCAAAAATAAGAAAGGAGCTTAAGCGTAAACTCAAATCAAACGGAATTGAGCAAGTAGGAGTAAAAGGAAGAGAGAAAAATATTTATAGTATTTATAGAAAAATTAAATCTAAACATAAGCCATTTTCTGAAATATTAGATGTTTACGGATTCAGAATATTAGTTGATTCTATCGATGAGTGTTACAGATCTTTAGGTATCATCCATAACTATTTCTCTCCGATAGAAAATAGATTTAAGGACTATATCGCTATCCCTAAAAGTAATGGCTATCAGGCTCTTCATACTAGTTTGTTAGCATTAGACGCTTTTCCTATTGAAGTTCAGATTCAAACAAGAAATATGGCTGAGATTGCAAACTTTGGTATTGCAGCGCATTGGCAGTATAAAACTGATGATAAAAAACAAGGATCAGAACTAAGAGCTTCAAGATGGCTATTGGGATTAGCAGATCTTCAAAAGAAAACTAATGATCCATCAGAATTTGCTCAATCAATTAAGACTGACCTCAGTTCTGATGAAGTTTTCTTGTTCTCTCCAAAAGGTGATATATATGCTTTAAGAAGGGGCTCAACTCCAATAGATTTTGCTTATGAGGTTCACACTGATCTAGGAGACAC
Source organism: uncultured SAR86 cluster bacterium (assembly GCA_902547295.1). GTDB lineage: Bacteria > Pseudomonadota > Gammaproteobacteria > Magnimaribacterales > D2472 > SAR86A. The sequence goes on along the minus strand of CACCNJ010000005.1, from coordinate 31,433 downwards.
AATTATTGGATGTAAAGTAAATAGAAGTGAAGTGCCTTTGAACATTGAGTTAGAGTCAGGACAAACTGTTGAGATTATTACATCCAAAAAAGAACCATACCTAGATCCATCATGGTTAAATTATGTAGCAACAAGCAAGGCTAGAAGTGCAATTCGGTCTAGACTAAGAAAACAAAAAGCATCTGATGCAAGAAAAGCTGGCAAAGTTATGCTTGAAACTGAGCTTAAAAGAGCTGGATCTAGTTTGAAGGAATATAGAGGAAACTCACTCAAGAAGATCCTAGACTCCATCGGAGTAACCTCTCTTAATAAACTTCTTACTGATCTTGGGCTTGGAAAAAGAACTGGTAGCATTATTGCAGAAAGATTTTATTCAGGACTTCAAATAAGAGAAGGAATAAAAGAGCCAAAGCCGGTCTTAATTCTTGATAATAAAATTGAAAGTGTGACAGTTAGGTTTGCTAAGTGCTGCTTCCCAGTCTACGGAGATGAAGTTGTTGCACACTCTGATACCGAAAAAGGCATGATTATTCATAATCAAAAATGTAAACAGGTAAAACCTTTCTTAAAAAAAGATCCAAGATATATGCCTGCTATATGGGGAGAAAATAAAAAAGAGCATTCTTATAAAGTGAAAATCGATGTAAATACTGAAGATAAAGTTGGAGTTTTATCAGATTTAGGTTCTGTATTTGCCAAATCAGGAATAAACATAGGATCTGTAAATACAAAAACAATTGATAAAAAGTTTGCAGGATTTGAGATACAGATAGAAGTTAAAGACAAAGAAGAACTAAAGAGTATTATGCAAAAAGTGAGATCGCTAAAATTTACAACAAGTTGTAAAAGAAATATTAATGATAAGTAGTAAAATAGAGTATTTTTTACAAGGAGAATATTAAGATGGCAAAAGAAATTATTTCAACAAAAAATGCACCACAGGCAATTGGACCATATTCTCAAGCAGTAAAAGCAGGAAATTTAATGTTTATATCTGGCCAAATACCATTGGATCCTGAGACTGGCGACTTAGTATCGCGATCAATAGAAGATCAGGCTAAACAAGTTTTAGAAAATGTGAAAAGTATTTGCAAAGCTGCGGGGTGTAGCCTTGATGATATTGTAAAGATTTCAATTTTTCTTACTGACTTGAGTAATTTTGCAGTTGTTAACGATATGATGAAAGAGTATTTTTCTGAACCATATCCAGCAAGAGCCACTGTGGAGGTTTCTGGTCTCCCGCTTGGAGTAAATGTTGAAATAGAGGCAATAGTATTAATTAATGGCTAATAATCTTTTATCAATAAACGATCTTTCAAAAAAAGACATACTGGACGTGATAGAGTTCTCAAATAACTTCATTGATGATGAAGGTAACTTTAGGAAAGAAAATCTTTTTCCAGACAAAATAGTTGCAAATGTTTTTTGTGAGCCAAGTACACGAACAAAGTCATCTTTTGCAATTGCTGCAAACAATTTAGGATGCTCAGTAATAGATTTCGATATTGACAATTCCTCAGTCCAAAAGGGAGAATCTATTTTTGAAACTGTAGATGCTCTCAATCTTATGGGTGTAGATTTATGTGTGTTAAGACATCCCGAATCTGTAATTAGAGAATTAGCTGAATGTTTGCCAAAAATGGTTTTCATAAATGCAGGGGAAGGATCAATCTCACATCCAACACAAGCGCTTTTAGATATAAAGACAATTATCGATCATAAAGAAAATTTAGATGGTCTGAATATTGTTATAGTAGGAGATCTTGATCATTCTAGAGTTACTTCCTCTTTTGTTGAAGGTGTATCAAATTTTGATTTAGGATCGCTAATATTTTGTGGGCATCCTGAAATGTGTACCAAGTATCAAAATCCTAAGATTGGCAAGTATGAATCTCACTTAGAGTCAGCCCTTGAAAATGCAGATGTTGTAATGGCTTTGAGAATTCAGTACGAAAGATTTGAAAAAGAGCTTAATTTAGATCTTGAAACATATAAATCAGAGTATCAATTGTCTTCTGAAAAACTTGGGTCTGCAAAAGGTGACGCAATAGTAATGCATCCAGGACCGGTTAATTATGTTGAAATAACAGAAGCTGTATATGACTCAGAAAATTCTGTAATTAGGCAACAGGTTGCAAATGGTGTTGCAATAAGAATGGCTGTATTATCAAGATTTTTGGGCAGCTAAAGAATTCTTAACTGTTTCAACTATAGCAATCGTATTTTGATCAATCTCGATATTTACAAAAGAACCCTTTTTTAAGTCACTAAGGTTGGTAATTTCTAGAGTTTCAGGTATTAAATGCACATAAAAAGAGTCATTATTAACTTTCCCAAGAGTTAAGCTGCATCCATTTACACCTATATAGCCTTTTTCAAAAATATATTGCTTATATTTCTTTGGAAAATTAATTTGAAGATCTTTATTGGTGTTTTTCGTTATTATCTTCTCAACTTTTCCAGCAAAATGGATATGCCCCGACATTAGATGACCGCCTATTTCTGTTGATGCTGTAATTGACCTTTCTAAATTTACTAAAGAACCTTTTCTAGCTTTACCAATATTTGTTTTTGATAATGTTTCATTGATAACATCAAACTTCAGGTTCTTTTTACCATTATCTAAAGAGGTTAAGCAGATTCCATTTATTGATACGCTAGCTCCTTTTTTTAGATTTTTATTAAAATTTTTAGGAGCAGATATTTCCAAAGTAATATGATTCTTTTTTGAAATTATTTTGGATATTTTTCCTGTACCTTGAACAATTCCTGAAAACATTTAAGCGCCCCAGGTCTCTCTATAGTTATTTAAGCCTTCAAGATGTTCTGTAAGCTCAGTTTCATTTTTGACGTATGCAATCAGAGAGTCAAGATTTACTATCGATGTAACACTCATATTGAATTCATTTTCTAATTCTTTACTGGCTGATTCATCAGAAACTCCTTTCTCCTGTCTATCAAGACCAACAACAAAACTGGAAGGAGTCGCATTATGATTAATTATTGAATTAATTGATTCTCTTCCAGCAGTTCCAGCCGATAAAACATCATCAATAATTAACACTTTTCCACTTGGATCCGGACCTATAATATTTCCACCTTCTCCATGATCTTTCACCTCTTTTCTATTGAAGCTAACAGGATAATTTTTACCCTGTTCACTGAAAACTGTAGCAACAATAGAACCAAGAAAAATACCCTTATAGGCAGGACCATATATGCAATCAAACTCAATATTGTTATCAATTATTGCGTCGACATAACATTGTGCTAACTGGAATAAATTAGAGCCTTTAAGCATATTTGCAGCATTAAAAAAATATGGGCTTTGTCTGCCTGATTTAAGTGTAAATTCTCCAAATTGTAGTGCTTGAGATTCTATTGCTAAATTTAAAAATGACTTTTGATAATCTTTCACTTATTCAATACAAGCTTTTTGTTTTTTAATAATATCAGCTATTGCTTGGCTGCCCAACACAAGCATATCATCAAGTTCCTTTTTTGAAAAAGGAGCATCTTCAGCGGTGCCTTGAATTTCAATTAATTTGTCTTTATCGTTCATAACAATATTTAAATCAGTATCTGCAGTGCTATCTTCATCATAGTCCAGATCAAGTAGAACTTGATTTTCTTTAATACCCATTGATACTGCTGCCACAAATGATTTAATTGCACGTTGATCGTCATGATGATTTTTAATAGCTAAAAAGAGTGCTACGCAACCACCTGTGATTGATGCTGTTCTTGTTCCACCATCAGCTTGTATAACATCACAATCAACATTTATAGTTTTTCCTTTAAGATATTTAAGATTAACTGCCTGCCTTAATGATCTTCCAATGAGTCTCTGAATTTCTTGTGTTCTGCCACTTTGTTTGCCTCTTGCAGCCTCTCTGCTCATTCTTTCATTAGTAGACCTTGGAAGCATTCCATACTCACCAGTCACCCAACCTTCATCTGAATTTTTCATCCATCTAGGAACATTATTTTCTATTGATGCATTACAAATGACTTTTGTATTACCAAATGAAATTAATACAGAACCTTCGGCATGAATATTTATATTTGGTTCAATAGTAATATCTCTTAGTTGATTATTACTTCGATCTTGATTTCTTTTCATGTTTTTGAAAAATATTACTAAGCAAGCTGATCTTTTACTATTTTGCTAACAAGCCCCATATCTGCTGAGCCAGCTAAAGCTGATTTTAAAACTCCCATTACCTTACCAATATCCTGCATAGACTCGGCACCGGTTTCTTCGATGGCACTTTTTACTTTTTCAGTAATATCTTCTTCACTTAGCTGCTCTGGTTTATATTTTGAAAGAATTTCAACTTCTTGTTGTTCTTTATCAGCTAAATCCTCTCTGCCACCTTCTTTAAATTGAGAAATAGAATCATTTCTTTGTTTAATCATTTTATTAATAATTTGTAATGCCTTTGCATCATCAACTTCTTCTTTGTTATCTATTTCGAATCTTTGGACTTCTGATAAAAACATTCTGATGGTGTCTCTAACCAAATCATTTTTATCAAGCATAGCTTGTTTTAGGTCGTTTTTAATATCTGATAAAAGCGTCAAAACTATCTAGATCTTTGTCTTGGGAATGAAAACTTTCTATTGGATTTCTTTGCTCTTTTGACAGCTGCTGCCATTAGACGTTTTCTTTTCTCAGTTGGCTTTTCATAAAATTCTCTTGCTCTTATTTCAGGAACAATTGCTGCTTTTTCACAAGCACGCTTGAATTTCCTCAAACCAATATCAAAATGTTCTGTATCTTTTATAATAATTGAAGGCATAATGTGACGCGTAGTTTAGGCTTTTATTAACAATTTTGCAAAACTTTTTATGAAAACTTTAGGAATAGAAACATCCTGTGATGAAACGGCAATAGCTATTTATGATTCTAAAGACGGAATTATTGGAGAGTCTGTTCATAGTCAGATGGACATGCATGCCGAATATGGGGGAGTGGTGCCCGAATTAGCCTCAAGAGACCATTGTTTAAAAATTGTGGATGTGCTTGAAGACGCCTTAGGAAACCTTTCTCTTGATAGTATTGATCAGATTGCTTATACATCTGGACCAGGTTTACTGGGAGCTCTTTTAATTGGAGAAAGTTTTGCTCAAGGACTTTCAACAGCTCTAAATATTCCCCTAATACCAATAAACCATTTAGAGGGACATTTGATGTCACCAATGATGGAATTCCCTGAGATAAAAATGCCTTTTATATGTTTGCTTGTCTCTGGTGGCCACAGCATGATCGTTGATGTAAAAGATAAAGGACAATATGAAATTATTGGCCAATCTCAAGACGATGCAGTTGGAGAAGCTTTTGATAAAGTAGCTAAGTTGCTAAATTTACCTTATCCAGGTGGCCCCTATATTGAGAGACTGGCACTTAAAGGAAGATCGGATGCATTTGATTTCCCTAGACCTATGATTAATAGTGATGATTTAAACATGAGCCTGAGCGGACTAAAAACGTCAGTTTTATATGCTGTTCAAAAGATATCTAATATTACTGAAGAGATAAAATCAGATATTGCTGCATCATTTCAACAAGCAATTTCAGATGTGTTGGTCGCAAAAATTAAGAAATCTCTTGAGACGACTGGAAGAAAGGAAGTTATTATAGCTGGAGGTGTTGCTGCAAATAAGTTTTTGAGAAGTGAGTTTAAAAAGCTTGAAGAATCACATAACATAAAAGTGTATTATCCTAATTTGAAATATTGTGGCGATAATGCTGCAATGATTGCATTTGTAGGATCTATGATGAAGCCATCAATTGAAAATGACAGATCTTCAAGTGCAAGAGCCCGGTGGCCGTTAGATGAGTTGAAAGCATGAAAGATATAATTTACATAAAAGATTTAAGAGTAAAAACAATCATTGGTATCTTTGACTGGGAAAGAAAAGTTAAACAAGAAGTTAGCATAGATATGGAATTTCCTTTTGATTGTAAAAGAGCTGCAAAGAATGATTCAATTGAAGATACTGTTGATTATAAAACCATTTGCAAAGGAGTAATAAAGTTTGTTGAGGAATCGTCCTTTCAATTACAAGAATCACTTGCAGAGGGAATTGCGTCGCTCGTAAAAGATACATACGGAGTTGAATCGATCAAATTGCGTGTGTCTAAGCCTGGAGCACTTCGAGGTGCTAAAGATGTTGGCCTCATAATTCATAGATAATGAAATATTTCTTATCCTTAGGCAGCAATATTAATGCCGAGAAAAATTTAGAATTTGCTTTAGAAGAACTAAAAAAAATACTTTCAAACACTCAATCTTCATCAATTCATCAAACAAAAGCTGAAGGCTTTGAAGGTGATGATTTTCTTAACTCAGTAGTTTGTGGAAATTCTGAACTGGATTTTAAGGGCCTTAATAAAAAATTAAAGTTAATTGAAGATAATGCTGGAAGAAATAGAAATGCTCCAAAATTTAGTGCCAGAACTCTTGATATAGATATAGTTCTTCAAATAGATGAAAATGATGATATATTATTTGAGAGTGACGAAATTCACAAATATGAGTTCGTATCCGTGCCTTTAAAAGAACTAATTTAATGAAAACAAAAAGATTTGTAAGAAATTTTCATAGGTATTTAAGTATATTTGTTTCAATACAGCTATTGCTGTGGACGATATCTGGAATTTATTTTGCCTACAATAAAATTGAATTGGTTAGGGGAGAGCAGTATCGTCTTCCCAAAGATATAGAGTATCGGATATTCGATAGGCTTGGCATTTCTGTAATCGAAACTATAGAGGAGGGTAAAAAGACTTATCAAACTTATCCTGAAGGTAACGCCATAGAACCTATTACGAAGGAAGAGGCCATAAAAATAACTGCTCAAAAAACTACTTTAAATCCAATGGAGGTAAGTTTAGTAACAGAGCTATATCCCGGTGCAGAATACAGAGGAGATCTACCAGTATATAAAGTTACGACAGATACCAAGGACGGTATCAATGTCTATGTTGGATATATGACGGGCGATATTGGATCAATAAGATCAGACTCATGGAGAATATGGGATTTTTTGTGGTCACTACATATTATGGATTATCGTGAACGAGATAATATAAATAATATCTTGCTACAAATTTTATCAGTTCTTGCTCTAGTGACTTCAGTATCAGGTATTACGCTTTTCTTTGTTAAAAGATAAAGAAATTACTTAAGAAAATTTTCTTCAATTGTTGACCACGCTGCTTCAGAAAGAGGAAAGACCATATTGCCTCTTTCCTCAGCATGTTTTGATGCAGCTGTTCCATCTCTTACTCTTCCTAGTATGCCCTGTAAAATTCCAGCAATCTTAAACATATTAAAAGCCATATAAAATTCCCAATTTTTAGACAAATCTTTACCAGAATTCTCACAATACATTTCCATATATTCCCTTTCAGAGGGTATACCAAGTTCTTTGAGCTTAGCTTCGTCCCAAAAAGCTTCTTGAGTTCTCCATGATAAACAGTGATAACTAAAGTCTGCGATTGGATGGCCCAGAGTTGATAGTTCCCAATCCAGAATACCAACTACTTCATTATTTTTTAATATCATATTATCTAATCTGTAATCGCCATGAACTATAGTTGTCTCATCATCATCAGGTATATTTTTTGGCAACCAGTCAATTAGATTATTCATAGCTTCAATATTGTCTGTTTCTGAAGCCCTATATTGCTTAGACCATCTTGATACCTGTCTAGCAACATAGTTGCCAGGTTTACCATAATCTTCAAGACCAATTTTTTTATAATCAACACTATGAAGTTTTGCTAGAGTTTTATTCTTATTATTATATATTTCTGTTCTATCTCTATTTGTCATTGAGGGAATCATTGGGTCCCAAAAAAGATCACCATCTAAAAAATCCATTACAAAGAATGCAGTTCCTGCAACATCATCATCTTCACATAGTCCATAGGTTTTAGGAACTGGAACATCTGTTTCATAAAGAGCAGTTATTACTTTATATTCTCTATCAACAGCATGCGCTGAAGGTAGAAGTTTTCCAGGAGGTTTCCGTCTCAGTACTAAACTTTTTTTGTTGGTGATAATTTTATAGGTTGGATTACTTTGACCACCTTTAAATTGCTCAATCGTTTCGATTTTACCGGCATTAGGTACATTCTCGTCAATCCATGGTTGCAGCTTTGATGAGCTAATTCTGAGTTTTTCATCAACTTCCTTGGTTCCTGAGAACTTTGCATCATCTAGAGGCTTCATTAGAGCGATCTACCTCCATCAACTTTTATAATTTGCCCAGTTATATATTCAGAATCAGCTATAAATTTTACTGCTTCAGCAATATCTTTCTCTGAACCCATCCTTTTAAGGGGAATAGAATCAATGACTTTATTTTTTTGTTCCTCAGTCCAAGTAACATCTGGTGGTTCAAGCATTGCACCTGGAGCAATTGCATTTACCTTTATTTCAGGAGCTAACTCTCTTGCCAGTCCTTTTGTAATTGCCTCTAATCCAGCCTTTGCAGCAGAATAAATGGAGTAATTAGCAACCCCTTTTGATAAATTGGTATCAGTGATGTTAATAATTGATCCGTTTGATTCTTTAAGTTTTTGTTTGAGCCCTTTAATTAAAAACAACGGTCCTTTTAAATTACTTCCAATTAATTTCTCCCAATGATCTTCTGAAATATCATCAATTGGAGTAGGATAAAAAGTGGACGCATTATTTATTAGTAGATCTATACTCGGAAATGCATCAAGAACTAAACTGATAATTTTTTCAACATCTTCTTTGACATCTAAATTTCCTTGAACAGTAACTGCAGAGTTAGCATTTGAATTATTTATTTCAGCGGCAAGATCATCAGCTGCTTCTTTTGATGAGTTGTAATGAATAATAATATTCCAGCCTAATTCTTTAAAGGTAAGAGCTATCTCTTTACCAATTCTTTTAGCAGCCCCAGTTATAAAAATTGTTTTATTCATTTTTAGCTGTTAATAATTTCTTTATATATTTTAATCTTTTCTTCCTCAATATTCTCCTTTGATACATTTGATAAATATGAGAAATCAGTTGTTTTAATTTTTTTTGCAAGCTGGTAAATAAAATCTTTGTTTTCGCTAAAATGAGGTAGCGAAATTAACTGATTAATTAATTCAAAATTTCTATCAAAATTAATTTTATCAATTAATAAAATTAAGTCGTCTTGATTGGTATCTTTATTTAATTTCAATGCACTTTTACATACCTCAACAATATTTTTGAAATCATTGGGGAGGGGAAGCTCGCTTCCTAATTCGAAATCATTATTTATTTGAAGTTCAGTCCACCTCAATATCTTATTGTTGTGGCTGTCACAATAAGATTTTGTTAGCTTACTAAAATAAGGGTCTAATAAGTTTAAAGATATTATTTTTTCAAAGTAATTACTTGGATTTGAATTAGATAAAGCTCTCTCAGTTTCAGACCAGATTCTATCTGATGAAATGTCTGCTATTTCTCTCGATGAAACAATTTTTTTAATGCATTCAATAGTAGATGCATCTATATCGAAATCTTTAAGATGATCATAAGAAAAAAATCTTGCTAATCTAATTGCTCTTAAAGGATCTTCAAAAAAAGCGTCAGAAACGTGTCTGAAAAGTTTATTTTTTATATCATCTTGACCATTAAAAGGATCAATAATGATACCAGCATCATCTTGAGCAATAGCATTGATAGTAAAGTCTCTTCTTGATAGATCTTCTTCTATAGTAACGTCTTTTCCGTAATAAAACGTAAACCCACTATAACCAGTTCCTGTTTTTTTCTCTGTTCTTGCTAGAGCATACTCTTCATTTGTTTCTGGGTGTAAAAATACTGGAAAGTCCTTACCTATTGGTTTAAAACCATTTGCTACCATTTCTTCAGGAGATGAGCCCACAACGACCCAATCATTGTCGGAAGACTTAACGCCCATAAGCGAATCTCTTACAGCACCACCAACTTTGTAAACTTTCATTTTCTTCTTACTTGATATAGTTTTTTATCTTCTAATCTTATTGCTGTTAGTTTATTACCCCAAACACATCCAGTATCTAAGCCGATTATATTATCTAAATTTGTTTTTCCTTCAAGTGCTGCCCAATGCCCAAATATAATAGACTCATCTTCTTTTAAGTTATGAGTAGTTTGCTCAAACCAAGGAATATGATTTTTTTCTGATTTTAGATTTTTTTTCTTTAACTTTAGAGCACCTTTGTTATCTAAAAATCTCATTCTAGTAAAGTAATTGATTATTACCCTATTGCGCTTGTATTTAACTAGTTTAGTGTTCCATTTGCTTGGAGTATCGCCCCACATATTTTTCAGTAAATTATAGGAATCTTCTTTAAGAGCAACCTGAACTTCTTTTGATAGTTTTTTGGCTGTTTTAAAATCCCATATATACGGTATTCCAGCATGAGAAATCCAAAAATTGTGACCATTAATTTTAAATTTTAGTAGTAGTGGTAGTTTTTTTAGCCATTTGTGTATTTTAGAAATATTGTTAGCGTTTAGAATTGTTTTTAATGATCTATTATTCTTTTTGTGTTCTATAAGATATAAGAGATAAAAATCATGATTGCCGAGAACAGCTTTAATAGATTTTTTATTTTCAAGACAGAAATTCAAGACTTCAAGCGACTTAGGACCTCTATTAACGAGATCTCCAGCAAAGATTAATTTATCTTTTTTTGGATTAAATTTTATTTTTGAACATAAATTAATAAGTTCATCATAACAACCCTGCACATCTCCAATCACATAGTGAGACATCAGAGCACTAAAACCTTTGAGAGGAGAAGATAATCATTAAGAGATATTTCTTCAGGTCTTTTAGTTGGATCAATATCAACTTCATTCCAATTAATACTTAAGCTTTTTAAGTTGTTCTTGATATTTTTTCTTCTTGATGCAAAAGCTAAGTCAATCAACTTAAAAAAATTATCTTTTTGATTTATATTTTCTTTAAGATTCTCATTTGGCATAAGCCTTAAAAAGCTTGAATTTACCTTAGGTTTTATATCAAATGCCTCAGGGGGAACATCAAACAAAATTTCGTTATCAAAAAAAGCAGCAATTTTAATAGCTAACTTGCCCCAACTTTTAGTTCCAACTTTCCCTGCAATCTTTTCAGCTACTTCTTTTTGTACTAAAAAATGCATATCAAGTATCTTCTCACAGCTATCTATGAGCTTTAGAATTATTTGAGTAGAAATATTATAGGGAAGGTTTCCAACTATTCTTTGCCGATCATTTTTAATCTTATATTTTAAAATATCATCAGTTAGGAATTGAAAGTTTGCAGGACCGGTGAACTTCTTTTTTAATATCTCTGTATTTTCTGAATCTATATCGATCGCAATAATATTTATATCATCTTTATTAATTTGTTCAGTTAAGGCTCCAAGACCAGGACCAATTTCCAAGAAATTATCTGAAGATATTGGTGATATTGCATCAGCCATTTTAAACAATACTGATTTATCTGTTAGATAGTTTTGACCATATTTTCTTCTAATATCTCTTGATCTCATTAAATCAATTTCTTTGCAGTTTTTACGGCTAGTATTAATGATGAGGGATCTGATTTATTTGTTCCAGCAATATCCAAAGCAATCCCATGATCAACAGAAGTCCTAATTATTGGAATTCCAAGTGTAATATTAATTGAGTTTCCAAAACTTAAGGTTTTTAAGACTGGCAAAACTTGATCGTGATACATACCCAAATAGGCATCAGCCTCTTTCAATGATTTTCTAGAAAATGCAGTATCTGCTGAAATGGGCATTGATACGTTAATTTTCTTCTTTCTTAATTCTCTTATTGCTGGTTTTATATGATCTTGTTCTTCTTTGCCTATTTTACCGTTCTCTCCTGCATGAGGATTAAGACCAAGGACCTTTATATTAGGTTTTTTAATATTGAACTTATTTTTTAAATCTTCATTAAGAATTTTTACCTTGTTAATAATTAATTTTTTCGATATTGTTCTAGATACATTCTTAAGAGGTATATGAGTTGTAGCTAGGGCAACACGTAACTGATCCGACGCAAGCATCATTAAAACATCCTTACTTTTGGTAATTTTTTTTATATATTCAGTATGCCCAGTAAATAATTTATCAATTGAAATGATATTTTCTTTACTTAATGGGCCTGTTACCAATGCCGTTCCTTCATTTTGCATAGTTTGTTCAATAGAGTAAGTGAGATTATTAAGAACATATTGAGCATTGCTTTTATATAGTTTTCCCGGCTTGGTATTAGAGCATTTAGTCACTTTTATAATTTGTATAAGCCCTTTGCTATTTTTACTTACCTGATTAAGTGACTCCAATTCAATAATTTTTATTTTTTTCTCCAACAAAGCTGCCCTGTCTAAAAAAAGTTTTGGATCACCAATAGAAACAATGGGTATTTTAAGATCTTCCCATAAATTTGAAGAGGATAATTTAATTATTAAGTCTGGACCGATTCCACTTGGCTCACCAGGCGAATAGATAATTTTTTTCAATCTAGGTCTTTAAATTCTACGAAAGCTTCTGCTCTCATTGTTCTTAATGTATTCTCAAGTTCTTCATCAAATTTTCTTGAATAAAGCATTCCATAAGCTCTATCTTCAATGAGTTTATCGGTAAGTTCATGATTTCTTTTTCCTAAAACCTCAAGAAAGTGATAGCCAAATTCGCTTTCAAATATCTCTGAAATCGAGCCGACTTCAGTTTTAAGCATAGTTTCCTCAAATGTAGGTGTAAAAACTCCAAGACCCATCCAACCAAGATCACCACCAATTTTTGCAGAGCCTGGATCTTCTGAAAACTCTTCAGCAAGCAAGGCAAAATCTTCACCATCCATAACTCTTTGCCTTACTTCTTGAAGTTGGCTTTCTGTCTCATCATCACTTCTGATTGCAGATGGAATCATAAGTATATGACGAGCATTCCATTGATCTTCAAATTGAACAAATTGTCCTCTTTTATCTTCAAGTTTTAGGATGTGAAAACCGGAGCCGCTTTCCAATGGTTCTGTCACATATCCAATAGATTTATTTTTTAAAGCGTTTTCAAATAGTTCAGGCATATCTATTGTCTTTCTCCAATCCATTAGGCCTCCATTTGACGCGTTTGAGCTTATAGAATATTCCGAAGCTAATTCAGAAAAACTTGTTCCCTCATTTATAAGATTGATGACCTTGTCAGCAATACTTTTATCTTTTACCAAAATTTGTCTAACTTGAAGTTCTGGTTCAAGTTCGCCAAGGCTCTCATCTGTTGCTAAAAATGCTTCAAACTCTTTTTCAGTAATTTCGATATTTGAGTTAACTCTTCCTCTTTGTATTCTTTGAATACGCATCTCTTTTCTCATCGTTTCACGAACTTCTTCGTATGAATCTCCATTAGTTTCAATAAATGATATAAATTCTTCAAGCGACATTTGATTATTAGATGCTAACCTTGAGAAGGTAGAGTTTAATTCTGCATCGCTTATTTTTACGCCAGCTCTGTCAGCAAGCTGAAGTTGGAGTTCTTCAATTATTAATCTTTCTTTTATTTGATCTAAAAGGACATCTTTAGGAGGTAATTGAATATTTTGTTCTCGATATCCTTCTTCAAGGGTTGCCATTGCCTTGTTGATTTGAGACTCCATCACAACACCATCGTCTACTATGATTGCAATTCTATCCAAAAGCTCAATTTTTGCATTTAATAAAGCAGATGATATTAAAAGTGATGTTATAAAAGTTTTTTTCATAAGATTTTAGTGGCTCAATAGTGAATTATTCATGAATCTTGAAACTTTTTCAAAGGAAGAGTTCAATCCTTTTAGCTCGAATTCAAAATTAATTCTACTTTTGCTTTCAATTCTAATTATATCATCCCAAGCATCACCTAAATATTGATATGCTTCAGGTCGGTAGCCGTCCAGATACTTCGATAAGTTTTTATCTGAAGCTAAGATCCTAAAAGAAAAACAACAATTCTCAAATCCAATCCCAACAGAGGATTCGATATTAGAACTATTTTCATCGTCTCTCTTAACTTCTGCAACAAAACTCACATTGTCCTTTATTTTAAGATTAGTAAAAAATTCAGAGTAGTCTAGAGTTTGATTAAAATCTCCTGTCATCCTGGTATATCTTTTTGCATACCCAACTTTTCCTTTATCAAACATATGATTTATTGTTAGTCCTGCCATTGGAAACTTCTTCATCTCTCCAGAATAGCTTCCTGAGGCCATAAACATTGTTTTCATATTTGGCATCCATTTAGCCATAATCATTATTGGATCTTTGTCACCATTCATCATAGTCATCATTCCCATATCCATTGAATCAGACATTGTGTTCATATTCATTGAATTCGACATTATTCCCATATTCATAGTATTCGACATCATGTCAGAGAGCATTGAATTCATATTCATATTATTGATAAATACTTTTCTGTCTTTTAGATAGAATTTTTGACTTATCTTTAAAGAGATATTATTCATATTCATTTGACGCCTTTTATATTCCATACTCAATGAATAAAAATTTTGGTCACCAATTCTATCCATTCCGGTGAAGCGATTAAGATTAAATACCTGATTCATCATGCGCAACTTATAAGTATCGAAGACAGGATTATCATCTTGTTCTTCATGCCCAACATACCCATAAAATATTCTTGGTTTTAATACATGGCTTTTCATTCCACTTTTCATGATTAATAAGGTACTTAAATCAAACTTAAAAGTTGGAACCATCACTGAATTAGGATTTGTTTTATTATCAACAATGTCAAAATCAATACCCCTTACGCCAACAGATGTATTTAATTGATAGCCATTTAAATTCATAGAATTTGAAATTTCTAGCATATAAAAAATTCTCTCTCCTTCAACAGGGTTTGGTATAGATGATCTAAATTTATTATTTTTATCTATACCAAAGAACCCGTGAATGGTATCTGCAACAAAATTTGTATAGTTTAAGTACTCATGAACGGAAACATTTTTGAAGTTTTTAAAATAATTTAAGTTTATTGAAGGAGATTTTTTATAACCATTTGTAAGAATTGGATTTAAGGCTTGATACCCTTCTTGAGAAACACTAACTTGAAAATTTTTAAATGCACCATTAATTTTTACATTTTGTTTTAAACTTTGTTCTCTTTGACTTCCAATTGATGTAATGTCTCCTGGAATATCTCTCAAAACCAAACTATCTGATGACTTTGACCAATCTACATCTACCCAAAAATTTTTTTTATCACCAAAAGAATCATTTATGCTAAATGCCCACCTTGAATCAGAATCTGATGGATAGATACTTTCATACTCTTTATCATTATTAAAATAAATAAAATCAATACTTCTTAGGTTATAATTTCCGTGGAGATTTCTAGAATTTGCTTCAAAACCTAGACCTCTATCCGATATATTTCTGAGCGCAATTGTAAAATCAGATGTCTCTGATAAAACTCTATAGTATGGAATCATGAAATCTAACCCATCAGATGAATATGATATCTTAGGTTCTAAAAAACCAGACATTCTCTCTTGTGAAGTGGCAAACGGTAGATAAGGTATCCTTAAGATAGTTCTATCAAATGCGTTTACCTTAACTTTTTTAGCATAGCCCCTCATAGTATTATCGTCTAGCGTTATGCTTTCAGCATTTAACTTCCAGCCATTTTTTGGATCTTTGCATGAAGTCATTGATATGTCTTCTAAAGTTATTTGATTATCTAGATTACCAGTTAGTTTTTTGAAGCTAATTACAAAACCTCTATTGTTTATGTAAGTTTCCCCGTCAGTGAAGTCTACAAATAACTTATTCCTATCAAAGATTCCTTCCTCTGAATTAAAAAAATAGTCTTTTAATATAAGTTCGCCACCTTTTTTAAAATTAACAAAACCATTTTCTTGATCAATTCTTGCTTTACCGGCATTGAGAATGCCCTCAGGGAAATCAATTCGCACATTATCATTCAATATCAAAACTTTCTCGTCTGTTATTTCAAATTTATCAGACTTTATATCTAAGCTTTCTGCATCCTTTACAACACCTAAATATGGCTGATATATCATGCATGAACTATTAGTATTGTTTTCCACAAAAACATCAGATTCTAAAATATTACTAAATAAGAAATTTTGATTAAAAATCAAAACCAAAAGATAAAATATTTTCGTTATTTTTTTCATTCAATAGATATTTTATTAGTTTGATAGATTTTTGTTTAAAAAGTTCTACTATTTATTTAAATTGATATATTGTTCAAGTTGATGAAGATGATCTTTACCAAAAAATATTTGATTGTCGTAGAAAAATGTTGGGACCCCAAAACATCCTCTATTTACAGCGTCATCAGTGTTTTTGATTAATTTATCTTTACAATCTTGGGAAAGAACAATATCCATAATTGATTCAACATCTAAATTGTCTTCTTTAAGAACTTCTTTAAGAATTTCAACATCAGATATATTTTTATCCTGCTCCCACATTGCACTAATTACACATTCAAAATAATCTTCAAAGATACCTAGCTCTTTTGCTGCAATTGCACCTCTTTGTATTTGAATGGTTGAAGGAGGAAAATGAGAGTTAAATTTATAATTTGTAAGACTATGCTGTTTTACAAATCTATCTATTTCTATGATTTGATAATCACTTTTATTTTTGCAATCTGCATAAGCGATAAAGGGTGGTTGATTGTTAGATAATTTATGAATTCCACCTAATAGACATGGGATGTATTCAAATTTTGCGCCTGTTCTTTCTTCTACTTGAGGAATAATTTTATGAGCAAGATATGTATTTGGACTTGCTACATCAAAAATAAAGTCTACTATCATTTCTATTAACAATTTTGTAAAGTAAAACAATTAAACACTGTTATGAAAGATTTTTCAAAATTTTCGGCTATTATCATTGGTGCTGGTGACGCTACAGGAGCAGCGTTGACAAAGAAATTTGCAAGTCACGGCTATAAAGTTTGTCCAGCTAGACGTCCTAGAAGCATTGAGAAAGTAAATAAATTGGCAGATGAAATTAATAATTCTGGTGGATGGGCAAAGGGATATGGAGTTGATGCTAGAGACGAGGACGAAATCGCACAGTTTTTCAAAGAAGTCGAGGAAGAGGTTGCTCCTATAGATGTTGTTATTTTTAACCCAGGTGCAAATGTTTTTTTTCCTATAGTTGATACTACATCAAGAGTCTTCAAGAAAGTTTGGGAAATGGCAGCTTTTGCAGGATTTTTAACTGGAAGAGAGGCTGCAAAATATATGACGGCAAGGAATGAGGGGTCTATCTTTTTTACTGGAGCGACTGCTTCAATGAGGGGTGGATCCGGTTTTTCTGCATTTGCTAGTGCAAAATTTGCTTTAAGGGCAGTTTCACAAAGTATGGCTAGAGAACTTGGACCTCAAGGCATTCATGTTGCTCATTTTGTAATCGATGGAGCAATAGATACTGCATTTATAAAAGAAAATTTCCCTGACAGATATGCTTTAAAAGAAAAAGACGGTATTCTACAACCTAATGCAATTGCTGATGCGTATTGGTTTGTTCATACGCAGCATAGAAGCGCATGGACGCATGAACTAGATTTACGTCCTTATATGGAAAAGTTTTAATAATTAGAGGAAAAAAAATATGAGTTTGAAAGATAAAGTAATTTTTATATCTGGTGGAAGCAGAGGTATAGGCCTTGCTATGGTAAAAAAGGCGGCTGAAGATGGGGCAAAAATAGCTATAGCTGCAAAAACAGCAGAACCACATCCTAAGCTACCAGGAACAATATATACCGCAGCTGATGAAATAGTTGAAGCAGGTGGTGAAGCATTGCCAGTGATTTGTGACATAAGAAATGAAGATAATGTCAGAGACGCCATTAATCAAACTGTTGATCATTTTGGTGGAATTGATATTTGTATTAATAATGCTTCAGCAATCCAATTAACGAATGTCACTGATACTGAAATGAAAAGATATGATCTAATGCACCAAATTAATGGAAGAGGCACTTACATGGTAAGTAAATATTGCTTACCTCATTTAAAAAAATCTAATAATCCACATATTTTAAATCTTGCGCCACCTCTAGACATGGAGTCTAAATGGTTCTCAGGAACAGTTGCGTACACAATGGCTAAGTACACAATGAGTATGTGTGTTCTTGGAATGTCAGAAGAATTTAAGGAATTCGGTATAGCTGTGAATGCACTTTGGCCAAGAACTGCAATAGCAACAGCAGCTGTACAAAATCATCTTGGTGGGGATGAAATTATGAAACTTTCAAGAAATGTAGACATCATGGCTGACTCAGCATACGAGATTCTTACAAAAGACTCTAAAGAATTCACTGGAAATTTTTGCATAGATGATATTGTTTTATATGAATCTGGGGTAAAAGACTTCTCAAAATATGCTTCGGTTCCTTTTGGAGAATTAATGCCAGATTTCTTTGTTCCTGAAGATACTCCCTTGCCTGATGAAATTAAGAATAGTTAGTTGAAAGAAGAAGAAGTAATAAATTTAAGTAAAAAATTTAACTTTAATCCTCTAGAGGTAATTCCATTAAAACGAGAAGCTAGTGGAAGAGAGTATTGGCGAATAATTAATGATGCCAAAGAAACAATAATTTTGTGCTACTTAGACCCGATCGAAGGCGATCACGAAAATTTTATTAATATATCTAACGAGCTTAAAAGAAATCATATTTCGGGTGTAGATATTATTTATCACGATAAACAAGCTGGAGTCACTATTCAGGAGGATTTGGGAGACAAAGACTTGATATCAATTTTTAATGACGATAATAAGAAAGAGCTATTAGAAAGCTCATTAAATCTTTTGATTGAATTACAAGAATCTGAAATCAAGAATCTGGAAGAATTTTCAAAAGAAGACTTAATTAATCAGATGAGCTTATTTGATAAAGTTTTTTGCCAAAAATTTTTAAATCTTGCATCAGATAAATCTATTAATGACTTAATATCGAACACCATTGATAAGCTTTATCAACATCCTTGGGTTAATTGTCATTTTGATTTTGAAAGACGTAACTTAGTACTTAATAAGAATAATCATTTAACAGTTATCGATTATCAAGATATGAAAAAGGGACCAATTGGTATTGATATGGCAGGGATCTTAGTAGATCACTATTTTGAAGCAGATATTTCCAACATTAAGAGTTTTTTAAATTTTTTCTCAACAAATGTTAAATCAGAATATTCAGATGATGCATGTTTTGAATTTACTAGATGGGGCTGCATACAAAGAAATCTTAGAATCCTTGGAACTCTATCAGATTTATATTTAACAAAAGATAGGAGTTTTAGATTAAAAGATATGCCCTTAATTTTAAAAAATCTTATAAAGATGATTCCTGAAGAACATTCTTCTAAACTTTTTTTAGAACAAGAAGTTCAACCACTTTTATTGAAAACTGTTGAGCAATTATGAAAGTAATGATATTAGCTGCTGGGTATGGCAAAAGGTTATTACCCTTAACCAAAGAAACTCCCAAACCGCTCTTAAAAATAGGCGATAAAACTTTAATCCAACACAACATTGAACACTTAATTAAAAATGACTTTACAGAATTCGTTATTAATATTTCTCATCTTGGTCATATGATTGAAAATCATGTAAAAGAAAAATTCTCCAATATTAATATTGAGTTTTCAAAAGAAGATAAGCCTTTAGGAACTGGTGGAGGTATTTTGAATGCTATAGATTTATTGGGCGATGAAAATTTCTTAGTTATGAATTCTGATATTTTTCATAAAATTGATATTAAAAATTTGCCAAAAGAAATTGATGCTGCTCATTTAATTGGAGTTCCAAATCCATCTCATAACCAGGAAGGGGACTTTTGCATCAAAGATAATAAAGTTGCTATAGACGAGTTTAATGATTTAACTTGGAGTGGTATCTCCATTATAAATCCAATCATATTTAAGGAAAAAAACTTTAGTTCGGATTCTTTTAATATTTGGGATACAGTACTTCCAAATTATCTTAATAATGGAAATGTATCGGCTCACAAATCTAATGATTTATGGATAGATGTTGGAACGCATGAACGTTTAAAACTTGCTAATAGCCTATATAATGATCAAAATTAAGTTATGAGTGACCAGAAAAATATAATTGCACCTTCTATCCTAGCATCTGATTTTGCAAGACTTGGAGAAGAGGTACGTAATGTCCTTGATGCAGGAGCTGATTGGGTTCATTTTGATGTAATGGATAATCATTATGTTCCAAATCTCACTATCGGACCAATGGTTTGCAAAGCTTTAAGAGAATACGGCATAAAAGAATTTATTGATGTTCATTTAATGATAGATCCAGTAGATGAATTGGCCCAAAGCTTTATAGATGCTGGAGCAAACTTAATTAGTTTTCATCCCGAAGCAACCAAACATATTCATAGATCAATTCACTCAATAAAAGACAAAGGTTGTAAAGCAGGACTTGTTTACAATCCTGCAACCCCACTTCATACGCTAGAAAGTGTTCTTGAGGATCTAGATTTAGTATTAATTATGAGTGTAAATCCTGGTTTTGGAGGCCAATCGTTTATTCATAGCTCGCTTGAAAAAATTGCTCAAGTTAGAAAAATGATAGATGAGTCTGGAAAAGATGTCCGCTTGGAGGTAGATGGTGGAATAAATAAGGATACAATTGGTCTAGCATCTGAGGCAGGCGCTGATACATTTGTAGCAGGCTCAGCTATATTCAATACTGAAAATTATGAGCAAACAATATCTGAACTTCGTTCAAAAATTATTTAAGTACTTTATATTTCTATTTTTTGTAAGCAATCTTCATGCATCAAAAGTTATAGATATTAAAGAATATCTATCTGAGATAGAGATTGTTTCAAAATATGAAGATAGAAAAACAGGACTTATGTACAGAAGATCTATTCCAAAGGACTATGGAATGTTATTTATTTGGCCGTATGAAGGAAAACAATGTATGTGGATGAAAAATACTTTTGTTCCATTAAGCGTTGCATACATTGATATTAAAGGAAAAATAATAGAAATATATGATATGGTTCCGTTTTCAAAAGATTCTGTTTGTTCAACTAAGGCAGCTAAATATGCTCTTGAAGTAAACTCTGGGTGGTTTGAAGAAAAGGATATAAATGTTGAAGATTCAATAGAGGTTAAAAAAATACTTGCTAATGATAAGTAAAGAAGAATACATAAAATTTGCAGAAGATGGATTTAATATTGTTCCATTGATTAAAACTATTGATAAAGACTTAGATTCACCCATAAAAGTATTTTCAAAAATTAAGAATAAAAAAAATACTTTCTTGCTTGAATCCATTGAAGGTGGGGAAAAATGGGCTCAGTACTCAATTATTGGATTGGATTGCAAAGACTCTATTAAAGTATCAGATAATAAAATTGAAATTAAAACAGCTCTGGGAACTAATCTAATTGAATGCAAAGAGCCCCTGAATGAACTAAATAAATTAATTGCTGAATACAAGACCCCAATTTTAGATGGTATGCCACGATTTTATGGAGGATATGTCGGTTTTTTTGCGTATGAAAGTGCTAAGTATGCTGAAAATAGAATTAATGCCCTTCAAAGAAAAGACTCAAAATTTGATGTACATATGCCAGATATCTATTTGGTAAAGTCTGAAAAAATAATTGTTTACGACAATTTTAACAATAGTATTCAAGCTGTTTATAATGCAAACCCTCAAAAGACATTATATGAAGATGCTTTGGCAATCATTGATGAGATTCAAAACAGCATTGATCATTCTGGAGAACTTGAAGAAACTTCTTATTCAAATACTATTGGGCAATTAGAATTTAAATCAAATTTTACAAAAAATGAGTACATTTCGTCTGTGAATAAAATTAAAGAATATATAAAAGAAGGTGATGTAATGCAGGTTGTACTAGCACAAGATTTTTATCAATCCTTCAACGGCGATTCATTTGAATTATATTCTGCCCTAAGACAGATAAACCCATCACCATATATGTATTTCCTCAACCTTGATGAGTGTGAGGTGGTTGGATCTTCACCTGAAATATTAGTTAGATTAGAAGATAGCAATATTACTCTCAGACCAATTGCAGGTACAAGAAAAAGAGGTGCAAATGTGGATGAGGATAAAAATAATGAGAAAGATTTATTAAATGATCCGAAAGAATTAGCTGAGCATCTTATGCTTATAGATCTTGGAAGAAATGATGTTGGAAGAGTTTCTGAAATTGGTAGTGTGAAACTAACTGAAAAAATGGTAATCGAAAGATACTCCCATGTCATGCATATAGTATCAAATGTAGTAGGCACATTATCCAAGGGATTAAATTTTACTGATGCTCTTAAAGCTACTTTGCCGGCTGGGACTCTTTCAGGTGCACCAAAAATAAGAGCCATGGAAATAATTAATGAGCTTGAGCCAAGTTCAAGAGGTATATATGGCGGCGCAATAGGTTATATATCTTGGAATGGTAATATTGATACTGCGATCGCGATAAGAACAGCTGTAATAAGGGATAACAAAATTCACGTTGGAGCCGGAGCAGGCATAGTTGCTGATTCTGATCCAAAAAAGGAATGGGAGGAATGTGTCCAAAAATCAAAAGTATTTTTAGACGCGATGGAGATGATTTCATGATCATTGTTATAGATAATTATGATAGTTTCACCTATAACCTAGTCCATTATATTGGTGAGTTTGAACAAGACATCAAAGTCATAAGAAATGATGAAATGTCCGTATCTGAAATTATGGAAAACAATCCAAGCAAGATTGTAATATCACCTGGTCCATGCACCCCAAAAGAAGCAGGCATATCAGTTGAACTCATTAAGTCTTCAGAAGTTCCAATTCTTGGAGTGTGTTTAGGACATCAAGCAATTGGTGCAGCTTTTGGTGGAAATATTATTAAGGCACCAGAAGTTTTTCATGGAAAAACCTCAAGCATCGATCATGATGGAAGCCTGCTTTTTAGTGAAATTGAAAAATCTTATGATGTTGTAAGATACCATAGCCTAATAATTGATATGAAAACTTTGCCAAGCGAACTCAATGTGACTGCAACTTTGAGTGATGATAAAGAAATAATCATGGCGGTTGAGCACATCAATAGACCAATTTATGGTGTTCAGTTTCATCCTGAATCAATTGATACAAATAACGGCACAAAGCTTATAGAAAACTTTATTAAGAAAATATGAAAGACTTTATTAACAAAATAAATAATAAAGAAGATCTAACTCTTAACGAGATGCAAGAAGCCATTAATTTAATAATGTCTGGTATGTCTGATGATGACGATATTGAATCTTTTCTAATTGGATTAAATGAAAAGGGTATATCAGAGACTGAAGTTACTGCTGCTGCAATTGTCATGAAAGAAAAATCTTTAAAATTTGACATAGGTGATGGTTCACATATTGATACTTGTGGAACAGGTGGAACAGGTCTACATACTTTTAATTGCTCAACTGCCTCATCTTTTGTTGCTGCAGCTGCAGGAGCTAAAATCACTAAGCATGGTAATAAAGCAATTTCTAGTAAATCTGGTAGTGCAGACTTTCTTACACAGTCAGGTGCAAACATTAATCATGAAAGAGAAAAATTAATATCAATTTTTGATAAAGTTGGATTCGTATTTTTATTTGCTCCACTTCATCATGAAGCGATGAAGTTCGTGATGCCAGTTAGACAAAAAATTGCTGAAAAAACTATTTTTAATTTGTTAGGACCGCATACTAATCCATGCAGTGCAAAAAAACAGGTCTTAGGAGTTTATGATGAGAAGCTTGTAAGAATGTTTTCTGATGTTGCAAAAAATCTTGATATGAAACACGTCATGATTGTTCACGGCGATGATGGTCTTGATGAGATTTCAATTTGTTCAGAAACTATTGTTTCAGAATTAAAAGACAATAAAGTTAGCGAATATAAAATTTCTCCAAAAGATTACGGACTAAACCTATCTTCATTTGATCAAATTGCTGCGAATTCTTCGGACGAAAGTCTTTTACTTGTGAATAGCGCATTTAATGGAGAGAGTTCTGCTGTGCAAGACATGATCGCATTAAATAGCGGGGCTGCTTTATATGTAGCAAGTGTAGTTAACTCTATAAGTGATGGCGTAGAAATGGCATTTGATTGCATGAATAACGGACAGGCTGCACAAAAATTAGCAGATTATGTGAGGGTTTCGAACGAATAATGAATATTCTTGATGAAATAGTAGCAAAAACAAAATCTAAACTTGAAGAAAAAAAACAAGGACTATCGCTTGAAGAATTGAGTTCTAAAATAGATTTCGAGAATCTTAAAGAAACAAATTTTAAGAAAAGTCTTCTGAATAAAGCTGAAGCTATAATTGCTGAGATTAAGAAAGCATCTCCAAGCGCAGGCATTATCAGTGATAATTTTGATCCAGTCTTAAAATCAAAAGAATATGAATCTTTTGGAGCCTCGGCACTTTCCATTCTCACAGAGGAAGATTATTTTTTAGGAAATATTCAATACCTTATGGATGTCAAAGCAATTACTAGTCTTCCAATCCTGAGAAAAGACTTCATAGTTGATGAGTATCAAATATATGAGTCAAAGTTGATTGGAGCAGATTGTATTTTACTCATTGCTTCAATACTAAATGACGAAGAATTAAAAAAATTTTCAGAAATAGCAGAAAGACTCAAGCTTGATTATATTATTGAGGTTCATGATGAGGAGGAATTACAAAGAGTACAGCATTTTTCTAATGCAATTATTGGAGTCAATAATAGAAATTTAAAAACTTTTGATGTCGATATTAATAATTCAGTTGAACTAAAAAAAATTTTTGAAGGAGAAAATATTTTTATTGCTGAATCGGGCATAAAAAGTAAAAAAGATATCGAATACCTTCAACAACATAATATTAATGTCTTTCTAATTGGTGAAAGCTTGATGAAAGGAGATTTTTTTGAAACTTAGGGAATGGCAAGAAAAGGCTTTCCCGCTTTGGTGGGCAAAAAAAAGAGGCATCATTAAAGTTGTCACCGGTGGAGGAAAAACATTCTTTGCTATTCATTGTTTAAAACAATATCTAGAAGATGATCCTAAAAAGAATATTCTAATTGTAGTCCCCTCAATAGCTCTTTTAGATCAGTGGTATGAAAGTCTTTCACAAGAATTTAAATCAAAAGAAATTTCACTTAATGGAGGAGGAGAGCAAACCAATGGACTTAAAAAGATATGCATTACAACTATCGATTCATTAAAAAATATTATTGAAGAAGTAAATTATCAAAACACGTTATTAATAGTTGATGAATGCCATAAAATTGGAACAGAAAAAAGAGGAGAAATGCTCTCAAATAATTGGAATGCCACACTTGGATTATCAGCAACTCCCGAGAGAGACTATGACGATAATTTTTATATCATTATTAAAAAGATTCTCGGAGATATCATCTTTGATTACGATTACATAGATGCTAGAGAAGATGAGGTAATAGTAAATTTTAAACTTCTTTATGGTTATGCAGCCTTATTACCAGAAGAAGAAGAAAAATATAAAAAATTTACAAAGAGCATACAAAGACGAGCAGCCACTATTGGCGGTCAAGACATGAATGATTATCCATTGAAAATGCTAATTTTTAATAGAGCTAGGCTTGTAAAAAATTCTAAGAATAGGATCCCATATGGTGTTGAGCTTATTCAAAAATATAAAAGAGATAGCTGGATTGTTTTTACTGAAAATAAGAAGCAGGCGAAAGACTTCAACAAAATTATAAATAAGAAAGGATTTAAGTCAGGTATTTATAATACAGATCTTAAAGACGATGAAAGACAAGAAAATCTTGAGGCTTTTAAGTCAGGCAAATTAAATGTCTTGGTAAGCTGTACTGCATTAGATGAAGGCTTTGATATGCCTGAGGCAGATGGAGCAATGATTCTAAGTGCCTCATCATCTAAAAGACAAAGAATTCAAAGAATGGGAAGGGTTTTAAGAATAACTGCTAATAAAGAAAATGCTTTGATAGTTACTGTTTACTCTTCAAAAACTGAGTACGAAAAATTACGAGAAGAATCAAATAGATATAAGCTAGAGGGCGTTCCAATTAAGTGGCAGCAAATGAGTCTATAATATTAATATGGCTTTAACTTACTCAAGCATGCTTGAACTTCAAACCAATCTTATTGAGTTTGATTTACTAAACTCAGTGTCTAATAAAAATTTTTCGTCAGACTCAATTGATAGAGATAAACCTTCATTAATAATGTTTATTTGCAATCATTGTCCATATGTCATTCATTATCATGATGAGATTATTCGACTTGAAGAGGATTATGCTGAAAGTATTAATATGATAGCTATAAGTTCTAATGACATTATTAGTCATCCCCAAGATAACCCTCACAAAATGAAAGAAATGTGGAACTCTTTAGACTTATCATTTCCATATCTGTTTGATGAAACGCAAGAAATAGCAAGAAAATATAAAGCTGAGTGTACGCCTGAATTTTATCTTTTTGATTCAAATCAAAAACTCGTATATCGGGGAAGGTTAGATGAATCATCTCCTGGCTCTGACCAAATTCCATCAGGCAAAGACTTAAGGACGGCAATAGATAATTTACAAAATAATAGACCTATTTCAGATGAACAGTTTCCGTCAATGGGTTGTAATATTAAGTGGAAGTCCTGAAGATTTGATATTAATCGTCAAGGTTTGATTGATATGTTTCTGTTAATGCCATAACAGAAATTAGCGTCAAGAATGCTGCAAAT
This sequence comes from uncultured SAR86 cluster bacterium, assembly GCA_902547295.1. Taxonomy (GTDB): domain Bacteria; phylum Pseudomonadota; class Gammaproteobacteria; order Magnimaribacterales; family D2472; genus SAR86A. The sequence goes on along the minus strand of CACCNJ010000005.1, from coordinate 4,638 downwards.
GCAATGTAAACAGATACCCAAAAAATATCGAAATCAGACCATAACTTAACCGCTATCGTCGGAGCAAAAGCTCCTCCCACGATTGCTCCAAACTGATACCCCAATGTCGCACCAGAATATCTTACTTCAGTACTAAAAAGCTCGGTAAAAAAAGCTGCCTGAGGGCCATACATCATTGCTAAAAAAATAAGTCCAAAGGTTAATGCGAGGACTATTAACCAAAAATTTCCAGTATCAACTAATGGAAAAATTGCAAAAGCCCAAATCCCAGAAAGGATTGCTCCTAGCATAAATATTCCTTTTCTACCGTTTCTATCAGAATATGATGAGAACATAAATTGAAGCGGTACCATAATGGCACAGCCAATAAGAACTGCAGTTAACATGTCATCTCTTTCCATATTTGCACTTGAAACTCCATAAGCAAGCATAAATGCAATCAAAATGTAGAAGGTTACTTGAACTGATAAAAAAGCACCTGCAGCAAGCATGATTCTTTTTGGATATCTTCTTATTGCCTCAACAACAGGAGAACTTTTTACTTTTTCATTTGAGCTATTATCTGAATTTGTTGCTAGTGCTTTAAAAGCTTTAGTATCTTCAAGATTAAGTTGTATATACATGCTTATTAGAATAAGAACAGCACTTGCTAAGAAAGGTATTCTCCATCCCCACGTATTAAAAAATTCTTCAGACACTAGCGCGCTTGTAACAATTAACGCTAAGTTGGCTAAGATTACACCAATTGGAGCGCCAGCCTGTGCAAAGGCACCATAGTATCCTCTTTGATTTGAGGGAGCACTCTCGGTAACCAACAACATCGCTCCTCCCCATTGACCGCCAATTGCAAGACCTTGAGCAAATCTTAGAAGTGTAAGGAGAATAGGGGCCGTAACTCCAATCATTGCATAGGTTGGTAATAATCCTATTAAAGTTGAAGATATGCCCATTAACATCAAAGCTGCAATAAGAGTTTTTTTTCTTCCAACCCTATCACCGAAGTGACCAAAAATTATTCCACCTATAGGCCTTGCTATAAAACCCGCAGCAAATGTTAATAAAGAAAGAATCAAAGCTGTTGTTTCAGGTATTTCTCCAAAAAAAGCAGTTGGAAATATTAAAGCTGCTGCAGCACCATAGAGAAAGAAGTCATACCACTCAATACTGGTCCCAGCTAGAGCAGTTAGGGCAACCTTTCTCATGTTTTTGTCTTGGTTTACTGATGTGGATTGATTCATTTAGATATTATTAGATGTAAGCACTTGTAGAAGTCATCATCTTTGCAGTGACTTCCATTACTTTTTTTGTAGGCGATTCTAATTCCTCTGCGCCTGACTCATTTGCTTGCCCGGCATGAAGATCTTCATCAGCTTGCATGGTCTTTAATATTTCAATAGTCTCTTTATCTTTCTCTGAAATTTTATCTAAGTGTTTTTGAAGATGTATAACTACCTGTTTTTCTGTTTCTTCAACAAATCCAAGACTTGTCTTTTCTCCCATAGAACCAAAAATAGCTCCAATGGCAAACGATCCAGCATACCAAAGGGGATTCAATATTGAACTATTACCACCAAGCTCATCTAGTCTTTTTTTACACCAAACTAAATGATCTGTTTCTTCTTCGCCAGCATGAATTAAATGTTCTTTTATTTTTGGATCTTTGCATACAAAAGCCTGTCCACGATATAGTGCTTGTGCAGCAACTTCTCCAGCATGATTTATCCTCATCATTTGAATAGATAAATCTTTTTCTTTTTTTGAAAGCTCTTCAGTATTTTTTTCTTTTGGCGCAGGTGGATACTCTCTATCAGTTCCAGTTTTTTTATCTGATAGAGTTCTTAAAGCTATATCAAGCTCATTTACGATATTATTTAAAATGCTCATTTAATTCCTTTGAATCCAATGTCTTTTCTGAAAAATGCACCGTCAAATTCGACATTATTTACGAGATTATATGCGTTTTTTTGTGCATCTTTCAAATCGCTCCCTAGTGCTGTTGCACAAAAAACCCTACCTCCACTTGTAAGTACCATTTCATTTTCATATTTTGTTCCTGCATGAAACAACTTTGAATCTTTGATGTTATTTTCTTTTATAGAAACTTTTTTATTGGATTCATAGTCTTCAGGATAGCCTTCAGAGGCAATTACAACTCCACATGAATGTTTTTCAGTCCATTGAATTGAATATGTATCCAATTCATCATCAATAGCTGCTTTGCAAAGTTCAACCAAACTCGAATTAAGCCTTAATAAAATAGGTTGAGTTTCTGGATCACCAAATCTGCAATTAAATTCAAGAACCTTAATCTCATTATCTTTAATCATCAGCCCTGCATAAAGAAATCCTAAATAAGGCGAACCTTCATTAATTAAACCATTCATAGTGGGATACATAACCTCATTAAGAATCTTTTTATGAATTTCTTCAGTTACTATTGGTGCCGGAGAATAAGCACCCATTCCTCCGGTATTTAACCCGACATCACCATCTCCTACAGCCTTATGATCTTGGCTCGTTGCCAATGGAATTATCTTATCTTTACTTACTACAGCAATAAATGATGCTTCCTCACCTTCTAAAAATTCCTCGATTACTACTCGATTACCAGCAGTTCCAAAGGCCTTATCATTAAAAATGCTATCTAGTGCTTTTATTGCTTCTTCAGAGTTTTGACAAATTATTACGCCCTTACCAGCTGCCAAACCGTCAGCTTTAACGACTGTTGGAAAAGAAATCTCATGTAGATATTCTAATGAGCTTTCAAAGTTGTCGAACGATTTGTATTTGGCTGTTGGAATGTTGTACTTTACGAAGAAATCTTTAGAAAAGGTTTTTGAACCCTCTAATTGAGCTGCATTTTTAGATGGACCGAAAGTTTTAATATTTTTACTCTGTAAAAAATCAGTCAAACCATCAACAAGTGGCTGTTCTGGACCAATAATGACAAGCTCTACCTTTTCTTCTAAACAAAATTTTTCTATTGAGCTAAATTCATTTAAGTTAAGATCAACATTGCTTACTTTATCCTCCAGATAGGTTCCTGCGTTACCAGGACAGACAAAAACATGTTTTACGATATCATCTTGAGCACATTTCCAGGCCAAAGCATGTTCTCTTCCACCTGAACCAATTATCAGAACTTTCATTAGTGTCGAAAATGCCTCATTCCAGTAAACATCATTGCAATGTTGTGTTCATTTGCTGCAGCTATTACTTCATCATCTTTTATAGACCCACCTGGTTGAATAATTGCAGCAATTCCGCTTGAGGCTGCTTTATCTATTCCATCTCTAAATGGAAAAAATGCATCCGATGCCATTACAGCATTTTTTACTTCCAATCCCTCTTCTTTGGCTTTTAAGTTGGCAATTTCTGCACTAATTACTCTGCTCATTTGACCAGCTCCTATACCGATAGTTTGTTTGTTCTTTACATAAACGATGGCATTACTTTTTACAAATTTAGCCACTTTCCATGCAAATAAAAGATCATCAAGCTCTTCGTCAGAGGGTTTTCTCTGGGTAACACATCTTAGTTCGTTAGCATCTAATTTTTTTGTATCATCATCTTGGATCAAAATACCTCCAGAGACTTTCTTAATTGTTCCTGGGTAAGGATTATCTTGATCTAAATCAACTCTAAGGACTCTTATATTTTTTTTAGAAGAAAAATCTTTAATCGCATCCTTTTCATAATCTGGAGCTATTACCAATTCAACAAATTGTCTTTGATTAATTTCTTTTGCTGTTTCTTTATCTAATTTCTTATTGAAAGCAATAATTCCTCCAAACGCAGAGGTTGGATCTGTTTTAAAAGAAAGGTCATAAGCTTCATTGATTGATTTTGCCTCAGCAACACCACATGGATTAGCATGCTTAACAATAACACAAGCAGGATTACTAAATTCCCTAACACATTCCCAAGCGGCATCAGCATCTACAATATTATTATATGAAAGCTCTTTTCCTTGGATAATTTCAGCATTTGCGATATTTTTATTTTTTAAATTATCAAAAGTAAAAAGTGTTGCATTTTGATGAGGGTTTTCACCATATCTTAAATTAACATTATTTGAAAAATTATAGAAATGAATATCTTCAACTTCTCCTTTGAGGTAATCAGATATCGATTTATTATAATTGGCCATTAAGGCAAATACTTTTTGAGAGAGATTCTTTCTTGTTTCATATGAAATGCCATCATTTTCATTCCACTCACTAATAATATGACTATAGTCATTTGGATTGCATACTATGACGACATCTTTAAAATTTTTTGCAGCAGCTCGGATCATTGTAGGGCCACCTATATCTATATTTTCTATCGCATCCTCAAAAGAAGAACCTTTTTTTATAGTTTCTGTAAATGGATATAAATTAACAATTACTAAATCAATGGTTTCATATCCTCTCTCTTTAAGCACCTTCATATCAGATTCTCTTCTTGCAAGAATGCCTGCATGTATCTTTGGATGAAGAGTTTTAACTCTTCCATCCATCATTTCTTCAAATCCAGTAAACTCAGAAACTTCTGTAACCTTATCCGTAATTTCTTTTATTGCTTTATAAGTTCCACCAGTTGATAGAATCTTCACATCTTTTTTAATCAAAAAAGATACAATTTCTTGGAGATTTG